>CAZGUU010000006.1:0-38437 GCA_964529315.1 uncultured Enterobacteriaceae bacterium
AGGGCGACGCATCCACCGGCGGCCAGCGCGATCGTGACCCAGCCCGAGGCCAGCGTGGCACGCACGACGTTGCGGGCGAACACGGTGGCGAGGGCGGGATCGTCGAGCGCGTCCAGGACTCGCGGCACGCCCGCGGCGCCGCGCACCAGGTAGGGGAGCGCCACGGCGAGCAGGGTCGCCGACGCAACGACGGCGGCGGCGCAGGCGAGCGCCGCGAAGCGGGCGCGGCCTGGTGTGTTCCGCGCGAGCTCGGCAGCACCCCAGAGCATCGCCGCGACGCCGGCGATCGCCGCCATGTAAAAGGAGCTGGTCGCGGCTAAGGCCGCTACCAGCGCGAGCAGCGCTGCATTGCCCGGGCCAGGCGTCCTGCGCAGGTGGGTGAGCGCCAGGGCGAGCAGCGGCAGGTAGAGGCTCGGGTACTGCAGCGCCTGCAGGTTTGCGGGCACGCGCAGCGGACCCAGGGCGAAGAGCAGGCCACCCACCCAGGCGACGCTCGCCCGGCAGCCCAGCGCGAGCAGCAGGCGGCTCATCGCGAGCGCCGCCAACGGGTAGGAGAGGAGCAGCGTTGCGCAGGCGGCCAGCGTTGCGTTGCGGCCGGCCAGGAAGAGCGGCGCGAAGGCGAGCTGCGTGCTGAGGAGGGCCTCGGAGCCGGCGAGCTGCAGCGGTGCGGGGAAGAAGATCGGCGCGTCGAACAGGTGGCGGGGATCGCTCCACAGGGCACGGGCCACGGAGGCGAGGATCCAGATGATCAGCCGCATGTCCGAGGGTGTTCCCTCGAGGTCGTTGACTGGCACCGCGTGGTCCATGACGCGTAGCCAGGGCCAGGCGAGGATCGCAAAGAGGGCGGCGTAGGCGGCGAACGCCGCCGTGCACTGGAGGAGCGGCCGGCCCGAGCCGTGCGCCGCAGCGGAGGGGGCGGCCTTCTCCGTCGGCGCGGCTGCTGGCAGGCTCTCGGCGGTCACCGTGCGGGCGCACTACGCCACCTGAAACGGAGGCGCAACCCCGGGACCGTCCCAGGGCCCGTCCTGGTCCCCCGCGCCGTGGTTCCATCCCTGGCACTTCCGCGAGCTCACGGTCGCGGAGCTGCGCCTGCTCGTCGAGGATGCCGGGCTGCACGTCGCCGATCTGCGCACCGAGTACGTCTGGTCGAGCGAGACGGACGAGGAGCCCCTGCGGCAGTTCATGCGCGCGCAGGGCCACGACCTCGAGCAGCGAGGCGACGACATCTTCCTGCTCGTCGAGCGGCGAGCCGAGCCGCCCGCATCGCGGGGCCTGGGCGAGCTCGGGCTGCCGATCTGAGGAGCGGCCGAGGGCGCCGTGCGGCGGCGTGCCGCATCGGCTGCGTGCCCGCCGACCCTCGGCGCGCCTCCCAGCCGGCCCGGTGGGAGCCGGGCCGGCTGGGACTGGCTGTGCTCGCCGCCCGACGGGGTCGGGCGAGATCCTCGCTCAGGGCACGGGCGGGCAGGCTGCCGGGGGGGGCGTGTTCGGCGTGCCCACGAAGCGCTCGAGCGTGTCGTTGCTCGAGCTCGGGCTGCGCGCTGCGGCGACGGCGCAGAGCTCGCTCGCCGAGCCGAGCCGCAGGCGCAGCGCCATCGAGCCCTGCGGTGCACCCGCGAGGTCGTAGAGCCCGGGCCCCTTGCCGCTCACCGTCAAGCGGCCGTTGCGCAGGGTCGCCGAGGTGACGTCGCCCGCGGTCCGCTGCGGGTCGCGATACACGTAGGCCGGGCCCCCGGCGGCGCCGACCATCTTCCACAGCGCCGCGGGCAGGGCGAGCACCACCTTCTGCGGGGCGCCGGCCGCGTTGTAGACGGTGAGCGTCGCACCGCCGCCCGAGGCGCCGGCCGAAGTCGGATCGCCCACGCTGCCCGGCGCCGGCTGCGTGACGCCGCTCGGCGATCCCTGGTGCGGGGCGGAGCGGAAGCGCAGGCGGCGCCGATCGAGATCGATGGGCACGAAGGCATCGTCGCGCAGCGACAGCGCGCTGGCGCGGATCGGCGTCACGGGGGCCGGCGTCGCGGTCGGCGCCGAGGTCGGTGTGGCAGTCGGTGTGGCGGTCGGCACCTGGGTCGGTGTCGCCGTGGGCACCGGGGTCGGTGTGGGCGAGACCGGGGTGCTCGACGGATCGGCCGGGTCGCTGCCCGCGTCGAGCTCGTCGCGATCGAAGTAGCCGTCCAGGTCGCGATCGATGCCGATGCGCGTCCCCGACCCCGGTGGGACGCAGGTGTAGGTCACCTCCTGGCCAGCCGTCGCCGCGAACGCGCGCACCTGGGCGTCGCTCAGCAGCGGGTCGGCGGCCCGGTCCGAGCGGAGCTGGCCGCTGGGCAGGCGCACCGCGCCGCGCTGGATGCCGCCGACGTTGCCCTTGGCCACGACCTCGCACTCGCCGGCGTCGTCGCGCTGCAGGAGGAGGTCGATGCGCGGCCCGGCCACGGCCGCGTTGCTCGAGCCGAGCGTCACCTGCTGGCCCACGATCGGCGCGAGGTTCGAGTCGAAGGCGAGCACGAACTGCTCGAGATTCTGCTCCTGGACGTCCGTGGTGTTGAACACGATGGCGCGCAGGAAGCGCCGCGTGGTGTCGATGCTGCCGTCGTGCAGCAGGCCGAACCCGCGGATCTGGTCCCCCTTGTGCCCGTTGTCGCCCGAGCCGATTCCGGCGACGCGCGCCATGCCGAACATTCCCACTTTTTGATAGACGTTGCGCAGGTGGGCGATCTTGAAGAGCTGCGGCTCGCCCTCGAAGGTCGAGAAGCCGTCGCCGCCGAAGAAGCCCAGGGCGGGATCGAGCGTGTGGCAGCCGTTGCAGTTCAGCCCGCCGTCGGTCGGGGGGCCGAAGTAGACGTCGCGGCCGGCCTGCTGCGCGGCGGTGAGCGAGTTGTCCAGCGCGCGGATCGGGTTCGGCGGGTAGACGATGGAGAGGGCGAAGTCGGCGAACGCCTGCATGTCCTGGGCGGGCAGCTCCGAGGCGCGGCCGACCAGCCCGGGGAAGGCGACGTTGAACTTGACGAACGCCGCGTTCTCGTCGAGCGAATCGCCGCCCGGGTCGTTGCCGCCGGTGCGGTCGCCCCGCCAGTGCATCGGGCCGTGGCCCGCCATGCCGCGCAGGCTCTGCGTGGTCATCGGCCCCTTGACCGGGTGGAAGTCCGGGTCCACCGGGCCGTTCAGCCGAATCGGGTTGGGGTTGTTCAGCACGGTGTCGTCGGGGTTGCCCAGATCCCAGGCGAGGTTGTCCAGGTCGCCGAAGACGTGGCAGGCGGAGCAGGAGGCCTCGCCGTTGCTCGAGGTGAAGAGGGCATCGTACAGCACCGGCCGGCCGTCGACGACCTCCGGCGGCTCGGGGCTGTGGATTGCGACGTGCGCGAGCTCCGTGCGAGCGGCGGTGTCGACCACGGAGATCGAGTTGTCGAAGCGGGTTGCGACGTAGAGCCGTCCGCGGGGCTCGTCGAGCACCAGGCCGGTGGGCCCGCCGCCGCTCAGCGGGACGTGGTCGGCCGCATCGGGCACCAGCGTGCCGCTCTCGAGGTCGGCGGTGTCGAGCACCGCGACCTTGCTCGAGCCGAAGGCGGTGACCCAGAGCTTCGTGCCGTCGCTGGAGACGGCCATGCCGACGGGTGTCGCCAGGCTCTTCTCCTTGGTGCCGGGCGGGCTGGGGACGGTGGCGTAGTCGATGTGGGTGTTCAGGCGGTGCGCCGCGGCGCTCGCGCCGTCGAGCACGGTGATGCGGGCCTCGTGGAGGTGCCCGCGCACGGTGGTGCCGCCGAAGACGCCGGGGCCTTCGAAGCGCACGGCGTTGTTCGCCTCCGTGTTGGTCACGTACACCTTGCCGGTCACCGGGTTGGCGGCCATGTCGAAGAGGATCGTCCCGACGTTGGCGAAGCTCGCCGTCTCGACGGGCAGCGCGGCCGATGCATCGATCGCGAACACGTCGCGGTCGGGCAGCGAGAAGCGCACGGCGTTGCTCCAGTCCCGCGCGAGGTGATCGCGCCACTGGCCGCTCCCCTCGTCGAAGGCGACGATCAGGCCGGTCTCCGGACCGGGGATGCCCTCGAAGTTCGTGTTCGGCGCCGGCAGGCCGCCCGGCATGGAGAAGCCGAACACCGAGCAGGGCGCGGCGCCGGAGCCGCCGTCGCAGACGAGCTGCTCGTTGACCGCGGTCGTTCGGTTGCCCGAGTGAAAGACCGCGGCGTAGACGGTCGAGCCATCGGGGCTCGCCGCCAGGGCGCGCGGCGTGTCGCCGAACAGGGTGATCCGGGTCAGAGGCACGCCGCCCAGCGTGGCGCCCAGGTTGGCGGCGTCGAACACCCAGACGTCGGCCCGGCCGATACCGGGCGTGGTGAGCTGCGGATCGAAGCCGCCGTTCTGCCCGCGGTGCGCCGAGGTGACGAAGGCGCGGTCCCCGCCCGGCCCGGCGAAGACGATGTCGCGCGGCTCGTCGCCGACCAGCAGCGTGCGCACCACGCGCGGCGGGCTCGCGGAGACGTCGACCACGCTCACACTGTCGGAGAGGTGATTGACGACCCAGACCTCCGCGTCGCTGCGCGCCGCGACGGCGACCGGCTCGAGCCCCACCGGGACGCTCTCGGCGTGCGTCAGGCCCCCGGCGCCGACCGAGAAGACCTCCAGGCGGTTGTCCGGCGTGTTCACCGCGAAGAGCCGGCTGCCGTCCGGTGATAGGGCGAGCGGCCGCACCTGGCCCGACTCGAAGTTGACGAAGGATTGCGCGCCAGCGGGCGGTGCGTGGAGCGCCCAGCCAAGCAGGGTGGCCGCGGCCAGGGCGGAGCGCAGAGAGGGGCGGGCGGCGTCGGGTCTCATGGGGAGCCTCCTGTGGCGGCGATCCGGCGGGGAGTCGCTCGCGATTCCTGGCCGCCCGCCCGCGTGTGCACCCCGTGCGTGGTGCACGCGGGCGGGCGGCCGCATCAGGCCGGCGTCACTTGCCGGCGCGCACCAAGTTGGTGCTCTCGAAGGTGCCGGGGTCGATCGGCACCTGGTAGTCCGCAGGCACGCCCGGGGTTCGGTCGAAGCGCACAACCGTGGCGCGGTCCTGCTTGACGTTCTCCACGGCCTGGAGGACCGCCTTGCCCGCGGCGATGCCGGTCCTCCCTCCGTCGGGGCTCCAGTAGACGCCGGCGTTCACCTGGTAGAGGTTCAGCAGCTCGTCCTTCCAGCTGAACTTGGAGAGGAAGGCGCCGCGCAGGGTATCCTGGCTGAAGCGCAGGAGGATGCGGCCGAACAGGTAGTAGCGGTCCTTCGGCCGCGCCTCGATCACCCAGTGCTTCTGCTTGACCAGGCGGCTCTGCATCGGCGACCAGGGCACGCCGGGCGTGCCCGGCACGTCGTAGGCGTACCAAGGGCAATCGTCCCACACGAACCGGTAGCCGCCACCGGGCAAGGCCTTGAGCTCGCCCTTGCCGTCGAGCGCCGTGCCGTCGACCAGCGTGTACATCTCCTGCTCGCCGAGCAGCTTGAAGTCGAAGTCCTCGATCTTGGCGTCGAAGTACTGGCCGTCGTCCTCGGCCAGGTCGGAGCCGAGGATGCCGTCGGAGCGGTTGGACGGCGAGGTCTGGCGCACGCGGCGCAGCGCCGGGACGTAGGCCCAGTTCTGGTCGCGCTTCTCCGGATCGCGGAAGCGCCAGCCGAGCGTCGAGGTGCCGTTCACGTCGGCCGGCTCGACGATGGTGGCGCGGTTCTGCACCAGAAGCTCGAGCGGGTTCGGGGTCTCGCGTGCGCCGCGCCAGCCCTGCAGGTAGCGGAAATGCGCGTCGTTGATCAGGTTGCGCTCGAGCCCGCTCTTGCGCGACAGCCAGGCGATCTGCGCGTAGAAGTGCCCGTCTCCGTCGTACCAGCGGTTGTAGTAATAGTTCCAGACGATCTTGCGCGCCGCATCGGGGTCGGCCGGATCGATCTTGGGGAACGGCGCGCCCATGATGAACCCGGCCGGCGAGCCGTCTTGCTTGACGATGTTCCCGGCGGGGCCGAGCTTGTACTTACCGATGTTCGCCTCGGTCGCCTCCTTGAACTCGGTCGGCCAGGCGAGCGACTTGTACTTGGGCAGCGACGCGTCGGCGACCTTCATCGCATAGTCGCCGCGCTTGAAATGATCGAGCACCTCGGGCGGCAGGAGCCCTTCGGCCTCCTGCCAATTCTCGCTCGACAGCGTCTCGCCGTCGCGCAGCTCCGCGGCGGCGGCGCCGGGCCGCAGCGCTGTGGCGAGACAGACGAGAGCGAGGATCGGGACGACACGACGGGCGAGCATCATCTCTAAGCCTTCCTCCTTGGAATGCCTGCAGCTTGCCAGGGCGAGGGGGATAGGTTGGCACAAAGCCGGCAAGGCATGAAGCAGCTTTTCGCCGACCGGGCGGTTGGCTGCGTCCTGGCCCGACATTCGATGACGCATTGCGCTGCGGCGACGTGGGGAAGCTGGCGTGGGGCAGACCAGCGCAGTAGACGCTCGGCGATGGGCCTGGCCGACGTGCACGCGCACTTGACCCACCCGCGCCTGGCTCCCGAGGAGGGCGCGGTCCTGGCGCGCGCCCGCGCCGCCGGCGTGACCACCATCGTCTGCAACGGCCTGAATCCCCGCGACAACCAGGCGGTGCTCGAGCTCGCCCGGCGCGCCCCGATGGTGCGCCCGGCCTTCGGCCTCTACCCGGTCGACGCGGTCGCACCCGAGATGCGCGCCGCGGGCGTCGACTACCCGGGCCTGCGCGACGCAGGCACAGCCGAGGAGGCGATCGCCTGGCTCGAAGCGAACGTCGGCCAAGCGCTCGCCGTCGGTGAGATCGGCCTCGACGGCCACTGGGTGCCCGAGGCCCTCTGGGCACGGCAGGAAGAGGTCTTCCGTGCGCTGGTGCGCTTGGCGCTCGACGCGGGCAAGCCGATCGTCGTCCACACGCGCAAGCGCGAGCGCCGCGCGCTGGAGGTCTTGACCGAGCTCGGCGCGCGGCGAGTCGACTGGCACTGCTTCGGCGGCAAGCTCGCGCTCGCCCAGTCGATCGCCGAGCATGGCCACACGCTCTCCATCCCGGCCAACGCGCGGCGCTCCGAGCTCTTCACCCGCATGCTGGGCACGCTGCCGCGCGACCGCATTCTGCTCGAGACCGATTGCCCCTACCTCGGTCCGGACCGCAGCCGGACCAACGAGCCGGCGACCGTCGCGGGCACCGCCGACTACGCGGCCGAGCTGTGGCGCTGCTCGCGCGGCGAGGTCGAGGAGCGGCTCGCCGACAACTTCGAGCGCCTCTTCGGCGTGGCGCCGTAGCTCTGGCGCGCGGCAGCCATCGGCGCGAAAGCGTCATCCCTGCCATTGATGCGTGCCTGCGTACCAGCCAATCTCCCTGGCGTGCTCTCGGCTCGGCGTATCGAATCGAGGGGCGCGGGACGGCGCGGGGAAGAGGGATCGAGCGATGGCAGCTGCGCTGGACACGCTTGAATACGCACGCCGCTTGCGCGAATCTGGCTTCAGCGAGCAGCAGGCCGAAGGCCAGGCCCGCGCGCTCGCCGCTGCCATGACCGACGCGCTTGCCACGAAAGACGATCTCCGGGAGCTGGAGGCCCGGCTCGACGGGCGCCTCGCCCAGGTCGACGCGCGCTTCGAGAGGGTCGACGGGCGCTTCGAGCGGGTCGACGCCCGGATCGACAGCCTCGAGCGGCACCTCGATACCCGGCTGGTCGAGCTCGAGAAGCGCATCGAGGTGCGCTTCGCCGAGCAGCATGCTCGTATCTCGGAGCAGGGCGCGCGCTTCGATACCCGGCTCTCGGAGCTCGAGCACCGGATGACCGTTCGCTTGGGTGGCATGCTGATCGCGGCGATCGGCGCCTTCTCCGCGCTCGTCAAGCTGCTCTGAGACGAGGTCTCGCGAGGCTCGCCGAGCGCGGAGCACGCCCGAGCCTCTCCTTCCCTCCGACGTCGAGGGCGCCGATGCCGGCGGCTCGATGGCGCCTTCCCTGGGGGCTCGGGGCGCGTGCCGCGGGGCCGGCACGATATTACGAGTTGCGTAATATACCTGCAGCGTATAATACGCCGCCCGAACGACCATGCGCCAGGCCGACCCGAAAGCGACGCGGGCCACGAGCGAGCGAGGGGCGCCCGCATGAGCCGCTCGGTCGCACCCGAGCCGCGGGCGGGTGCGCTCACCGGGGCGGGGGAGGAGATCCTGCGTGCCGTCGTGCCGGTGGTGCTCGGGCCGCTGCTCCCCTCGGATCGGCTGGCGCGCGAGCGAGCCCTCGACGACGCGATGGCGACCGCCGACGACTACGTCGCCCGCCTCTCCCCGCCGCTCCAACGCCAGGCGCGCGTGACCCTCGCAGTGCTCCACTCGCTCCCCGCCCGCGCGCTCCTCCTGGGCACCGCGCGTGCTTGGCGCGACGCCTCGCCCGCGAGCGTCGAGGCGTTCCTGCGCAGAGCACGCCAGAGCCCCGTGCCCCTCCTGCGACGCATCTACGACTTCCTCCACTCGATGGCCGTGATCGGCTGGTTCGACCTTCCCGTCGCGTGGGAGGAGATCGGCTACCCGGGCCCGCCGGTCGAGCGGCCACTCGGGCGGGAGGGGGAAGTGTGAGTGCGGCGCGCATCCATGCCGGCAGCGCGCTGACCCAGGACCTCACCCTCGAGGCGGACGTCGTCGTCGTCGGCACCGGCGCGGGCGGCGGCATCTCGGCGGAGGTCCTGGCCGGCGCCGGGCTGCGCGTCGTGATGGTCGAGGAGGGCGCGTACGTGCGAACCGAGGAGGTTCCGATGCGCGAGTCGTGGAGCTTCTCGCGCCTCTATCGGGAGGGCGGCGCGATCCCGACGCGCGACGGCTCGCTCACCGTGGTGCAGGGCCGGACCGTCGGCGGGTCGACCGTCGTGAACTGGACGAGCAGCTTTCGCACGCCCGAGCGGACGCTCCAGCACTGGCGAGCGCATCACGGGCTCGAGGGCCTCGGCCCGGAGGATTTGGCCCCGTGGTTCGAGCTGGTCGAGGAGCGCCTCCACATCGCCCCGTGGCTCGACCATAACCGCAACAACGAGCTGCTCGCCGTCGGCGCGGAGAGGCTCGGCTGGCAGCACGCCCCCATCCGTCGCAACGTCCGCGAGTGCGCCGGGCACGGCGCCTGCGGGCTGGGCTGCCCGATCGCAGCCAAGCAGGGCATGGACGTGACGACCGTGCCTGCCGCGCTCGAGGGCGGTGCGACGCTCCTCACCCGCGTGCGCGCCGAGCGGCTCCTCGTCCAGGGCGATCGCGTCACCGGCGTCGATGCGCTCGCGCTCGACGCGCGTGGCGTGCATCCGACCGGACGCCGCGTGCACCTGCGCGCGCCGTGGGTGGTCGTCGCGGCCGGCGCGATCCAGAGCCCGGCGTTGCTGCTGCGCTCGCGGGTGCCCGATCCCCACCGACGCATCGGCGCCCGGACGTTCCTGCAGCTCCACAACTACTCGATCTCCCACATGCCGCAGGACGTCCAGCCCTTCCGCGGAGCGCCGCAGTCGATCTACTCGAGCCAGTTCACGTTCCGCGACGGGGTCACCGGTCGCGCCGGCTTCAACATGGAGGTGGTCGGTGCGCAGCCCGTGGTGAGCATGATGTTCTGGAAGGGCGTGGGGGTCGAGATGGCCGACTACGCGCGGCGCTTTCCGCGCCTGCACATCCTGGTCTCCCAGATCCGCGACGGATTCAACGACCAGAGCCAGGGCGGCATCGTCCGGCTGCGCAGCGACGGAGCGGGGGTTCTGGACTACCGGATCGACGACTACGTCCGCGAGGGCATCCGCAGCTCGTACCTGGCGATGGCCGAGTGCCAGCTCGCGGCCGGCGCCGAGAGCGTGCACCCCGCCTCGAGCGATGCTCGGGCCTACCGGACGTGGTCCTCTGCGCGCGCCGGCATCGCCTCGCTCCAGCTGCGCTCGCCGAACGTCTATCTGAACTCCACGCACCCGCTGGGCGGCTGCGCGATGGGTGGGGATCCGCGCACCTCGGTCGTCCGTGCCGACGGGCGGCACCACCATCTCCAGAACCTCCACGTCATCGACGGCTCGGTGTTCCCCACGAGCCTCGGCGTGAATCCCTGCGAGTCGATCTACGCACTGGCCGCGCGCAACGCGACGCTCCTCGCCGAGAAGATCACGGCGCGCTCCCTGGCGTCGTGAGGTCGGCGGCTCGCTCGGCGCGCGCGGGCACCCATCAGGCGTGCGGTGCGGGTAGCCGGGTGAGCGCGCGCAGGACCACGTGGCGCGCGTCGCCTCCCAGGGGGCTCAGAGTATGATGAATGAGCTGGCGGTAGAAGTCGAGCTCGCCCCGGAACGCGCGCCTTCCCTTGGCGGTGAGCTCGAGGACGATCACGCGCCGGTTCGTGGGATGGGGCTGGCGGCGGACGTAGCCGCCGCGCTCGAGACGATCGGCGAGACTCGTCATCGTCGAGGGTGTGAGCTGGAGACGGCGACGCACCTCGACGATGGGCGCATCGCCGGCGAGCCCGAGGTCCTGGATGACCATGCGGGCGCGGAGATCGAGGTCGGACGAGGGGCGGCTCTGATTCGCCGCCTCGATCACGTGCACCAGGCGCATCAGCGCGACGGCTTCGACCTGGGAGACGTCGGGGGGGGCCGATGGGCGATCGCTCATGGGTGCAATCCAAGCACGGGCGGGCAGAGCCCGAAAGCTCCCGCGGCGGGGCCGTGCCGCCCATGTCGCGTGGCGCCGGCGACCTGCGGCGTGCCCGTTGCGCTATTTGCGAGCCACGTATATTACGTTCACCGTAACATCAAGCGCCCGCGGGCGCTCGGGCCAAAGGCGCCGGCGTGATCTGGCCGGAAGGCCGGGGGAGGCAGCAATGCTCGCGCCGGGCGCTCGCCAGCAAGGCGAGGAGGGAATCGTGGCAGCCATGGTCGTCGTCAACCCGACGAGCGGAGAGACTCCGGCCCGGCGCGCCGCGCGGCTCGTCGTCGAGGACTTGCGCGGCAAGCCCGTGGGGTTCCTGAGCAACAGCAAGACGAACGCGGACCAGATCCTCGAGGGCGTCGCCGAAGGCCTGATGGCCCGCTACGGCATCGTGCCGCGTCTCTACGTGAAGCGCGTTCCCTCGATCGGCGCCGAGGTCGAGATGCTCGACGAGATGGCTCGCGACTGCGCGGCCGCCGTCGTCGCGATGCTCGACTGCGGCTCGTGCGCGTCGTGGTCCTGTGCCGACATGGTCGAGCTCGCGCAGCGCGGACTCGCGGTGTGCGGCATGGCGAGCGACCAGTTCGACTCGTTCTCGCGGCAGGTGCTCGGCATCCAGGGCGCAGACGAGCTCGGCCTCGCGGTGGTCGAGCACCCGGTCGGCGGCATCGCGCCCGAGGCCGCCAAGGCGAAGGTCGTCGCGAGCACCCTGGACCAGGTCGTCCTGGCGCTCACCGGCCGCGACGCGAGCGGCGCGGCGACGATGGAGGCTCGGCGATGAGCGCGCTCGCCCGTCCCGGGTCGGATCAGAAGGAGATCGCCCTCGACGGCGACGAGAGCGCGATCGCGGAGCAGCTCTACGCGTGGGGCTGGACCGACGGCCTCCCGGTGGTCGTGCCGACCCGGGAGCGGGTGGCGCGATTCTGCAACGCGGCGCTGCGCGGCGCCGAGCACGTGCTGGGGAGCATCGCACCGCGCGGCGCGCCGCTCACCGTGAGCCAGCTCGCCGCCAACGCGGTCATGGCCGGGTGCCTCCCGAGCCACATGCCGATCCTCGAGGCCGCCATCGAGGCGATGCAGGTCCCCATCTTCAACCTCTACGGCATGCAAATGACCACGCATCCGTGCGCGCTCATGGTGCTGGTGCACGGCGCGGCCGCCGCCGAGGCGGGCATGAGCTCCGGCGCCGGTTGCATGGGCCAGGGAAGTCGCGCCAACGGCACGATCGGCCGCGCCGTGCGCCTGGTGATGATGAACGTGGGCGGCGCGCGACCCGGCGACGGTGAGGCGGAGGGCGCCATCGATCGGGCGACGCAGGGCACGCCGGCGAAGTGGAGCTTCTGCTTCGCGGAGAACGAGGCGCGCAGCCCCTGGGAGCCGTTTCGCGTCTCGGTGGGCCTGGCGGCGGACGACAGCGCGGTGACCGTGGCTGCCGTCGAGGGGCCGCACAACGTGAACGATCACCACAGCGACTCGGGCGAGGAGATCCTCTTCACGATCGCCGAGACGATGTGCACGCCAGGCGCAAACACGATCTACCGTGGCGGAGACCAGTTCGTGGTGCTCGGCCCGGAGCACGCCGCGGTGATCGCGAAGAGCGGCTTCTCGCGCCGGGGCGCGCAGCAGTACCTCTTCGAGCGCGCTCGGGTCTCCGTCGATCGCATCGGCAGGAAGAAGCTCGACGAGGCGAGCACCTGGGGCGGCTACAAGGAGCTCCTGGACGAGTGGAGCGGCCGCATCCCGGTCGCGCGCGCGCCCGAGGACATCCGCATTCTGGTCGCCGGAGGTGCGGGCAAGCACTCGGTGTGGATCCCGACCTTCGGGCCGACCTACAGCCAGACGAGCCGCATCGGGACGGAGGTGGTGGGCCGCGTGCAGATCGCGCCGCCGCTCGCGAGCAGCACCTGGTCGAACGCGGTGTAGCGGTGGGCGTGCGGGCGAGCCGAAGGCAGCCATGACCACCCGGGCGAAGGCGGTATGACCGTGAGCATCTGGGCGAACGTCGCGCCCGAGGACGAGGAGCTGCGGGCCGTCGAGGACGTGGTCGTCGTCGGCGGCGGGCCCGCGGGGTACACGGCCGCACTCTACGCGGCGCGCGCGAGCTTCGAGCCCCTGGTCGTCGAGGGCGTCTCGCCGGGCGGGCTGCTGGCGGGCGCGGATCTGGTGGAGAACTTTCCGGGCTATCCGAGAGGAGTCCTCGGACCGGAGCTGATCGCCGATCTTCGCGAGCAGGCGGCCCGCTTCGGTGCGCGCTTCCTGGCGCGGCAGGTGGATCGCGTGCAGCTCGCACGCCAGCGCGGCGCCGCGCACCGCCTCTTCGCCGGAGATCGCGAGATCGTGGCGCGCGCGGTCGTCCTGGCGATGGGCGCGGCGCCAAGAGCGCTGGGCGTGCCAGGCGAGCGGGAGCTCGGGGGTGGGCGCGGCGTGGCGTACTGCGCGGCGTGCGAGGCGCCGCTCTACGCAGGCCGCGACACGATCGTGGTGGGCGGCGGCGACTCCGCGATGGAGCAAGCGCTGGGCCTCGCCCGGCACGCGCGCTCCGTGGTGCTCGTACACCGCCGCCGCGCCTTCGCCGCGTCGCCGGCCCTGCGCGAGCGGGTCCTCGCCTGCGACGGGATCCGCGTGCTGGCGCCCTACGTCGTCGAGGCGTTCGAGGCGGGCCAGAGCGGCAGGCTCGCGCGCACGCGGGTGCGCAGCGCAGACGACGGCTCCACGCGCGAGCTCGCCTCGGACGGCGCCTTCGTCGCCATCGGCCACGAGCCGCGCTCGGCGCTGGTGCGCGGCCAGGTGGAGACCGACGGTCGTGGCTACGTGCTCTGCCGCCCTGGTGGCCGCGAGACCAATCTGCCCGGCGTCTTCGCGTGCGGCGATCTCGTCGACTCGCGCTACCGCCAGGCGGTGACCGCGGCGGGCTCCGGCTGCGAAGCCGCGCTCGATGCCCAGCGCTTCCTCGAGACGGCCTGAGGCGCGACCGTGGCGAGCCAGGGCGAAATCGCGCTCGTGACCGGCGCAGCCGGCTTCGTGGGGCGGCACCTGGTTCGCCAGCTCGTCGACCAGGGGGTGCGCGTCCGCGCGTCCGACCGAGCGGTGGGGGCCGACGGCCGGGTGCTCTTCGAGCGGCTCGGCGTCGAGCTGGTCACCGCGGACCTCTCGCGCCCGCAGACCCTCGCAGCGCTCTTCGACGGCGGAGTCGATCGCGTCTTCCACCTCGGGGCCGTCTGCAATTTCTCCACGCCGCTCGCGGCGCTCGAGCCGGTGAACGTGCTGGGTGTGCGGCACATCGCCCAGCTCGCGCTCTCGGCGGGCGTGCACCGCTTCGTGCACGTGAGCTCGACCAGCGTGTACGGCCGCTACCGCGGCGCGCCGTTCACCGAGGAGAGCCCGCGCGAGCCTCAGGAGGACTACGGGCGCAGCAAGAAGGCGGGCGAGGACGAGATCTTCTCCGCGCTCGCGCGCGGGCTGCCCGCCGTCGTCGTGCGTCCGTGCACCGTCTACGGCCCGGGCTGCAACGACGGCGCGGGCAAGGCGTTCTCGCGGCGCACGTCGATCGCCGCCATCCCCGGCAGTGGCCGGCAGAAGCTCGCCAACGTGCGCGTGGAGGACGTCGCCCGGGCGCTCGTGCACCTCTCGAGCGCCAACGGGACGGTCGGAGAGGCGTACAACGTGGTCGACGGCTCGCGGCCGACGCTCGAGGAGGCGCTCCGGCTCGCGGCGGAGGCCTTCGGAGCGCGGCCGCCGCGCGTCCACCTCCCGCTGGGGCTGGTCTCGCTGCTGGCCCGCGCCTCGGGCGCCGTGGCGCGATGGCGGGGGGCGGTTCCCGATCTGGAGCGCGATGCGCTTCGCTACCTGCGCGACGACTACGTGGTGGACGGATCCAAGCTCGCGGCCACGGGCTTCGAGCTCCTCCATCCCGACTTCGAGAGATCGCTCGCGCAGATGGTCGCGTAGCCAGAGGGTACGAGGGCGAGGAGAGATGAGCCAGCACGTCGTCATCACGGGTCTGGGCCAGGGCATGGGGCGCAAGGCTGCGCTGCTGCTCGCCGAGCAGGGTGTGGTGGTCGCCGGGTTCGACGTCGACGCCGAGGGCGTGCGCTCGCTCGCCGCCGAGCTCGACGGGATCGGCGCGAAGCACCACCTGGCACGGCTCGACGTCACCGATCGCAGGGGCATCGTCGGCTTCCGCGACCAGGTGCTGGATCGCTTCGGGCACGTCGACACCGTGGTGTCGAACGTCGGCGTGGGCTTCTTCGGGCCGTTCGAGGAGGTCGACCTCGATGCGGCGCTGCGCTGCTTCGAGATCAACGTCATCGGCGCCGCCGCCGTCTTTCAGGCGTTCGTGCCCTCGATGCGCGCGCGCCGGCGGGGCAAGCTGGTCGCCGTGTCCTCGCTCGTGGGGCGGATCCCGTTCCCCTTCGAGTCGGTCTACTCGGCGACGAAGTTCGCCCTCGAGGGGATGGTGCTCTCGTTCCGCTACGAGCTCGAGCCCTTCGGCATCCGGGTCGCGCTCATCGAGCCGGCGCAGGTCTCGACCGGCTTCGCGGCGAAGGCGCAGAAGCTGCCCGAGCCGGGATCGCCGTATCGCGAGCGCGTGCGGCGCTTCATCGATCGCGACAACCAGCTCATCGAAAGGGCGCCGGACCCCGACCGCGCCGCCCGGCGGTACGTCGAGGTCATCACCGCCGAGCGGCCCAGGCTCTTCAACCAGATCGACTTCATGAGCACGATCTTTCTGGCGCTGAACCGGGTGCTCCCTGCGTCGATCCGCGACCGGATCCTGCTGCGTCACATGGACATCGAGGTGTGAGATGGACTTCTCGCTGAACGAGGACGAGCGGCGGCTCCAGAGCACGGTGCGCAGCTTTGCGCGCCGCGAGCTGGTGGAGGATGCCGCGCGCTGGGACCGCGAGGGTGTGGTGCCCGACGACTCGCTGGTGTCGAAGATGTTCGACCTCGGGCTGGTCGGCATGTGCCTCCCCGAGCGCTACGGCGGCGGAGGCCAGGAGCTCTTCCTGGCGATCCTCGCCATCGAGCAGCTCGCGGCCGTCTCGCCGCTCGCCGCGGCGCCGGTCTTCGAGTCGAACGTCGGCCCGGCACGCGTGATCGAGCTCTTCGGGACCGAGGAGCAGCGGCAGCGCTGGCTCCCCGAGGTGGCCAAGGGGCGCCTGCAGATCTCCGTGGGCATGAGCGAGCCGGAGGCCGGCTCGGCGCTCACCGACCTGCGGACGCGCGCCGAGCCGTGCGAAGGAGGCTGGCGGATCGACGGCCGCAAGTGCTTCGTGACCGGCGGCGGACATTCCGGCGCGTACATGGTCTACTGCCGCTTCGGCGACGTGCGCGGCGCGCCCGGCATCGGCGGCATCGTCGTCGAGAAGGGCACGCCCGGGCTCTCGTTCGGCAAGCAGGAGCGCTTCATGGGCATGCGCGGCTTCCCGAGCGCGGACCTGATCTTCGACGGCTGCGTCGTCCCGAAAGAGAACCTGGTGGTCGCCGCCGGCGGCTTCGGCTCGCTCATGCAGTGCTTCGACATCGAACGCTGCGGCAACGCGACGATGGCTCTCGGCCTGGCCACGGGCGCGCTCGAGTGCGCCGTCGAGTACGCCAAGGAGCGGCACACCTTCGGCAAGCCGATCTGCGAGCGACAGGCGATCCAGCTGATGGCGGCGGAGATGGCGTTGCGCGTCGAGGCGGCGCGCCTTCTCGTCTACCGCGCCGCCGTGAACGCGGGCCGCGGCATCCCGTCGGTCCAGGAGGCGTCGATGGCCAAGGTCGCGGCCAACGAGGCGGCCAAGGCGGTGACCGACATGGCCATGGAGATGCTCGGCGGCTACGGCTACTCCAGCGACTTTCCCATCGAGCGCATGCTGCGCGACAGCCGCGGCTGGCCGATCGCGGGCGGTACGCTGCAGATGCAGAAGATCATCATCGCGGCGACCGTGTTTCAGCGGCGCTTCAACCAGTTCAAGTAGGCGCCATGCACGACACGATCGTCGGGCACTTTTTCGCCACCGCCGAGCGGCGCGGTACCTGCGACGCGCTGCGCTACAGGGAGGCGGGCGCATGGCGTCCGATCTCCTGGACCGAGTACGCCGAGCGCGTGCGGCGGCTGGCGCGCGGGCTGATGGAGCTCGGCCTCGAGCCCCGAGATGCCGTGGTGATCATGGCGCACAACCGCTGGGAATGGCTGGTCAGCAGCCTCGCCGTCATGGCCGCAGGCGGTATCCCGGCGCCGATCTACCCGACGAGCACGCGCGAGCAGGCGACCTACATCGCGCGCCACTGCGGTGCGAGGATCGCGATCGTCGAGGACCAGGCGACCGCGGTCAAGCTCGATGCGGCGGCGCTTCCCGCGCTTCGGCAGCGCATCTTCATGGACGGCGGCGAGGCACGGGACGAGGCGCGATCCTTCGCCTCGCTGCTCGCGCTCGGCGAGCGCTCTGCTCGGGCCGACCTCGACGTGCGCATCGCCGCGCTTCGCCCCGACGTGCTCGCGACGCTCATCTACACCTCCGGCACCACCGGCGAGCCGAAGGGCGCGATGCTGAGCCACGACAACCTGGTATTCGCCGCCAATGCGGCCATCCAGGCGTTTCGCGCCGGCGACGAGGAGGAACTGATCAGCTACCTGCCGCTCTCGCACATCGCCGAGCAGCTCATGTCCATCCACATTCCGGCGGTGCTCGGGGTGAGCGTGAGCATCGCCGAGAGCCTGGAGAAGCTGGGCGAGGACCTCCGCGAGGTGCGCCCGACGATCTTCTTTGCCGTGCCGCGCGTTTGGGAGAAATTCGAAGCGCGGATCCGCGAGGCGACGGCCCGGGCGCCGCGCTGGCGTCGAGCCCTCGCCGGCGCGGCCGGCCGCGTGGGGCTGCGAGCCAGCCGGCCCGGGTCGACGGCGGTCCTCCGGCCAGCGGGCTGGGGCCTCGCCGATCGGCTGGTCTTCTGCAAGGTCCGGGCGCGACTCGGGCTCGACCGCTGCCACGTCGCCGTGTCGGGCGCAGCACCGCTCGGACGGGCGACGCAGGACTTCTTCCTCGCCCTGGGCATTCCGATCCTCGAGACCTACGGCCTCACGGAGTGCACCGGTCCGGTGGTGCTCAGCACCGAGCGCGCGTGGCGGCCCGGGACGACGGGCGTGGCCATTCCCGGCTCGGAGATCCGGGTCGCGCCGGAGGACGGCGAGGTCCTCGTGCGCGGCCGCCACGTCTTCCTGGGGTACCTCGGTGACGAGCAGGCCAGCCGCGAGGCGAAAGACGCGCAGGGCTGGCTCCACACCGGCGACATCGGCGAGCTGGACGAGCGAGGCTTCCTTCGGATCACCGATCGCAAGAAGGATCTCATCGTCACCGCCGGTGCCAAGAACGTGGCGCCGCAGCGCATCGAGGCGATGCTGAAGGCGATCCCCGGCGTGCTCCAGGCCGCGGTGGTCGGCGATCGCCGGAAGTTCCTTGCCGCACTCCTCACGCTCGACCCCGACGTGGCGCCGCGCATCGCCCGCGAGCGAGGGCTTGCGGCGTCGACGGTGGTGGAGCTCGCCGCGGACGCCGGCTTTCGCGAGTACGTGCGCCAGGCGATCGACGAGGTGAACCGCGATCTGGCGCGCTACGAGACGATCAAGCGCTTCCACCTGCTGCCGCACGAGCTCACGGTCGAGGACGGCGAGCTCACGCCGACTCTGAAGATCAAGCGGAAGGTCGTCGCGGCGCGCTACGGTGCCGAGATCGAAGCCCTGTACGCCGGCGAGTGAGCGGCGGCGAGGACCCGCTCCAAGCACGCGTCGCTCGAGGCGAATCGAGCGTCGGCGCACCGTGAGCCTCCCGGGCCAGGCTTTGCGCAGCCGCGCGCATGACGCGGCTCCATGTCGTGCTCCTGGCGCGGGCAGCCCCCTGGCGGCGCCGCCCGGTTTTCGCCACCATCTCGCCCGAGTGAGGTGAGACGACGATGGCCCTGACGCACTTGCCCGAGAATCCCCGCCAGGAAGCACGAGTTTGGAACCTGCAGCTCGGCGTGCCGGGCTTCAAGTACGCCGACCTGAACCGGGTGCGCCGCCTGGAGGCGCTCGACGCGGCCTTTCTCGCCGAGCTGCGTGCCGCCGATCCCGCGCTGGCGGCGGAGCTCGAGAGCCACCGCGCCGCGCAGGGAAGGAGCATCGAGCGGCTGCGCGAGGCCGAACTCCTGCTGCGCGCGGCCCCGCATGTGGGCGATTTCGTCGCGCGCCTCTTCCACATCGCCGACGAGCACGGGGCGCTGTGCGCGCGCCTGCGCGGCGATCAGGTGATCTTCGACTGGAAGCGCCAGTACCTCGATCGCCAGGTGCTCAAGTCGCCGCCCTCGGCCGAGGCGCTGGGGACCATGGACGTGGTCGAGCTCGAATTCGCCTACCGAGGGGTGGTCGACGCGGTGATGCCCGACGCGACGCTCACTGCTGATCCCGAGCGCGAGCTCGCCGTCGTCACCACGACGCTGCAGGCCGCGGCCGCGGCCGAGGGCGCGAGCCCGGCCGGCGCCGACGCCAGCGACGCTGCCCAGGTGGCCGCCCGGGCCGAGCGCCGTCTGGCCACGGTGGAGGCCTGGATCCGTGCGCTCGCCTTCCACCCCGAGCTCGCCCGGCGGCGTCGCGGGCTCTCCTGCTTCCACGTGCCGCACCGGGTCGACCACGACGATCTCGTGCCGCGCAACCGCCCCCGGCCGGACCTCCCCGAGCTCTTCGTCGGCCCGCCCGAGGAGCGCCGCCACCGCGACGGCTTCGATCTGACCGACCAGCGCTTCACCACTCGCGAGTGCCTGCGCGAGGCGCACTATTGCTTGACCTGCCACGAGCGCGGCAAGGACTCGTGCAGCGTCGGGCTTCGGGCCAAGGACGGCGCCGTGGCGCGCAACCCGCTCGGCATCGAGCTCGAGGGCTGTCCGCTCGAGGAGAAGATCTCCGAGATGATCGCGCTTCTCCGCGGCGGCCACCCGATCGGAGCGCTCGCGGTCATCATGATCGACAATCCGATGCTCGCCGGCACCGGCCACCGCATCTGCAACGACTGCATGAAGTCGTGCATCTTCCAGAAGCAGGAGCCGGTGAACATCCCGCAGATCGAGACCGGGATCCTGACCGACGTGCTGCGCCTGCCCTACGGCTTCGAGATCGTCTCGCTGCTCACGCGCTGGAACCCGCTGAACGCGCGACGGCCGTACCCACTGCGCTACAACGGCAAGAACGTGCTCGTCGTGGGCATGGGCCCGGCCGGCTACACGCTGGCGCAGCACCTGCTGAACGAGGGCTTCGGCGTGGTCGGCATCGAGGGCCTGAAGGTGGAGCCGCTGGCGCTGCCGCTGCGTGGCGCCAAGCGGCGCGTGCCGCGCCCGATCCGCGACGTCGGCGAGATCGTCGGACCGCTCTCCGAGCGCCCCACGCTCGGCTTCGGCGGGGTGGCCGAGTACGGCATCACGGTGCGCTGGGACAAGAGCTTCCTCGACGTGAACTACGTGATCCTCATGCGGCGCAAGAAGTTCCGCCTGCTCGACGGCGTGCGCTTCGGCGGCACGATGACGCTCGAGGACGCCTGGAGCCTGGGCTTCGACCACGTGGCGGTCGCCGCCGGCGCCGGCCGGCCGACCATCGTGCCGATGCGCAACAACCTGGCGCGCGGCGTGCGCATGGCCTCGGACTTCCTGATGGGTCTGCAAGGGCAGGGCGCCTACCGCAAGAACTCCCTCACCAACTTGCAGATCGAGCTGCCCGCGGTGGTCGTGGGCGGCGGTCTCACGGCGATCGACACGGCGACCGAGCTGCAGGCCTACTACGTGACGCAGGTGGAGAAGACGCTCGAGCGCTTCGAGCGACTGAAGCGGCGCATCGGCGAGGCGGCGATCTGGGCGCGTCTGGATGCCGAGGAGACGCGCACGGTGCGCACCTGGCTCGACCACGGCCGCATGGTGGCCGCCGAGCGCGCGGCGGCGCACGCCGCCGAACGCCCGCCCGACTTCGCCCGTCTGGTGCGCTCCTGGGGCGGTGTGCTGATCGCCTACCGCAAGCGCCTGCAGG
Organism: uncultured Enterobacteriaceae bacterium; assembly: GCA_964529315.1. Lineage (GTDB taxonomy): Bacteria > Desulfobacterota > Binatia > UBA12015 > UBA12015 > CAZGUU01. The sequence goes on from CAZGUU010000006.1 coordinate 20,665, forward strand.
ACTCGCCCGCCTACCGGCTGAACCACGAGGAAGTGATCAAGTCGCTCGAGGAGGGCATCGGCTTCGTCGAGTGCATGAGCCCGGTGGCCTGCCTGCTCGACGAGACGGGCCACGTCCGGGCGCTCGAGTGCCGGCGCATGTCGCTGGCCGATGGCCGCTGGAAGGAGACCCCGGACGTGGTCGAGCTGCCGGCGCGCGCCGTGGTCGTCGCGGCCGGCACGAACCCCAACGTGGTCTACGAGAAGGAGCACCCGGGCAGCTTCGCCATCGACGAGCGGCACGGCAGCTTCGCCATGCACCGGGTCGTGGACGGGCCGGGCGGCGCGCGGCGTCTCGAGCCGGTGGGCGAGGGCGAGATGGGCTTCTTCACCTCGTACGAGAAGGACGGCCGCCTGGTCTCGTTCTACGGCGATGCGCACCCGGTGTTCGCCGGCAACGTGGTCCGGGCGATGGCCTCGGCGCGCCAGGGCTACGGCGAGATCGTGCGGCTCTTCGCGGGCGAGGTGGCCGAGCAGGAGATCGAGGAGCAGTCCGAGCGCGAGAACGCCTGGGTGCGCTTCGCCGAGGTGCTCGAGGATAGCCTGCGCGCCGTGGTGGTCGACGCGATCCGCGTCGCCGACCGCATCGTCGAGGTGATCGTGCGCGCGCCGGCCGCGGCGCGCAACTTCCGCCCCGGACAGTTCTACCGCGTGCAGAACTACGAGGGCACGGCCGAGGTCGTCGAGGGGATCCGCCTGACCATGGAGGGGCTCGCGCTCACCGGCGCCTGGACCGATCCCGAGCGCGGCCTGATCTCGCTCAACGTCCTCGAGATGGGCGGCTCGTCGCGTCTGTGCGCGATCCTCGAGCCGGGCGAGGAGATCGTGCTCATGGGCCCCACGGGGACGCCCACCGAGATCCCCGAGGGCGAGACCGTGCTGCTGGCCGGCGGCGGCTTGGGCAACGCCGTGCTGTTCTCGATCGCCGCGGCGATGAAGCAGCGCGGCAACCGCGTGGTCTACTTCGCCGGCTACCGCCGGGCGAGCGACCTGTTCAAGCGCCGCGCGATCGAGGAGGCCTGCGACCTGGTCGTGTGGAGCGTCGACGAGGGCGTGGCGATCGCCGCGCGCCGGCCGCAGGACCGAAGCGTGGTGGGCAACGTCGTGCAGGCCATGGAGCGCTACGGGCGCGGCGAGCTCGGCGCGGTGCCGATCCCGCTCCCCGAGGTCGACCGCCTGATCTGCATCGGCTCCGACCCGATGATGAACGCGGTGCGCGCGGCGCGCCACGGCGTGCTCGCCGACCTGCTGCGGCCCGGCCACGTCGCCATCGGCTCGATCAACTCCCCCATGCAGTGCATGTTGAAGGAGGTCTGCTCGCAGTGCCTGCAGCGCCAGGTCGACCCCGCCACGGGCAAGGAGTCGCTGGTGTTCAGCTGCAGCAACCAGGACCAGAAGCTCGACTGCGTCGACTTCCACTTCCTGCACGAGCGCCTGCGCCAGAACTCGGCCGCCGAGAAGCTCACCTCGCTGTGGCTCGACCACCTCTTCGAGCAGCGCGAGGTGCAGGTGGTGTAGCGCGGGCCGGACGGCGCCGACGGCGCGGGCCGCCGAGCTGCGCGTGGCACGGGAGCTCGGCCCGGCATCCCTTCGCTGGCCGGACGAGGGATGATAATGCCGTCAGAGGCAACCATGCGCGAGCCTGTGCGAGCGGACCTGGCCCCGGACAGCGTTGCACCGCCGCCTTCCCGGGCCCGTGGCCGGGTGAGAATCCTGATCGCAGTCGTCGTCGTGGCGGGGATCGCCCTTGCCATGAAGGCCGTCGGCTTCCAGCAGCTCCTTCTCGATCTGGTGAGCTGGATCCGCGGCGCCGGATGGCTCGGCATCGTGGCCTATGCGCTCGCGTACGTCGCCGCCACCGTGCTCTTCGTCCCGGGGTCGGTCCTCACCCTCGGGGCGGGCTTCGCCTACGGCGTCGGCGTCGGGACCGCCGTCGTGTGGATCGCTGCGAACCTCGGGGCGACCCTGGCGTTCCTCCTCGGCCGCACGCTCGCCCGCGGCTTCGTCGCCACGCGCGTCGAAGGGAGCCCGCGCTTTGCCGCCATCGACCGAGCCGTCGGGCGAGAGGGCCTGAAGATCGTCCTGCTCACCCGGCTCTCGCCGGTCTTCCCCTTCAACCTGCTGAACTACGCCTTCGGGCTCACGCGAGTTTCCACCCGCGACTACGTGCTCGGCTCGTTGGTCGGGATGCTCCCTGGAACCGCGATGTACGTCTACCTCGGCTCGCTGATCACCAGCCTCTCCGAGCTCGCGGCCGGCCGGGCGTCGGGTGGCGCCACGCAGCAGATGCTCTACTTCGGCGGTCTGGCCGCGACCGTCGCGGTGACGCTCTACGTGACCCGGGTGGCACGCCGAGCGCTCGCCGAGGCGACCGCGGAGGCCAACGGCGTGGTCCAGGGGACGCTCGAAGAGGCCCCACGGGCATCGGGAGCCGGAGCGGGTAGCAATGGGAGCCGCAGCGGCCGCGGCGATTCGCCGCGCAGGTCGGTGAGCGATGCCACGCGGGGCCTACGGCCTCTCGTGCTGCCGGAGGACGAGAGCAATCGCCTCCTGCTGTCCCACGTGCACCCGCCTGGCTGGCCGAACCCGACGCCCTCGGGCCGCTACAACCTGGTCGTGGTCGGCGCCGGCACCGCCGGGCTGGTCTCCGCCGCCGGCGCTGCCGGGCTCGGCGCCAAGGTGGCGTTGGTCGAGCGACACCTGATGGGCGGCGACTGCTTGAACGTCGGCTGCGTGCCGTCGAAGGCGCTCATCGCAGCGGCCCGTGCCGCGGCGGATGCGCGGCGCGCCGGGGCTCTGGGCGTGCGCGTCGCCGGCGTCGAGGTCGACTTCGCCGCGGTGATGGAGCGTATGCGCCGGCTGCGCTCGCAGCTCGCCCCGAACGACGGGGCCGAGCGATTCTCGAAGCTCGGCGTGGACGTCTTTCTCGGCGAGGGACGGTTTCTCGGCCCGAGCACCCTCGAGGTGGACGGCCGTCGGCTCGAGTTCGCGCGCGCGGTGATCGCCACCGGGGCTCGCGCGGCCGCCCTCCCGATCCCCGGCCTGGAGGAAGCTGGCTACCTGACCAACGAGACGCTCTTCGAGCTCACGGAGCTGCCACGGCGCCTGGCGGTCATCGGCGCCGGCCCGATCGGCTGCGAGATGGCGCAGGCTTTCTGCCGGCTGGGCAGCGAGGTGACCCTGCTCGAGGCGGAGCCGCACGCCTTGCCCAAGGAGGACGCGGATGCGGCGGCGATCGTCGCGCGGCAGCTCTCGGCCGACGGCGTTCGCCTGGTGCTCTGCGGCCACGTCACGCGGGTGGAGCGACGCGGGCCAGAGGTGGTTCTCGACTGCGACGCAGGCGGCCAGCACGCGAGGCTTGCCTGCGATGCGATCCTCCTCGCCGTCGGTCGAGCGCCGAACGTCGAGGGGCTCGGCCTCGAGTCGGCCGGCGTGGCCTACGGCCGCCAGGGCGTCACCGTCGACGACTACCTGCAGACGACCAACCCGCGCATCTACGCCGCCGGTGACATCGCCTCGCGCCACCAGTTCACCCATACTGCGGACGCGCTGGCGCGGATCGTCCTCACCAACGCTCTGTTCCTCGGCAGGAAGCGGGCGAGCGCGCTGCACGTGCCCTGGTGCACCTACACCTCGCCCGAGGTGGCGCACGTCGGGCTCTACGAGCATGAGGCCGTGGCGCGCGGCCAGCAGGTGACGACGATCACCGTCCCGATGCGGGAGGTCGACCGCGCCGTCCTCGACGGAGAGGAGGACGGCTTCCTTCGCGTGCACCTGAAGAAGGGGACCGACCGCATCCTCGGCGCGACCCTGGTGGCCGCCCGGGCGGGCGACCTGATCTCCGAGGTCACCGTCGCCATGGCCGCCGGGCGCGGCCTCGGGGCGATCGGGGCCGTGATCCATCCGTATCCGACACAGGCGGAAGTGCTGAAAAAAGCCGCCGACGCGTACAACCGCAGCCGCCTCACCCCCCGCGTGCGCCGGCTCTTCGAGTGGTGGATGGCCGCGCGGCGCTGAGCTCGTCGCCATGGCGCGCCGTGACGGCGAGGCACGACCTCTCGGCGTTCGTAGATGCCACAAGGCCCCGATTTTACGTAATGCCCCTTATCGGTCGTTCCCAACGCCGGTTCTCCCCCGGCCCGCGGTCGCATGCGGCGACCCGGCGATCCGTATCCGGGCGTCTTCCGCTGCGGCGGGATGCCGCTGCACCGGGCCGAGGCGAGCATGCGGCTGTTCGCCGACAAGGCGCTGCCCGAGATGCATGCCCACGCGGCGTGAGGTGATCGTGTACGTTCTCGGGCTCTCCTTCTACTACCACGACAGCGCGGCCGCCCTGATCCACGACGGCGTGGTCGTCGCCGCCGGCGAGGAGGAGCGCTTCTCGCGTGTCAAGCACGACAACGGCTTCCCCGCGCTCGCCATCGACTTCGTGCTCGCTCGCGCCGGCATCACCATTCACGACGTCGCCTGGGTGGTGTTCTACGAGAAGCCGTTCGTGAAGTTCGAGCGGCTGCTGCTCACGGCGTTCGCGACCTTTCCGCGTTCGGCCCGCGTGTTCCGCGAGTCGATGCGTCGCTGGATCACCGACAAGCTGTGGATCAAGCCGCTGATCCGCGAGCGGCTGGGCGTCGCCCCGGGCAAGATCCTGTTCTGCGAGCACCACATGTCGCACGCCGCGGCGAGCTTCTTCTGCTCGCCCTACGACGAGGCCGCGATCATCACCGTGGACGGCGCGGGCGAGTGGTCGACCGGGACGGTCGGCGTCGGCCGCGGCGCGCGGATCGACGTCGAGCAGGAGAGCCGCTTCCCGCACTCGCTCGGGCTGCTCTACTCGGCGTTCACCGCGTACTGCGGCTTCGAGGTGAACGAGGGCGAGTACAAGCTGATGGGCATGGCGCCCTACGGCAAGCCCCGGTACGTCGACCGCATCAAGAAGATGATCCGCATCGGCGCGGACGGATCCTACTGGCTCGACCTCGACCACTTCGCGTTCCAGTACTCCCCGGACACCACGATCTCGCCGAAGTTCTCGCAGGTGATGGGCCGCGAGCCGCGCGACCCGGCGCTCGGCGACAAGTCGCTCGACCCGTTCTACTGCGACGTCGCGTCGTCGATCCAGGCGGTGACCGAGGAGGTGCTCATCACGCTCGCCCGCTCGGTGCAGCGTCGCACCTGCCTGCGCAACCTCTGCCTGTCGGGCGGCGTGGCGCTGAACTCCGTGGCCAACGCCAAGATCCTGCGCGACGCGGGCTTCGAGAGCATCTACATCCCGCCCGCGCCGGGCGACGACGGGGGCGCGATCGGGGCGGCGCTGTGGGCCTACCATCACCTGCTCGGCAAGCCGCGCGTCCCCGCACTCGGTCACGCCTACCTCGGCAGCGAGTACTCGGAGTCCCAGATCGGTGATTTCCTGAGCGCCAACGGGCTGGCCTACGAGCAGTTCGACGACGACGAGGCGTTCTTCTCTCGCGTCGTCGACGACCTGACCGCGGGGCGGGTGTGCGGCTGGTACCGCGGCCGCTTCGAGTGGGGGCCGCGCGCGCTCGGCCATCGCCGACCCGCGCCGCGCCGAGATGAAGGACATCGTCAATGCGAAGATAAAGTTCCGAGAGGCATTCCGGCCGTTCGCGCCGAGCGTGCTCGCGGAGCGTTGCGAGGAGTTCTTCGAGCTGCCCGGTGCCGTCGACCACTACCCGGCGCGCTTCATGCTCTACGTGGTGCCGGTGAAGGAGGACAAGCGCGAGGTGATTCCCGCAATCACCCACGTCGACGGCTCCGGCCGGCTGCAGACGGTGGTGAAGGACACCAACCCCGGCTATCACCGGGTGATCGAGCTGTTCGACCAGGCCACCGGCGTGCCGGTGGTCCTGAACACCAGCTTCAACTTGAAGGGCGAGCCGATCGTCGAGACGCCGCTCAACGCCTTCAACACCTTCACGCGCTCGGAGATGGACGTGCTCTACCTCGGCAACTTCGTCGTCGAGCGCGCGGCCAAGCGCAAGCTGGTCGAGGACGCGAAGTTCCGGCTGCGCCACGAGGGCGACTCGGTCGTCGAGATGGTCTCCTGACGCTCGCCCGGGATCCGCGGGGTCCCGATCGGAGGTGAACCTTGCGCGGAGCGACACGGCACGGCATCCGGCCCCTGCGACGTGGCTCGACGGCGCGGGTCGCCGTCGAGCACGACGAGTTTCCGGCCACCGAGTACGAGATTTACATTCCGGCCGGCATCTGGACCCATACCGCGGTGCAGAAGCTGCTCGACGAGCCGCTGCACGTCGAGGGCGGCGCGACGATCTCCAAGGGCGCCACCGGCCTGTGGCGCGGCGGTCAGGAGGAGACCCACGTGATCCGCATCGTGGTGCGGCGTGCGCCCGTGGCGCCGGGCGGGCGCGACCGCTTCTTCGACCTGCTGCAACGCCGCCTCGGTGGTCTCATGGCGCGGCTCGCCGAGTGGCCGGAGGCGCGCCAGCAGGAGGTCATGTTCACCGCGAAGGAAGTGCGGCTCGGGGTGTCGCGCCTCGCGGCCCGGCGAAGGCGAGCCGTTCCGCGCCGACCGGCGCGCGGCGGGTGACTGCGTGTACCGGTTGACGGTGTGCAGCGGTGGCCGCGTGGGACGACGTACGCGATGACCGGACGGTCACTCACGAGCTCTCCAGTCTGCCGAAGGCCAGCGTCGCCGAGGCGATCCTCGCCGGCGGCGGGCGACATGTGAGCAGCCGTGGCGACTTCGGGTGCCGACTGCCCATCGGCGGCGATCGCTTCCCGACTGGGAAGCGCGTCGTGCTCCGGGGCAACCTCGGCGACGCGGCTCAGGCCGCGTCCGCTCGAGGTGCGCCCGCGCCTTCGGCAGCGAGACGTCGCGGCGGGGCTCTCGTGGTGGCAGGTTCACCGCTCCCGCGGGCTTCCCGTTCGATCGAGCCCGCCATCCTGGCCCTTCTTCGTATCAGCGCGCGGGCCGCGGTCCAGACTCGACGGCTTCCCCCAGCGCCGCGAGCGCGCCGAGGCACTCCTTGGTGACCTTGCGCTTCTCGTGCACCGAGACGTCGAAGGACCGCACGTTGCTGTTCTCGCGCGACAGCCGCACGACCTCCGCGCTGATCCGCCGGTAATCGGTCCAGGCGCTCGACGCGATCACGAGCGCGTCCCCGGGCCCCGCCCCGGCGGCGCGGGCGTTCGCCAGCGTGCGGTCGACATCCGCGCCGAGTACTGCCATCTGCTGCTCGAGCCGCGTCATCTCCGTCTCGTCCGCGGCCGGGATGTGGATCGAGAGGAGCGCCTGCTCGCGCCAGGCCGCGACCGAGGCGCCGCCGAGCGCGCGGATCGTCTCGGGATCCGTGCTCGCGCTTTGCATCTCGGCGAGCGCGACGGCGAACCGGTCGACCGTGGCGAACCCCTCCTGGGCCAAGAGCCGCGCCGCCTTCAGGTTCGTGTTCGCCACCGCGAGCGCGAGCAGGCGCTCATCGACCGTGGTGAGCTCCTTCCAGCTCGCGTCGAAGGCGTCGAGGCGTTCGACCTCCACGGGGCGCCCGTCCTGGAGGATCAGCGCGCGCAGCTCGCCGCGCAGCCGGTCGATCTTCACCTCGAGATCCCGCGACTCGCGCGCCATCTGCACGGACTCCTCGTCGCTGGTGGCGAGGACCGCGCTCTTCTCGGCCTCGACGGACGTGAGGAGCGTCTGCTGGATCGCCTCGATGAGATCCTTTTCGTGCCCGCGACGGAGCAGGGCCGGCTCGCTGCGGCACCCGGCCACGGCGGCGACCAACGCCAAGGCCAGTGCCCATGCTCTCATGCTTCTCCTGCGGCGAAGCGATCATCCATGCCGGGTACGTTACACGTTTCCCCCGGCCGACGTGAAGCGCGTCAGCGAGGCATCGAGCGCCGGAGGAGTCCTCACGGCACGGCCCTAGACCACCGCGCGCACCGGCAGCACGACCATCTGCAGGCCGGCGAGCTGCAGGCGGCGCTGGATCGCGTGTGCCGCCTGGTTGTGCAGCAGCCGGGTCAGCAGGTTCTCCTTCGCGAACACCAGCTTGCCCGAGAAGAACACGGCGCGCGGGAACTTCTTCGCCACCTCGGTGCAGAGCTTCTCGAGCTCCTGGGTGGCTTCGGTGGCGAGCGAGTACCAGTACTCGGAGTGCACGCCGAGCCCGCGCGCGAAGTCGACGTAGAGCTGCAGGTCCTCGGTGGTCTTCTGGCGGAGATTCTCGACCTCGTCGGACCCCTTGAACTGGCTCGAGTCGATCACGCCCACCGAGACGAACACGAAGTTCTTGAAGTGGTCGCCGAACAGGCGCGGCACGCCGAGCACCGCGTGCAGGCCGAGGCCGTTGTAGCCGGTCACCAGAAACACGGCGGTCGGCGCGCTCAGGTTGCGGTCGGCGCCGCGCGCCGGCGGCAGGACCGGGATGTCGAGCAGCGCCGTGTCGAGGCGCTTCAGGAGCATGCTGGTATTCGTATAGTGCCGCTTGATCCCGATGCAGGCGAGCACGAACAGCGAGGTGAGCACCACCGTCAGCCAGCCGCCGGAGGTGAACTTGAGCAGGACGGTCACGCACAGGATGCTCGACGTCAACGCGAGCCCGAGGCCGTTGACGGCGAAGCGTCGCAGCCATTGTGGCTCTTCCTTGCGCACCTGCCACCAGTGGCGGCACATGCCGAGCTGCGACAGGGTGAACGTCAGGAACACGTTGATGCTGTACAGCACGACCAGCGTGCTGACGTGGCCGCGCGCCCACACCAGCACCGCGAGCGCGGCGCCGCCGATCAGAACGATGCCGTTTTGCGTCACCAGACGGTCGCTGAGCTGGTAGAAGCGCCGCGGCAGCCAGGAGTCGACGGCCATGTTGGCCATGACGCGCGGACCGTCGAGGAACCCGGCTTGCGCCGCGACGAAGAGCAGGGCGCCTTCGGAGAGCAAGGTCGCGAGGACGAACGCACGCGCGCCGGGCCAGCCCTCGCTGACGCGCTCGGCGAGGATCGCGTTCATGGTCTGGTCGGGGCGGTGCTCGACGCCGATCAGCAGGTAGGCGAGCAGGATGCCCGACGACACCAGCGCGAGCGACACCGCCATGTACAGCATGGTGCGCTTGCCGGTGGCGACGCGTGGCTCGCGCAGGATCTGCAGGCCGTTCGACACCGCCTCGATGCCGGTGTACGTGCCGCCGCCGAGGCTGTAGGCGCGCATCAGCATGAGCAGCAGTGCGCCGATGCCGAGCGAGCCGGCGGCACTCTGGCTCTCGGCGTAGGCGTCGGCGACGATCGCGGGCACCTCGGGCGCCTTGCTGATCAGCGCGACGCCGATCATCACGGCGTGGGTGATCAGGAAAAGGATGAAGATCGGTAGCAGGAGAGTGACCGACTCCTTCACGCCGCGCATGTTCAGCACGATCAGCAGGACCACGACGACCGCGGCCGCCGCCAGCTTGTAGACGTGCAGGTCGGCCGGCATCAGGCTGAAGACGGCGTCGGCGCCGCTCGCGACCGAGACCGAGATGGTCAGCACGTAGTCGATCACCAGCGCACAGCCCGACACCAGGCCCGCGCCGGAGCCGAGCAGGTGGGTCGCTACCAGGTAGCCGCCGCCGCCGGTCGGAAAGAGCTGGATGATCTGCGCGTAGCTGGCGGAGATCACGAATACCGTGATCGCCATCAACGCGGCCAGGATCACGGCCATGAAGTGGTGCTCGCCGAGCGCGAGATACGCTTCGGCCGGGCCGTAGCACGACGACGACAGCCCGTCGGCGCCGAGGCCGACCCAGGCGAGGAACGCGACCAGCGAGATCTGGTGGAAGACGTGCGGATCGAGCGGATCGCGCGGCCGCCCGACGAAGCGCTCGCGCGTGCGCGACCAGAGCGTCGGCTCGGTGGGGGCGATCGGTCCCTCGCCGGGACCGAAGACGGAAGGCTGGGCGGGTTCGTCGGCGCCGGTCGGGAGGCCGGTCACAGCATGGGATCTCAGGGGTTTCCTCGCCTTCCCTCGCGTGCGCCGAGGAAGCATCCCCCGGGCCGGTTGTCGGACAGACCGGGTGGAGCAGGGCGTGTGCCATTTCACGGCGCTCGTATCGGCGGGGAAAAAAGTGGTGTACGTGACCAGGAGCCGTTCACTTTGAACGGTGACGGTTCATTCTGGTCGAGGGTGAATCGCCACGGGCTGGCCCGCCCCGATCGGAGGAGCGCGACGTGACGACGTCAGCGGCTACGCCAGCGCAGCAAGGGGGCCACGAGGCTGCGGCACTCGTCGGCACAGCGATCGAAGTTGGTGAGGAAGTCGGCCTGGGCGCGGCAATGATCGAACAGGCCGGCACGCGGCGGCGTGCACGCGGTCTTGAAGGCCTCGAGCGATTCCTCGTAGAGGGCCGCCCGGTCGGCGGGCGGCATCGCCTCGATGGCCCGGCGTTGCGCTCCGAGGGTCCACATCCAGACCAGGATCACCACCACCGGCAGGACCGCGATCGCGATCCGGCGGAGCAGCGGGAAGAGGACGGCCGTCCGGCTCGCGCCGCCGGCCTCGAGCGGCTGCCGATCCAGGGCACGGTCGAGCGCGTCCCGCATCGTGCTCGCCCGAAAGCTCGGGCTGGCCGCGCGCTTCATGAGCCGCGGATCGCGAACGAGGTTGCCCACGACCGCGAAGCGGGTGCACCTCGCGTGCCAGCAAGTCCCGGTTCGCTCTCACTGGCATCGGCGCGCCGGGCGGCGGGGATTCCATTCGATGTGAAACGCCCCGTCGTTCAGTTTGGGCGTGAGTGCATGATGCCTGGTCATGGCGAAGCGAACGAAAGCGCGCGCCGGCCGTATCCAGCGACCTGGCATGGCGCGTGCATCAAGCGAGGGTCGCAGCTCTTGGCCCCGGGGAAGGGGAAGGAAACCATGGACCTGATTACTCTACTCTTGACGGTCGTCCTGTTCGGATCGTCGCTCGGCTTGATCGCGCTCTGTCAGAGCCTCTCGCGGGAGGGCCGGTCGTGACCATCTTCTACGTCGTCGGCGGAGTCGTCGCGGCGGGGCTGCTCGCCTATCTCGTGGTCGCCTTGCTCCACCCGGAGGCCTTCTGATGACGCCCAACGACATCCTCCAGTGCGCGCTCTACCTCGCCGTGCTGCTCGGGCTCGCAAAGCCGCTCGGGACCTACATGGCGCGGGTGTACGAGGGCGAGCGCACGCTGCTCGATGCGGTACTGGGGCCGCTCGAGCGGCTCGTGTACCGCGCCTGCGGTGTCGATCCCGAAGCGGGCATGACCTGGAAGCGCTACGCGCTCGCCATGATTTGGTTCAACCTCGTCGGGCTCGTGGCCGTCTACCTGCTGCAGCGCGCCCAGGGCGTGCTGCCGCTCAATCCACAGGGCTTCCCGGGCGTCGGCGCCGACTCGTCCTTCAACACCGCCTCGAGCTTCGCCACCAACACCAACTGGCAGGGGTACGGCGGCGAAGCCACGATGAGCTACTTGACGCAGATGCTGGCCTTGACGGTGCAGAACTTCGTCTCGTGCGCCGCCGGCATGGCGACGCTGGTGGCGCTCATCCGCGGCTTCCGGCAGCGTTCGCTCGCTCTGCTCGGCAACTTCTGGGTCGACCTGGTGCGCGGCACCCTCTACATCCTGCTGCCGCTGTCGCTGGTCCTGGCGCTCGTGCTCGTCTCGCAGGGCGTCGTGCAGAACCTGAAGCCCTACGAGGTCGCGCAGCTCGTCGAAGCGACGGCCGACGCCGATGGCAAGCCGGTGACCGAGCAGGTGCTGCCGATGGGACCCGCGGCATCGCAGGTCGCGATCAAGCAGCTCGGTACCAACGGCGGCGGCTTCTTCAATGTGAACTCCGCCCATCCGTTCGAGAACCCGACGCCGCTCGCGAACTTCCTGGAGCTGCTCGCCATCCTGCTGATCCCGGCCGCCCTCTGCCACACGTTCGGCGTCATGGTCGCGGACACCCGGCAGGGTTGGGCGATCCTCGCGGCGATGACGCTGCTCTTCGTGCCGCTGCTGCTCCTCTGTCTCCAGTCCGAGCAGGTCGGCAATCCGAAGCTCACGGCACTCGGTGCCGACCAGGTCGCGACCGCCTACCAGGCGGGCGGCAACATGGAAGGCAAGGAGGTGCGCTTCGGCATCGCCAACTCCGCCCTGTGGGCGACGGCGACCACGGCCGCCTCGAACGGCTCAGTGAACGCGATGCACGACTCGTTCACTCCCCTCGGTGGCCTCGCGCCGCTCTTCCTCATGCAGATGGGCGAGGTGGTTTACGGCGGCGCGGGATCCGGGCTCTACGGCATGCTCGCCTTCGCCATCATCACGGTGTTCGTCGCCGGGCTGATGGTCGGGCGAACGCCGGAGTACCTCGGCAAGAAGATCGAGGCCTTCGAGATGAAGATGGCGTCGCTGATCATCCTCATTCCGCCCGCGGTCGTGCTGTGCGCGACGGCGATCGCCGTCGTGACCGAATCCGGGGTCTCGAGCCTGCAGGATCATGGGCCGCACGGCTTCAGCGAGATCCTCTACGCGTTCAGCTCGATGGGCAACAACAACGGCAGCGCCTTCGCGGGCCTCAGCGCGAACGTTCCGTTCTACAACCTGCTGGGTGGCGTGGTGATGTTCCTCGCGCGCTACTGGCTCGCGATCCCGATCCTCGCGATCGCCGGCTCGATGGCGGAGAAGAAGGGCGTTCCGCAGAGCGCCGGCACGCTGCCCACCCACACGCCGCTCTTCGTCGTCACCTTGTGTGGCGTCGTCATCGTCGTTGGCGTGCTCACCTTCGTTCCGGCGCTCGCGCTCGGACCGATCGTCGAGCAACTGATGATGCGCGCTTGAACCCGGAAGGCGCGGCTCCATGAGCACACCTACGAAAGCACGTCCGCTTTTCGATCCGGAGATCGTGCGCGGGGCGATCGTCGCCTCGGTCAAGAAGCTCGATCCCCGTCACCAGTTCAAGAATCCGGTCATGTTCGTCGTCCTCGTGGGCAGCGTCCTGACCACGGCCCTGTTCTTCCAGGCACTCGGCGGCAAGGGTGAAGCCCCCGCGGGCTTCATCCTCGCGATCTCGCTCTGGCTCTGGTTCACCGTGCTGTTCGCGAACTTCGCCGAGGCGATGGCGGAGGGGCGCGGCAAGGCGCAGGCCGACGCGCTGCGCAAGACGCGGCGCGACATCGTCGCGAAGCGCCTCGACCACCTGCCCGAGAACGGCAGCTTCGACCCGGCCGCGGCACGCTTCGCGCGCATCACCAGCGCCGAGCTCCGCAAGGGGAACCTGGTCCTGGTCGAGGCCGCCGAGCTCATCCCGAGCGACGGCGAGATCGTGAATGGCGTCGCGTCGGTGGACGAGAGCGCCATCACCGGCGAGAGCGCGCCGGTGATCCGCGAGGCTGGCGGCGATCGCAGCGCGGTCACTGGCGGTACGCGCGTGCTGTCCGACTGGCTGGTGATCAGGATCACCAGCGACCCGGGCGAGACCTTCCTCGACCGCATGATCTCCATGGTCGAGGGGGCGAACCGCCAGAAGACGCCGAACGAGATCGCGCTCAACATCCTGCTCGCAGCGCTGACCATCGTGTTCCTGCTGGCGACGATCACCCTGCTTCCGTTCTCGATCTTCGCGGTGAACGAGGCCGGGCGGGGCGCGCCGATCACCGTGACGACCTTGACGGCGCTGCTGGTCTGCCTGATTCCGACGACCATCGGCGGGCTCCTGTCGGCGATCGGCATCGCCGGCATGGACCGCATGATCCAGGCGAACGTGATCGCGATCTCGGGACGCGCGGTCGAGGCGGCGGGCGACGTCGACGTGCTGCTGCTCGACAAGACCGGCACGATCACGCTCGGAAACCGACAGGCGACGGCCTTCCTGCCCGCCGATGGGGTCACCGCCGAGAAGCTCGCCGACGCGGCCCAGCTCGCGTCGCTCGCCGACGAGACGCCCGAGGGGCGCAGCATCGTCGTTCTCGCCAAGGAGAAGCACGGCCTGCGAGAGCGCGACGTCCATGCGCTCGGCGCGCACTTCGTGGCGTTCACCGCGCAGACGCGCATGAGCGGCGTCGACATGAACGGCCACCAGGTACGAAAGGGGGCCGCCGACGCGATCGAGAGCTACGTGCACAGCCTCGGTGGCTCGTTCGCGGCCGACGTGCGGCGAAACGTCGAGGTCATCGCGGGCCAGGGCGGCACGCCGCTCGCCGTCGCGGATGGCGCGACGGTGCTCGGCGTGGTGCAGCTCAAGGACGTGGTCAAGGGTGGCATCCGGGCGCGCTTCGCCGAGATGCGCGCCATGGGCATCAAGACGGTGATGATCACGGGTGACAATCCGCTCACCGCGGCGGCGATCGCGGCGGAGGCGGGCGTCGACGACTTCCTCGCCGAGGCCACACCCGAGGCGAAGCTCGAGCTGATCCGCAGCTACCAGACCGGCGGACGCCTGGTCGCGATGACCGGTGACGGCACCAACGATGCCCCGGCGCTCGCGCAGGCCGACGTCGCGGTGGCGATGAACAGCGGCACGCAGGCGGCGAAGGAAGCCGGCAACATGGTCGACCTCGATTCGAACCCGACCAAGCTCATCGAGATCGTGGAGATCGGCAAGCAGCTCCTGATGACGCGCGGCGCGCTCACCACGTTCAGCATCGCGAACGACATCGCCAAGTACTTCGCCATCATCCCGGCGGCGTTTGCGGCGACGTATCCCGCGCTCGGCCTGCTCAACGTGATGGGTCTCGCGACCCCGCAGAGCGCGATCCTGTCGGCGGTGATCTTCAATGCGCTGGTGATCATTGCGCTCATTCCGCTCGCGCTGAAGGGCGTGCGTTACCGCGCCGTGCCGGCAGCAAGACTGCTGCGCGACAACATGCTGATCTACGGCGTCGGCGGCGTGATCGCGCCCTTCGTCGGGATCAAGCTGATCGACATGCTGCTGGTCGCCTGTGGGCTCGCCTGAGCGGGTCGGAGAAGCATCATGAGAGAAGCTCGTAGCGCAATCCGCATGCTGTTGGTCTTGACGGTGCTCACCGGGGTGGTCTATCCACTCGTCGTGACCGGCATCGCCCAGGTCGCCTTCCCGGGCACCGCGAACGGGAGCCTGATCTCGCGCCAGGGCCAGCCCGCCGGCTCGTCGCTCATCGGCCAGGGGTTCACCGAGGCCAGGTACTTCTGGAGCAGGGTCTCGGCGACGAGCCCGGTCGGCTACAACGGCGCCGCCTCGTCGGGCTCGAACTACGGGCCGCTCAACACCTCGCTCGCCGACACGGTGAAGGCACGCGTCGACGCGCTGGTCGCGGCGGATCCGCAGCACCGATGGCCGGTGCCGGTCGACCTCGCCACCTCGTCGGCGAGCGGCCTCGATCCGCACGTGACCCCGGCCGGGGCGCGGTACCAGGTGGCGCGGGTCGCGCTCGCGCGCGGCATCGATCCGGCGGCCGTGCAGCGTCTCGTGGACACGCACACGGAGGGTCGTCAGCTCGGCGTGCTCGGTGAGCCGCGGGTGAACGTTCTCCGGCTCAACCTCGCCCTCGAGGCAATGCACCCGTGACGTTTCGCGACCCCGAGACGCGGCCGTCGCCCGAGGCCCTCCTCGACGAAGCCGAGCGCGCCGAGCGCACGCGGCTACGCATCTTCGTCGGGGCGGCGCCGGGCGTCGGCAAGACGTACGCGATGCTCGAGGCCGCGCGCGAGCGCAAGCGCGAGAACATCGACGTCGTCGTGGGCGTCGTCGAGACGCACGGCCGCAAGGAGACCGAGTCGCTGCTCGAGGGGCTGGAGGTCGTCCCCCGGCGGCGCATCGAGTACCGCGGCCAGACCCTCTACGAGATGGATCTCGACGCGATCCTCGCGCGCCGGCCCGACATCGTGCTGGTCGACGAGCTGGCGCACACCAACGCGCCCGGCAGCCGGTACCCGAAGCGCTACTCCGACGTCGAGGAGCTGCTCGAGGCGGGCATCGAGGTCTACAGCACGGTCAACATCCAGCATCTCGAGAGCCTGAACGACGTGGTCGCGCAGATCACCGGCGTACACGTGCAGGAAACCGTTCCCGACGTCATCTTCGAGCGCGCCGACGAGATCAAGCTGATCGACCTGCCCTCCGAGGACCTGATCAAGCGCCTGCAGGAGGGCAAGGTCTACGTGCCGGCTCAGGCGCAGCGCGCGATCGAGAACTACTTCAAGCCGGGTAACCTGACGGCACTGCGCGAGCTCGCGCTGCGCCACGCCGCCGAGCGCGTCGACGACGAGGTGCAACGCTACATGCAGGCGCACGCGATCACCGGCCCGTGGGCGGTGCGCGAGCGCATCATGGTGTGCGTCAGCGAGGGGCCCTTCGGCGAGCGCCTTGTGCGCGCTGTGCGGCGCATGGCCGGGCGCCGGCGCGCGGAATGGATCGCGGTCTTCGTCGAGCCCGCGGGCTTCCACCGCAGGTCCGCCCCGGAGCGCGAGCGGGTCGCGCGCGCTCTCCGCCTCGCGGAGCGCCTCGGCGGCGAGCCGGTCACCATCCCGGGCCGCGACGTCGCGGCCGAGCTGGTGCGCTACGCCCGCCAGCGCAACGTCACCGAGCTGGTCCTCGGCAAGCCGCTGCGCTCGTTCTGGCAGGAGATGTGGAGCCGCTCGCCGATCGACGACGTGATCCGCTCGAGCGGCGACATCGAGGTGCGGCTCGTCACCGGCGACCCTACGACCGCCGCGGCGCGGGCGCCTCGGGTGGCCGCACCTGCGTCCGGCGCCGACGCGGTGCGCCGCTATGCCGTCGCGGCGGCCCTGGTGGCGGCGTCGACCGGTGCCGCGATCCTGCTGCGCTCGCTGTTCGCTCTGCCCGACGCATCGATGGTGTTCTTGACGGGCGTGCTGTTCGCGGCCGTCTGGGGCGGCCTCGGGCCGTCGCTCGCCGCGTCCGTGCTGAGCCTCGGAATGTACGATTTCCTCTTCGTCGAGCCAATCCTGACCCTGTCGGTCACCAAGCCGCACGACATCGTGCTGCTGTGCGTCTTCCTGATCACCTCGGTCCTGGTGAGCCACCTGACGGCGCGTGCCCGTGACGAGGCCGACGCCGCGCGCCGCCGCGAGGCGCGCACGGCGGCGCTCTATGCTTTCAGCCGGCGCATCGCCGAGGCGCTCGGCATCGAGGATCTGCTGACGGTGGTCGCCGAGCAGCTCGGGACGCTGCTCGACGCCGACGTCGTCCTCCTGCTGCCCGAGGCGACGCACCTGGCGCAGCGCGCGAGCCATCCGCCCGCACTCGAGCTCGCTCCAGCGGAGCTCGCGGCCGCGAGCTGGGTGCGCCAGCACGACGAGGGCGCCGGCCCGGGCACGCAGACGCTGCCCGGCGGCGACTGGATCTTCGAGCCGCTCGACACGGCGCGCGGCGTGGTCGGCGTGGTCGCCGTGCGGCTGCACGGCGGCGAGCGCATCCTGCCGCTCGATCGGCGCCAGCTCCTCGAGGCGATGGCGCGCCAGGCGGCGATCGCCATCGAGCGCACGCGCATCGACGTGGTGCTCGCGGAGAAGGCGAAGACCGAGGCGGTGATGGAGGCGATCGAGGACGGGCTCGTGGTCCTCGACCCCGGCGGCGCCGTGATCCACGTCAACGAGGTGGCGTGCGCAATCCTCGAGGTCGACCGCGCGCACGTGCTGAACCAGCGCTTCGACGCGCTGGCGAGCCGCCACCCGCACTATCTGCGCGTGCGCGAGGCGGTGCGCGAGCGCGCGCACCACCCGAGCGAGGAAGGCGAGCGGGTCGAGATCGCGCTCGTTCTGCGCGGCCGCGACCACCACTTCG
>CAZGUU010000007.1:0-38256 GCA_964529315.1 uncultured Enterobacteriaceae bacterium
GACACCGCACGGACGTCGCGGACCGCGATCTGGACGCCATCGAGCCAGGCCGTCTCGCCACGGGTCATGGAAGCCGATCCTGCAGGGTCGGCCCGCGCTCGACAAGACACCGCCGAGCCGGCAATTGCGGGAGAGATGCAGGCGCACCGATCCCGGGCCGGCACGGCGGCCACGCCGCGCGTGTCGGTCCTGCTGCCCGCCTTCGACGCCGCGGCGACCCTCGGGGCCGCGTTGCGCAGCGTCGCGCGCCAGACCGAGCCGAGCTTCGAGTGCGTGGTGGTCGACGACGGCTCGCGCGACGCGACGCTCGCCTGCGCGCTCGAGCTCGCGGCGCGCGACCCGCGCTTCCACGTCCTCGCCACGCCGCACCGGGGCCTGGTCGGGGCGCTCGGCGCCGGGCTGCGCGAATGCCGCGCACCCGTCGTGGCGCGCATGGACGCCGACGACCTCATGCACCGCCGCCGCCTGGAGCGCCAGCTCGCCCTGCTCGACGCGCGCCCCGAGCTGGCCGCCGTCGCCTGCCACGTGCGCATCTTTCCCCGTGGCGCGATGAGCCAGGGGCTGCGCGAGTACGAGCGCTGGCTGAACGCCGTCGACTCGCCCGACGCCGTGCGCCGCGAGGCGTTCGTCGAGTCACCGGTCGTCCACCCGACGCTCGCCGTGCGCGGCGCGGTGCTGCGCGAGCTGGGCTACCGCGACCGCGGCTGGCCCGAGGACTACGACCTGCTGCTGCGGCTCCTCGCCGCCGGCCACGCGGTCGGCATCGTGCCGCAGCGCCTGCTGTGCTGGCGCGACCATCCCGCGCGCCTGACGCGCACCGCCGAGCCCTACCGCATCGAGCGCTTCGCGGCCTGCAAAGCGGAGTTCCTCGCCGGGGGATTCCTCGCGCGGGGTCAGGACTACGTCCTCTGGGGCTATGGCCACACCGGGCGGGCGATCCGCCGCGCACTGCTCGCGTACGGCAAGCGCCCCTCGCACGTCGTCGAGGTCCATCCCGGGCGCCTGGGCAATGCGATCCACGGTGCCCCGGTCGTGCCGCCCTCGGAGCTGCTCCGCCTGCCCCGGCGGCCGATCGTAGCGTCGGTCGCCGGGAGCGGTCCGCGCGGCCTGGTGCGTGAGGCCCTGCGGGCCATGGGCTTTCGCGAGCTCGACGATTTCGTCTGCGTCGCGTGAGAGGGGATCCCGCGTGCGGCGAGGGAAAAGAAACGAGTCGAATTCGCCGATACCCCAATCGTCGGATCTCCGGGTCGGGGTCGCCCGCTTGAGGAACGCTCTCACGATCGCCGCGCTCGCCGTGTGGTTGGCGATGGTCGCGCTGCTCGTCCGTCGACAGGTTCCGCCCGCCTCGTCGCCGCTCGAGGACCTCCCCCCGGTCGCAGGCTCGATCGAGGACGATACGACCGCCCGCCAGGAGTGGTTCGGCATCCACCAGGGCGGCCGCAAGATCGGCTGGGCGCGCCGCACCGTGCGCCGCGACGCGCAGGGGTTCACCTTTCGCGACGACTCGAGCTTCACGCTCGCCATGCTCGGCGTGCCGCAGGAGCTGCACACCAGCCTGGAGGCGGAGACCGACCTCGGCTACGCGCTGCGTGCCCTGCGTTTCTCTCTGGCTTCGCCGGCGACGCGCTTCGCGGCCAGCGCGACGACCGACGGGCGAACCCTGGTGGTGCGCTACGGACCGCGCGGCGACGAGCAGGAGGCGACGCTCGAGCTCGATGAGCCGATCCACCTACCGGCCACCCTGCGCGAGCGACTCGCCCAGGCCCGCCCTCCCGACGGCACGCGCTTCACCGCGACCGTGTTCAGCCCGCTCACCCTGCGCAGCGAGCCGCTCACCCTGGTCGTCGAGGGGCGCGAGCGGATCGCCGGGCCCGACGGCCCAGTGGAGGCGCTGCGCATCGCGGAGGAGCATCAGGGCATGCGGGCGCGAGCCTGGCTCGATGCCGACGGCTCGGCGCTGCGCGAGGAGGCGATGCTCGGCTTCACCCTCGAGCGCGCCTCCGCGGAAGCTGCCCTGGTCGGCATCGACGACGCCGCTCCCCCCGACCTGGCAGCGAGCAGCAGCATCCCGCTCGACGGGGTGATCGCGGAGCCACGCCTGGCCCGCGAGCTCGCCCTGCGCATCTCGGGGCCCGCAGCCGGTCGCGTGCCGGATCGCCCGCCACGCCAGCGCGTGGACGGCGATCGCCTGCGGATCACGCAAGAAGCCCCGCCCACCGATCTGCCGCCGGGCCTTCCCCCGCTCGGCGCCGACGACCCGGCGGTCGAGCGCTTCACCACACCGTCGCCCTTCGTCGAGTCCGACGACCCGGCGATCGTCTCGACGGCGCGCGCGATCGTCGCCGGCGAGCGCGACCCGGCGCGCGCCGCGCGACGCATCCTCGACTGGGTGGCGAGCCACCTCGCGCAGGAGCCCAGCCTGACGGTGCCCAGCGCGCGGCAGGTGCTCGGGTCGCGCCGCGGCGACTGCAACGAGCACGCCGTGCTGCTCACTGCGCTGGCGCGAGCCGCCGGCATCCCGGCGCGCGTCGTCGCGGGCGTGGTCTACGCCGACGGTGCGTTCTTCTACCATGCCTGGAGCGAGCTCTGGCTGAGTCGCTGGGTCAGCGCGGACGCGATCTTCCGCCAGATGCCGGCCGACGCGACCCACATCGAGCTGATCGAGGGCGGGCCGGAGCGCCACGTGGCGCTGGTCGAGGTGATCGGCCAGGTCTCGTTCGCCAAGCTGGAGGGCGACCCGTGATCGAGATTCGCAAGCTGCGCAAGGCCTACGGCTCGAGCATCGCGGTCGACGAGCTCGACCTCGACATCGAGGCGGGCTGCGTCTTCGGCTTCATCGGGCGCAACGGCGCCGGCAAGACGACCACCATCCGCATGATGATGGGGCTGCTCGAGCCGACGGCGGGAACCGTCCGGCTCGGCGGACACGACGTGCGCCGCTCGCCCGAGGCGGCCAAGGCGATCACCGGGTACCTGCCCGACCACCCGTTCCTCTACGACAAGCTGACCGGAGGCGAGCTCCTGCACTTCGTCGGCGGGCTCTACGGCATGGCGCGGCGCGAGTGCGAGTCGCGTATCGAGGAGCTGCTCGCCGACTTCGCGCTCTCCGAGCGGCGCGGCGAGCTCACCGAGACTTACTCGCACGGCATGAAGCAGCGGCTCGCGCTGGCCGCGGCCCTCCTGCACCGCCCGCGCATCCTGATTCTCGACGAGCCGATGGTCGGCCTCGATCCGCAGGGCGCGCTCGACCTGCGGCGTCTGCTCGCCCGGCTCGCCGCCGGCGGCGTGACCATCTTCCTCTCGACCCACAGCCTGGCCGTCGCCCAGGAGCTGTGCTCGCGCATCGGCGTGCTCGACCGCGGTCGCCTGGTCGCCGAGGGCAACCTCGCCGAGCTGCTGGCGATGCACCGGGCAGACGGCAATGGCGTCGCGCGGGGGGAGCGGGCCACGGGGGCGACCGAGCCATCGCTCGAGGCGGTGTTCCTCGAGCTGGTCGGCGCGGTGGACGGCCAGTGGTGAGCGCCGCGCCGGGAACCGCGCGGCTGGTCCTGCCCCGCTGGCTCGCGGCGCGCAACGCCCTGCGCGAGGGCGGGGCGCGTCCTCTCGTCCTGGCCGCGCTCACGCTCGCCTTCTGGGCCGGCTGCCTGGCGTTCTTCGTCCGCGTGCTCGACTACTTCCAGGCGATCGGCGAGTTCGGCCCCCTGCTCACGCAGCGACTGCTCGTGCTGCTCCTGGTCACGTTCTTCGCGGTGCTCCTGATCAGCAACACGGTGACCGCGCTGACCACGTTCTACCTGGCCGGCGACGTGAGCCTGCTGCTCGCCGCCCCCGTCGAGGCACGCCGCATCCACCATGCTCGCTTCGTCGAGACCCTGATCTCCTCCTCGTGGATGGTGCTGCTCTTCGGGCTGCCCGCGTTCCTCGCCTACGGGCTGGTATACGGCGCAGGCCCGCTCTACTACCTGGGGACGCTGGCGGTGCTGCTCCCCTTTCTGGTGATTCCCGCCGCCGCCGGCGTGCTCCTCGCAACCCTCCTGGTGCTCGCCTTCCCGGCCCGACGCGCGCGTGACGGCCTGCTCGTGTTGGTCGGCCTGCTGATCGGTGCTGCTTTCCTCACCGCCCGGCTGCTGCGCCCCGAGCGCCTCGCGGATCCCTCGGGGCTGGCCGGGTTCGCCTCGTTCCTGGTGGGCTTCGGCGCCGCGCCGTCGCCGCTGCTGCCGACCACCTGGGCGGCCGAGGTTCTGCTGCCCCTGCTCGGGGTGCAGCCGGGCGACCCGGCCTTCTTCCTGGCGATGCTGTGCAGCACGGCGACGATGCTCTTTCTGGTGAGCGCGGCGGTGGTCGAGCGCGTCTTCCTGCGCGCCTGGAGCCGGGCCCAGGAGGGACGCTTCCACGGCGCCCGGGAGCGCCCGCTGGAGCGCTGGCTCCGCAGCGCCGCCGCGCCCCTGCCGCGCGTCGCCGGGCTGCTGCTGGTCAAGGACCTGACCGTCTTCCTGCGCGACGCAAGCCAGTGGTCGCAGCTCGTCCTGCTGCTCGTGCTGGTGGTGATCTACGTCTACAACTTCACCGCGCTGCCGGTGGCCGATGGCACTCCCCTGGGGGTCGCCCTGCGCGACGTCGCCTCGCTGTGCAACCTGGGCCTGGCCGCGTTCGTCACCACGGCGGTCGCGGTGCGCTTCGTGTACCCCGTGGTCAGCCTCGAGGGACGCGCCTGGTGGATCCTGCGCTCCGCACCGGTGTCGCTGCACCAGCTGTGGTGGAGCAAGTTCTGGATCGGCTTTCTGCCGCTCGTGCTGCTCGGCGAGCTGCTCGTCACGACGACCAACCACTTCCTGGCAGCCGCGGGCACCTCGACCCTGCTGTTCGGCGCAACGCTCGTGCCCCTGGTCGCGGCCGTGGTGAGCCTGGGGCTCGCCTTCAGCGCCGCATACCCACGCTGGGACACCCAGAACGCGGCGCAGATCGCCACGGGCTTCGGCGCGATCGTCTACATGGTGAGCTGCCTCGGCCTGATCGCCCTGGTGGTCGCGCTGCTCGCCTGGCCGGTCTCGCGTCTGCTCTGGCAGCCCCGCGCCGCGCAGCCGCTGGGACCCCGAGAGGCAGTGCTGGTGGGCGCGGCGCTGGCTTCCGCCCTGACCGCGATGTGCGTGGTGTTCGTCGTCGCACGAAAGCGTGGCCTGGCCGCCCTGACCCGCCTCCAGGTCTGAGGAGCCCGAGCCCAAGGGATCCCTGGGACCGCCCTGCTGCAGGAGCCCACGGGAGCGAGCCTGCTCGGCGGTGTGGCCTTGGCGAGGCGCCCGATCGACGTCGGCCGACGCGACGACCCAGAAGGCGGCCAGTGGCAGCCGACACGGTGGTCGGTCGAGACCGAGCTCCCGCAGTCGATAGCGCATTGACCGCAGCGCTTGCCCAGCAATACTGTGGTAGAGGAACAGGGCTCGGGCGCAGAATCGGGCAACCAGGCTCTCGGCGTCTGCCAGGCTTCGGTTTGCGTGCCGACGGAGTTCTGCCGGGATCTGGGCTCCCCGAGCCCGGGCCGTGCGGACGAACGGAAGCACTCTCGGCCAGGAGGAAGGAAGACGGTATGACCCCCCAGCGAACGCCCCTCGCCAGACGGATCCGCACGACTCTACCGGCGGCCACAGCGGCGGCCAGCTTGGCCCTGCTCGCAGCAGCGCAGCTCGCAGGCGCGGCGGTGCCGTCGACCAACTGGCGCGACTACCGCGCCGTCGCCCGGGAGAGCCTGAGCATCGGCTTCAACCTCGCCTACGACGGGAACTTCGGCGTGATCGACCCCGGCGGCGACATGGAGGTGCAGCTCAACTCGATCCTGTTCGGTGCGGGCAGCTACGCGGCGGCGGACAGCCTCGAGATCAAGGAGAACACCTCGGTCCAGGACGTCTTCACCAATGCCCTCGTGCAGCGCGCGGGCTCGGTGGTGAACGGCTCGATCGCCCCGGTGAGCCTGCCGCTGTTCGCCGTGCCGCCGCTGCCGGCGGCGGTGAGCGACCCCTGCACCGCGGCCGCAGCCAACGTCGTCGTCCCGGCCGCCGGCTCTCTGAGCCTCGGCCCGGGCTGCTACGGGGACGTGATCGTCAACGACAACGCCGAGCTCGACCTCGCCGCGGGCGTCTACAAGCTGCGCAATCTGAGCGTTCGGCTGAACGCCAAGCTGATCACCGGCCCCGGCTTCGTGAGCCTGAACGTCGCCGGCGACGTCAACACCGAGGAGTCGGCCTACATCGCGCCGACCAGCGGCAACCGGGCCGACCTGGACGTGTTCGTCGGCGGCACGACGGTCAACCTCGCGAAGTTCAGCCACATGACGGGCGCGGTGTTTGCGCCCAACGCGGGCGACTTCCAGGTGCTCAAGGAAGCCTACGTGAGCGGCCCGCTGCTCGGCCGGCGCCTGGCGATCATCGGCACGCACACGCCGGGCACTCCCACGCCCACCCCGACCGCCACGCCGACCCCGACCTCGGCGATCGTGCCGCCGGACAAGGCGCGCCTGCACCTGCCGGTCGCCGAGATCATCTTCCGTGATCAGCAGCTCGACAACTTCCAGGTGCACATCGGCGTCAAGCCAGCCACGCCGATCGACCCGCTGGCGGAGAAGTTCTCCGTCAAGCTGGCCAACGCCAACGGCACCATCTTCGAGGAGATCCTACTGCCCGGCTCGTTCGTCAAGAAGGGACCTCGCTACTTCTTCCGCGACGTCGACGCCAAGACCTTGGGCGGGTTCTTCCGGGTGACGATCACACCCAAGCCGGGCGGATTCTACCGGCTCGACGTGGAGTCGTTCGGCGACCTCTCCGCTGCGACCCTGGCCAACATGACGCTCGAGGTGATGATCGGAAACGACCTGTTCCCGATCACCAAGGATTTCACGCAGACCAAGAGCGGCTGGGTGCTGAACAACCCCTGAGCGATTGGGCTCGCCGCATGCGAGCCGCACGGGGCAGCGCGCCAACAGCGGGTGCGCTGCCCCGTAGCCGGCGAATCCCGGCCTGGCGGCACCGCGGCTCGGCGTAGGGGCTCCGCCGGGCCGACCGCCAAGCTCCTCGCTCCCGCCCCGTCCGGCCGACCCGAGCCGTGGCCTTCGGGCTCAGTGCGCGACGAGCGCCCGACGCTGCACGATCCCGGCGACGACCCCTTCGGCCGTCACGCCGGAGAAATCCAGGGTGAAGCGCACCTCGCCGGCGGCCGGCGTGTCGAGGTTCAGCCCGCGGGCGCGCAGCGTCACGTTCCAGTCCCCGTCCTCGCGCCGCACTACGGTCAGCACCGTGATCGGGTTCTCGAAGCGAGCGCGATAGACCCTCGACCTGGCGCCCGAGCGCACCATGCAGGGCACCGAGCCACAGGTCGCGGGCAGGTCCCTCGACCAGGCCGAGCCATCTCCGTAGGCGACCGCGACCGAGCCCGAGCCGGCCTCGGGATCCCAGCTCCGAGCGCCCCGCAACACCGCGCGCACCTGAATCCGGTCGGTCTCCGGGCCGGAGTCGAAGAGCCGCACCTCGAGCCGCTCGAAGTACCCGCCGGACACCGGCGTCGGCGTCGGGACGGGAGCCGCGCCGCAGTCCGCGGCGGGCAGGGTGCTGCTGCGCTCGGCGCAGGTCGCTCCCACGCCGACGAGAATCGACCGGGCCTCCGGGAAGCGCTGCGAGAGCCCGCCGGACGACACGACCTCGAAGACCAACGGCACACAGCCGGTCTGGTCGACGATCGCGTCGGCCGCGTACGTGCCGTAGGAGGCCCGTCCGGACTCGAGGCCGAGGACGACGCACTGCGAGCCGAGCAGCGCCCGCACCTCTCGCGGGGCCTGGCCGCCGGCCGAATAATGGCTCAGGAGGAGGCGGCGAGCCGTCGAGCTGCCCTGGCGCGGAAGGACTGCGGCCGCCGGGATGGCGGGGATCGAGACCAGTCCCGCACTGCCGAAGTCCTCGGTGTAGAACGTCCCGCGACTCCCGCTGGCGATGCCCGCACCGAATTCGGCGAAGTTCGTCGACAGGAGGTTGGCTCGGTGCCCGGAGCTGCCCACCCACGCAGCGTGCACGTCCTCGACCGTCGCATAGAGCATGCCGAGGTTCTCACCCAGCGCGCTCCAGCCAGGATAGAAGCGGGTCAGCCGGTCTACCCAGGGAGTGCCATCGCAGGAATCGTGAGAGAAGCAGGTCTGCGAAGCGGCCATCGCATCGCTGTGCTCCCGGGATGCGGCGGCAAGCGCATCGCTCCACACCAGCGGCGGCACCGCCGACTGCCTCACTCCCTGGGCCGCCGGGTCGGCACGCAGCTGGTTGGCGAGCACTAGCAGCGCGTACTCGTCGTTGCTCGGTGCCCGACCCCACGCATCCGCCGTGCCCAGCGCCCACACGGCAAGAGCTGCCGCAACGCCAGCCTTGCCACCCGTCCTACGGTAGCCGGCTCCCCGCACCCTGCCCTTCGGCACGCCCATCCCCCCTCGTCCTCGCGCCGGCTCCGAGCCGAACCCCGGGCACCGCGTCGCCCCCGGAGCCCCTCGGGGTCGCGGCGAGATACCACGGCGCGATGCACCGCCGCAGCCCCCATCGCCGAGCCCTCGAGGAAGCGCACCGGATGCGCTCTCGGGTCCCGCGCCCTGCCTTTGACGCCTCACCCATCAGGCTACGGCGCCCCAACGTGACAGAGGCTAGGCGTTTGCCCTGCCCTTGTCGAGAGGGAAGATGGCCGCGGGGGCTCCGGCTGGGCGAGTCAGCCGATCAGGTCGGCGACGCGATCGACGCAATCGGGATCCCCGGTCGTCGGCACGAGGATCAGCTCGTCGGCGCCGGCGTCGGCGATCTCGCGGATCACCCGAGAGAGAGCGGCCGCCGAGGTCGTCGTGCACTGGCGCGCCATCTCCGCCGCCAGATCTCCGCCGAAGATGCCCAGATAGCGCCCGACGTAAGCGTCCATCGCGGCGCGGCCGTCGGGATCCAGGGCGAACCAGCAGCTCGTGACCAATCGCGGCGGCTTGGCGCGGCCCGCCTCGCACCAGGCGTGGCGCGCCGTCTCGAACCCGGCAGCGACCTCCTCGGCGCTCGGCTGGAAGCTGAAGCCGCACACCCCGTCCGCCCAGCGCGCCGCGCGCCGGATCGAGGCGGGATTGAGGGATCCCGAGAGGATCTCGGGTCCGCCGGCCTGGATCGCGCGCGGCCCGACGGGCGCTGCTCCGGGAAACGGCGGCTCCCCGGCCCAGGTACGGCGCATGGTCGCCACCTGACGCTCCAGCCGCGAGAGGCGCTTCTCGAAGCCCGCGTCCACGGCCCGGTAGTCCTCCTCGCGGCCGCCCACACCCACCCCCGCCGTGACCCGGCCGGTGGAGAGCACGTCGAGAGTCGCCAGCTGCTTGGCGATCAGCACCGCGCTGTGCAGGGGCAGGACGATCACGGTGAAGGCGAGCCGCACACGCTCGGTGACCGCAGCCGCGGCGGCCATGGTCACCATGATCTCCTGGTTGGGGAAGGTGATGCGCTCTCCGGCGGCAAGGGTCGAGAAGGGGCCCCGGTCGATCCGTCGCGCCCACTCGAGGATCGCGCAGCGGTGCAGGTCGGGAACCATCGTCGGCATGGTCATTCCGATGTCCATGGCTCAGGTAAAGCTGAACCAAGCGCGCAAGTAAATTTGCCCGCTGGCTGCGCTTGCTCGGATCGTGTCGTGCGCGTCGTTGACACGACGCGCAGCCTGCCGCCAACATGGCGGCCACCGACGATGAGCCACGCACCGCCGAGCGCCCCGGGGGATGCGCCGGGCGCCTGCGGTTCCGATCCGACAGCCGCAGCGGCGCACGGGGGACCGCGGCTCGCGCTCGACCTCCCGGTCGTTCTGCCGGAGGTCGAGGACTCGCGGGACCGATGCGTCGGACGGTTGCTCGAGCACCTGGCCGGGCTGCGCGGCATCACCTCGGCGCACCTCGACGACCGCGACGCGGAGTCCCGGCTGTGCCTGCACTACGATCCCGACCTCGTCACGCTGGGCCAGGTGGAGCGCCTGGCGCACGACGCGGGCGCGCACCTCACCGCGCGCTACGGCCACGACACCCTGCGCATCACCGACATGGACTGCGGGGACTGCGCCCAGAGCATCGAGCACGTCGTCGGCCGCATGGCAGGCGTGACCCACGTCGCCGTGAGCTACGCCGCCGAGCTGATGCACGTCGAGTTCGACACGGCCGTGATCGGCCGCGCGGAGATCGTCGCGCGCCTGCGCTCGATGGGCTACTCACCGCGGCCACGCGACGTGGAGCCGACCGGCTGGATCGCGCGCCACTCCGAGCTGGCCCGCTCGGCCGCATCCGGCGTGCTCCTCGGAGCGGGGATCGCGGCCGAGGCCGCCGGCCTGCCTGCCGCCCTCTGGGGGCCGATCTACGCCGCGAGCTACGTGGCCGGGGGCTTAGAGCTGGCGCGACACGGCTTCGCGGCAGTCGTGCGAGGCAGCTTCACGGTCGATCTACTGATGTCGGTCGCCGCCTTGGGTGCCGCGGCGCTCGGCCGCTGGGCCGACGGCGGTCTGCTGCTCTTTCTCTTCAGCCTGGGCCACGCTCTCGAGGAAGAGGCGATGGAGCGAGCCCGCGGCGCCATCACCGCGCTGGGCAAGCTCGCGCCGCGCTCGGCGCGAGTGCTCCGCGACGGCATCGCGCTCGACCTGGCGGTCGAGGAGATCCGGCGCGGCGACCGGGTGGTCGTGCGCAGCGGCGAGCGCATCCCCGTCGATGGCCTGGTCCGCGCCGGGTGCTCGGACGTCGACGAGAGCCCGATCACCGGTGAGAGCCTGCCGGTGGCCAAGCAGGCGGGCGCCACGGTCTTCGCCGGGTCCGTCAACGGCGACGGGTCGCTGCAGATCGAGGTCACCAAGCTCGCCACCGAGACCACGCTGGCCCGCGTCGTGCACATGGTCGCCGAGGCGGAGACCCAGAAGTCGCCCACGCAGCGCCTGGTGGACCGATTCGCCCACGGCTTCGTCCCGGCGATGCTGGCCGGCGTCGCCCTGCTCGCGGTCCTTCCTCCCATCCTCGACGTGCTGTCGTGGAGGGAGGCCTTCCTGCGCGCCATGGCCGTGCTGGTCGCGGCATCGCCTTGCGCGCTGGCCATCGCCACGCCGGCCGCGACCCTCTCGGCGATCGCTTGCGCGGCGCGGCTCGGGGTCTTGATCAAGGGAGGCGTGCACCTCGAGAGCCTGGGTGCGCTGCGCGCCGTGGCCTTCGACAAGACCGGCACGATCACCCGTGGCAGGCCGCGCGTCACCGACGTCGTGCCGCTCGCGGGGACCACTGCCGAGCAGCTGCTCGCCTGCGCCGCGGCCGTCGAGCAGCACGCCACGCATCCGCTGGCGCGCGCCATCGTCGCGCACGCACGCGAGCACGGCATCGCGGCGCCGGAGGCGGTGCGCGTCGACACGCTTGCCGGGCTCGGCGTGCGCGGCGAGGTCGATGGCGACGAGGTCTGCGTCGGGAGCACCAAGCTGCATGCCGAGCGAGGCTCGCCCCTCCCAGCGGCGGTGGCCGATCTGGTCGAGGAGATCCAGGAGCGCGGCAGGACGGCGATGCTGGTGAGCCGCGCCGGTCACCTGCTCGGCCTGGTCGCCCTGGCGGACCAGCCGCGCGAAGGCGCCGCCGCGGTGCTGGCGCGCTTGCGCACGCTGGGCATCCACCAGCTGGTCATGCTCACCGGCGACCAGCCTCGAGTGGCGCAAGCCATCGCCGCCCAAGTCGACCTTCACGACGTGCGCTCCGGTCTGCTGCCCGAGGACAAGCTCGCCGCGGTGCGCGAGCTGATGCGACACGGTGGTGGGGTCGCGATGGTCGGCGACGGCATCAACGACGCGCCGGCGCTGGCCGCGGCGACGGTGGGCATCGCCATGGGTGCTGCCGGCACCGATGTCGCCCTGGAAACCGCCGACGTCGCACTCATGGCTGACGACCTCGCCGCGCTGCCCTTCGCCATCGCGCTGGGCCGCCGCACGCGGCGTGTGGTTCGGCAAAACCTGATGCTCGCCTTCACGGTGATCGCGCTGCTGGTGCCGCTCTCCGCGCTGGGCGTGGCGGGCATCGGCAGCGCCATCGTGCTCCACGAGGGCAGCACGCTGCTGGTCGTCGCCAACGCGCTGCGCCTGCTGCAAAACGGCAGGCAGCGAGCGCGCATGAGGCTGCCTTTCGCCTTGCCGTAGCCAGATGCGTCGCATTTGCGACGTAGCGTTTCAGATGCGTCGCTCGCGTGACGCGCTTGCCACGGCCCCATCGCGCCAGACCTCCCTATTGGCTCTGCTGGGCCAGGCCAAATCGGCTGTCGCCGTGGCCCGATCGATCTGGCGTCGAAGTTGCAAGGCTATGCGCTGCGAAACACCCCCACGAGGTAAGGAAGCAGCACCATGGCAACGCCCATCCCCACGACGCTCCTCGACTTGGTGCGCATGGTCAGCGCACTGAGCAGCAACGAAAGCGATGTAGTGAAAGCCGTGGCGTTCCTGGTCAATTCGGGCACTTTCGTCCTACGCGGCAACTTTGCCGGATCGAAGATCCACCTCGACTGAACCCGGGCCGTCCCGCCTCAGAGCGTGAGCAGGAATCTCCTCCCGTCGCTCGGCACCACCGAGTGACGACGCAGCCGCGGCGGCGAATGCGGGATCCGGAGCGACTCCGCAGCCGCCGCGGGATACCCGCGCAACCGAAATTCATGAGATGGATGCGCGGCCCACCCGGCGGCGGCGAGGACCCGGAGCGCAGGACCCGCATTCGCCGTCGCGGCGGACCACAGGCACCCCGAGGCCTGTCCGGGGATTCCTGCTCACGCTCTCAGGCCACGGACACGGCGGAGAGCGAATCGCGCTCCGGGCTGAACACCACCGGCATGCTCTCGATGCCGCGCACCAGGGGTGAGAGCACCCGGCGTGGCGCGCAGCCCGGAGCGAGCTCCATGTCCGGCAGGCGGGTGAGCAGCTCGCGAAGCATCACCCGGATCTCCATCCGCGCCAGGTTCGCCCCCAGGCAGAAGTGCGTTCCGATGCCGAAGGCGACGTGCTCGTTGGGCCTGCGGTCCACCACGAACCGATCCGCCTGGGGGAACACCGCCTCGTCGCGATTCGCCGATTGGTGGAGGATCACGACCTTCTCGCCTGCACGGACGCGCTGACCGCGCAGCGTCGTGTCCTGCGTCGCGGTGCGGCGGAAGCCTACGACCGGGGAGACGTAGCGCAGGATCTCCTCGGTCGCGGTCGGCAGGAGCCCGTCGATGTCGGCCAGGAGGCGGGCCCGCTCTGCGGGATTCTCGAGCAAACAGAGCATCCCTCCGCTGATCGCGTTGCGCGTCGTCTCGTTGCCGGCGACCAGCAGCAGGGTCATGAACATGAGCAGCTCGTCGGAGTGAATGTCGTCGCCGCCGCTCGCCAGCTGGCCGTCACCCTGCGCCGCGACCAGCTTGCTCACCAGATCCTCGCGAGGGCACCGGCGCCGGTCCTCGAACACCTCCTGCAGGTAGGCGCTGTACTCGGCGTACGCTTGCATCGCCTCCTGGGTCACCACGGGGTCGTCCGTGCGGCCGGCAGCCAGGATCATCGCGTCCGACCAATGGGAGAACCTGTCGCGGTCCTCCGGACGGATGCCGATCATCTCGGCGATCACCAAGAGCGGTAGCGGGACGGCCAGATCGTGGACGAAATCGCACTCGCCACGGCGCGCCACCGCATCCACCGTGCTGCGCGCCAGCTCGCGGATCCGCGGCTCGAGCCCCGCAACCATGCGCGGCGTGAAGCCTCGGCTGACCAGAGCGCGCAGCCGGGTGTGCTCGGGGTCGTCCATCGTGATCATCGAGATCCGGTCATTCGAGCTCGCCATCACACCGTGGCGCGAGCAGAAGATCTGCGGGCTCTTCGAGACGTGGACGACGTCCTCGTAGCGCGAGACGATCCAGGCCGAGTTCTTCTCGTCCCAATACACGGGCGCCTCGCGACGCAGCCAGGCGTAGGTCGGAAACGGGTCGCCCGCGTAGAAGTGTGGGTCCGTGACGTCGAAGCGCATAGCCCCTCCCGTCGCTCTGCCGTGGCCCGGCAACTCTCCATGGCGCCTGCTTCCGGGGGCTCGCCCCAGCCGTCAACAAACGCCTGTTGATGATTACCAGCAGCTCCTATGCTGAGCAATGTCACTACTCGAGGTGGGGGTGCCTGCCCCGTAGAGCGATTCACACCCTCTGGGGCTGCCCGGGCACATCGCCTCGGGACACCCGGCTCGACCGATCGCTTGCCAGCCCAACGCTGCGGATCCGGGCAGATCGGCAGGCGGCGCTCGCCCGACGACGCGGATCGCCTATTGTGGATGGGCCACCGGCGGCGATAGGACCGCTCCTGTCGGCATCGTCGACCCAGCACACGACGGCGCAAGCCGCACCAGACACCCCATACCGGAGACCGACCAAATGAACCCCACTCGATCCCGACTCCAAGCAGCTCTCGCGACTCTGCTCCTGGTGGCGTCGATCGCGGCCCCTTGCGCGGCCGCGGAGCGCTGCCTCGCGGGAGCCTCGGCGAAGTCGGATCGCCTGGCGATCGACCTGGCGCGCGAGGCGATCGAGGTCGCCTGCCCGTGCTCGGCCGCGTCGAGCCCGGGGAGCTATCTCGCCTGCGCGCGCGGTGTCGTGCGCTCGGCCGTCGAGGCGAACACGCTGCGCCGGGAGTGCCGCACGTCGGTGAATCGCCTGAGTCGCAAGTCGGTCTGCGGTCGCCCCGCCGGGGACGCCCCCTGCCTGCGTCAGCGCACGATCGAGGGAGCGCCGCTCTCCTGCTCGATCGGCCCTGCCTCCAAGTGCACCGATGGCCCTGCCGGTCGCGTCCGCCGGCTGGCCTGCCCTGGTTACAGCCATTGCCTCGACGCTACCGACGCCGATGGAGATCACGCTGCAGAAACACCGGACGACGGCCTACGCTGCGCCGTTCGGCTCGCGACCCTGGACCTGACGAGCAGCGCCGAGCCACCTCATACCCCGGGCAGCCCGGGCACCGTGGTGTCGAATGCCAAGCTCATCGAGCAGTTCGGCGGGACGGGCTTCAGCCTGAACAACGCGCGCTACACACGGTTCACGGGCAGCCATCCGGGCGTCGCACCCGATGCGGTGCTGATCCTGGTCCCCGGCTTCGAGGGTGGCGCCGGCGGCTTCCGCGTCCTCGCCGAGAATCTGATTCCTCGCCTGGCGCGCGACCACGGCCTGGTCCTGGAGATCTGGGCTCATGACCGGCGCACGAACCAGCTCGAGGACCGCGCTGGCCTCGAGCTGGCCGAGCAGCTCGGCGATCCGCTGGTCGCGCTCGACTGGCTATTCGGCGGAGAGCTGGGCCTGACGATGAACCCTGCGCTGGCCAGCGGTCCCAACCGTCGCGGCGTCTTCTACGACGCGCAAGCCGACCTCGCCTTCATCGCGGGCTGGACGAACCTGGTGTTCTCGCGTGACATCGACACTCTGGTCACCGCCGCCGACGCCGAGGTGAAGAACCACAACGTCTTCCTGGGCGGCCATTCCGCAGGCACCGGCTTCGCGGCACGATACGCTGCGACCGATTTCAACTCGAGCGGCATGGGTCCCGTCCAGCCCGGCTTCGCCAAGCTGCGCGGCCTGGTCCTCCTCGAGGGCGGGGGCGGCAGCGTGCCGAGCACGGCGCCCACCGCAGACACCCTCGATCGCATCGAGGCCAAGTTCGATGGCGGGCTCTACGGAGCGGTGCGAGCCAATGCCCCCCGCTGCGTCGACGGCGTCACCGCATGCACGATCGCAACCGAAGCGACGGCCTGTGCCGGGCAGGTCCCGCCCAAGTGCACCGATCCGACCACCGCGTACTCCCTGGTGCCCGGCCTGCTCAACCCACGCATCCTCGCCGCGGTCGAGCCGCCTGCCATTCAGGGTGCAACCGACCCCGACGGCGGCCAGATCATCCTCCAGGTCGACCAAGGCAGCCCGGGCAACAACGCGATCGCCAAGGTGCCAGATCTCGCGACCCTGGCCCTCCTTCCGCAGGCGACCGTGATGGGCGGCATCGGCAGCTTCGTCGACGACGACGGGTTGATCTCCTCGTTGGCCTCGTTCGTCGCCACGTCGGCCGGAGCGACCGGGCCGGTCGTCGGTGGGCTCACCACCTGGCAGGACATCGCCGAGGGGCCCATGCCGACGGCAGCCGTGCCGAACAACGGCCCGCCGCCAACGGCCTACCCGCCGGCGACCCGCTGGGGGCAGGAGAAGGAGGTGTCGAGCCTGGCTCGTCTGCTCACGACGTTCGTCGCCGGCGGGACCAACTTCACCGATTGGTACTACCCGAACGCCGGCCCGAGCACGACGAGCGTCAGCGGCCTCTGCACGGCCGGCACGTGCACCGTGGGCAACGTGGGCGCCGCCTGCTCGGCGAACTCGCAGTGCTCGCAGTCGCTCGGGCTCGACTCCTCGCCGCTGTCGCTCGGCCGCGGCCGCCGCGACATCGAGAACCTCACCCAAGCCGCGAGCATCGACGTCCCGGTCATCGCCCTGGGTGGCAGCAACGGCCTGACGCCGGTGCCGGGTAGCTTTCTCGCTTTCGCCCAGACGATTGCCGACTGCAACGCCCCGAGCTGCGACGGCACGGCGCGCGTGATCGATCCGGGCCTACCCAGCGCGGCCTTCCCGACCTTCGGCGAAGCCCCCGGCGGCTTCGAGGTGCACATCAGCGAGGGGTTCGCCCACGTCGACGTGCTCGCCGCCGAAGACGACGGCGCCAACCAGGTGCTCGCGCCGCTGGCGGCGTTCATCGATCGCAACACGCAGTGAGCGGTGGCCGGCGAGGCTCTGGCCAGCGCCGGGCAGGAGGGCCGATGCGCAGCAGGCTGCAGCACGCCCCGGCCTCCCCTTCACGGGCCGTGCTGGCGCCGGCACCAGGCGAGCGCGTCCTCGAGGCGGTCGTCGCCCCAAAAGAGCTCGCCGGCAACGACGAAGCTGGGCGACCCGAAGATGCCGAGCTCGACGGCCTCCTCGGTCTGCCGGCGCAACGCGTCCTTGACCGGCTGCGTCCCGGCGCGCTCGAGGAGCTCGGCCGCCGGCAGGTGCAGCGCGGTCAGGATCTCCGCCAGAACCGCCGGCTCGGCGATCTCTCGGTCCTCGGCGAAGTTGGCCGTGTAGACGGCGCGGACGAAGTCGGGCAGCCAGGGGTCGCCCGCCGCCACGCAAGCCAGGCGCGCCGCGAGCAGGCCGCTGCGCGGAAAGCGCGACGGCCGGCGCAGCGGCAGGCCGTAGCCCGCGCAGCGCCGCTCGAGATCGCGCCACATGTAGCGCCCCTTGGCCGGGTAGATGTTGAACGGCGAGTCGTTCCAGCCCTGTGCGCCGAAGATCGGACCGAGCAGGAAGGGACGCCAGGCCACCGACACCCCGGCTCGGCGGGCGAGATCCTCGAGGCGCAGCGCCGCGGGATAGGAGTAGGTGCTGGCGAGCTCGAACCAGAACTCGAGTCCGGCGGGTGGCGTCTCTCGCTCCATGGTTGCCTCCAATATCGCGCCGGCAAGCGGCAGCAGACGACGGCTTGCTTCGCTGCGGTCTCTCCTGGAGCCGCGGCCGGATGCGCGCTAGCAGTGTAGCACCTGGACCGATCCAGGCTGCCGAGCCGGCGCGGCTCGGGGAGGAGATCGAGCCCATGGCCGAGTCGTTCACGCCGACCCAGGAGCGTCTTGCCGGCATCTTCATCCGCATCATGACGGCCGCCAACACGTGGGTCTACCGGATGACCGACGGCCGCCTCGGCGGCCGCTTCCTGCGCGGCGCACCGGTGTGCCTGCTGACCACGACCGGCCGCAGGTCGGGCGAGCCGCGCACCGTGGCGCTGCTCTACCTGGAGGACGGGGCCGACGTGATCCTGGTCGCATCCAAAGGGGGCATGCCGCACCACCCCCAGTGGTACCTGAACCTCGAGGCCAACCCGGACGCGGAGCTGCAGATCGGGAGCGTCAAGCGCACGGTACAGGCACGCCGCGTCCCGGCCGAGGAGAAGGCCGTGCTGTGGCCGCGCCTGGTCGCCATGTACCGCGACTTCGCCGACTACCAGGCGCACACCTCACGCGACATCCCGGTGCTGCGCCTCTCGCCACGCTGACGGCAGCCGGGAAGCCGAGCCGGAATCCGCTCCCGCGTTCGCGCCGGGCTCGCAAGCGTCACGCGCGATTCGGCACCTGGTCGGCCAGGGCCGGCCCGGGCAGGACACCGCAGGCCACCAGGGCGCGGGTGAGAGTCTCGCGGGTCGCCGGCTTGACGACGAAGTCGGTCATGCCGGCGGCCATGCAGTGCTCCTGGTCCTCGGGCCCACCGGCGCTCAAGGCGACGATCGGCACATTCGCCCAGGGCTCTCCGCTGCGCCGGATTCGCTCGGTCGCCTCGAAGCCGTCCAGGCGCGGCATGTGGCAGTCCATGAGGACGCAGGCGTGTCCGCCACGCGCCAGCGCTCTGATCGCCTCCTCGCCGTTGCCGACCACCTCGACCTGGAAACCGAGGCTCTCGAGCTGGCGCCGGGAGAGGATCTGGTTCACCCGCTCGTCCTCGGCCAGGAGCACGCGGCGCGACGCGGCGAGCCCGGCGATCGCTCGTGCGACCTGCTCGGTGGGTGCAGCCTTCTCGAGGTAAGCCGTGGCCCCAACCGCCGCGGCGCGTGCGGCGTTCTCGCGATCGTACCCCAGGCCGAGCACCGCAACCCGCACGGCCGATGCGGCGCGGCTGCCGGCGCGCAGCCGGCGGCAGACCTCGAAGCCGTCGATCCCGGGAAGCACGACCTTGCAGACGACCACGTCGAACCGGCTCGCCGCCGCCAGATCGAGCGCCGCCTCGCCCGAGCCGACCACCTCTACCTCGAGGCCGGCCTCGACCAGGGCGTGGCGCAGCAGCTCCGCCTGCGTCCGGCTGTCCTCGACGAGCAGCACGTGCGCAGGCATCAGCGAGCACCGCCGATCGCCCGCGCGAGGATCTGTGGCAGATCGTCGAGCGCGGCGACCACGTCGACGACCCCGGCCCGGATCGCGGCGGCGGGCATGCCGAAGACCACCGAGGTGGCCTCGTCCTGCGCGACGACTCGACCGCCGGCCGCCTTGAGGCGCTCGAGGCCGCTCACCCCGTCGCAGCCCATTCCGGTCAGCACGACGCCGAGAGCGCGGTCGCCGAACGCCCTGGCCAGGGACTCGAAGAGCACGCTGCCCGAAGGCCGGAAGCCGTCTACCGGCGCCGCCCGGGAGAGCTCGACGCGCCCCTCGGCGTTCGCGCGCAGGTGGAACGAATCGGGCGCCACGTAGATCGTGCCCGCGCAGAGCGTCTCCCCCGCCTCGGCCAGCTTGACCTTGAGGCGAACCGCGGTGCGCAGCCAGACGGCGAGCCCAGGAACGAAGCCGGGGGCCATGTGCTGCACGACCAGGATGGGAACGGGGAAGTCCGCGGGAAGGGCGCCGAGGACCGCCTTCAGGGCGGCGGGCCCGCCCGTCGAGGTGGCGATGCCGATGACTTGCGGGGGTGGACCAGTGAGTGAGGCGTACCGGGTGCTCGGCGGCTCCGGCCCCGGGATCGTCCGCGGCGGTGGCCGGCCGACCGCGACACCCGCCGCGCTGCGCAGCGCCTCTACGAGCCGCCGCGCGTCCTGCTCGTATCCCGGCGTGCGCGGGCCACGGGGCTTGGGAATCGCGGCCACCGCACCCGCCTCCAGGGCGCGCATCGCTTCCAGCGTCTCGCCCGGCTTGACCGCCGAGGAGACCAGGACGATCGGCGTCGGCACCTCCGCCATGATCGCGCGGATCGCTGCGATGCCGTCGAGGCGAGGCATGTGCAGGTCCATGCTGACCACGTCGGGACGCATGCGGCGCGCGAGCTCGACGACCTCCGCGCCGTCGGCTGCCTCGCCGACGACGGTGATGTCCGGGGCACCGGCGCGCAGCAGCCCGACGAGCAGGCTCCTCTCGGTCGGCGAGTCGTCGGCGATGAGCAACCGCGTCATGGCCCGGTCCCCAGCAGGTCGCGCACCGTGCCGACGAGGTCACGCTGGTCGAAGGTCCTCTTGACCAGGTAGGCGTTCGCGCCGGCGCGTGCCCCGCGCGCCAGGTCGTCCTCCGCCTCGAGCGAGGTGACCAGGACCACCGGCAGATCGCGGAACGGCTCGGATTGGCGGATCCGCTGGCACAGCTCGAGGCCCGAGAGGCGTGGCATGTCCACGTCGCTCACCACCAGGTCGACCGGCTGCTCGCAGAGGCGGCTCCAGGCGTCCTCGCCGTCCACCGAGGTGACGACCTCGAAGCCCGAGCACTCCAGGATGCTGCGCTCGAGGCTGCGTGTCGTCACCGAGTCGTCCGCGATCAGAATGCGGGGACGGCGCTCCGGGCTGCTCCGGGCCACGCGGGGCCGCACCACCGCCGGCTCGCCCTGCGCCAGCGCCCTGCGGATGAGCTCGGCCACGCTCAGGATGAGCACCGCTCGGCCCGTCTCGAGGACCGCCGCGCCGGAGAACAGCCGCAGGCCACGCAGCCGCTTGCCCAGGTGCTTGACGAGCAGCTCGCGCTCCGCGACCACCTCGCCGACCGAGAGCGCGATGCGCTGGCCTGCACCCTCCACCAGCGCGATCGGCAGGGTGTCGTCGTCGGTCGCCGTGTCGTCCTCGGGCGCACCGATCACGGCCGCGAGCGAGCGGATGGGGATCGGCTCGGACCCGCCCAGGCAGAGAACCCGTCCGCCCCCTGCTGGCCGCACCCGCCCGGTGATCCCGCGCAGCAGGCGCACGACCCCAGAGGAGGGAATGGCCAGGATCTGACCGCCCACCTCGGCGAGGACCACCCGGATGGTCGTCAGGGTGAGCGGCAGCGAGAGCACGAAGCGCATGCCCCGGCCGGGCACGCTGGTCGCGGCCACGGTCCCGTGCATCCCCTCGATGCTCGCCCGCACGATGTCGAGCCCGACGCCGCGACCGGACACGGCGGTGAGCCGGGCCGCCGTCGAGAAGCCGGGCTCGAAGAGCGTGTTCAAGGCCTCCTCGGCGCTCTGCGGCGCCGCCAGGCCGCGCTCCCGGGCGATGGCGCGGATCGCCTCGACGTCGATGCCGCGGCCGTCGTCCTCGAGCGTGATCTCGACCCGGTCGCCGTGCAGCGCGGCCCCGAGCCGCAGGCAACCCGTCTCGGGCTTGCCAGCGCAGCGCCGCTCCTCGGGCATCTCGATGCCGTGGTCGACCGCATTTCGCACCAGGGCCCGGATCGGATCGCTCAGCCCCTCGAGGACGGACCGATCGATCTCGACCGAGGCTCCCTCGAGGACCAGATCGACGTGCTTGCCCGCACCGCGCGCCAGGTCGCGCACGGCCCGGTCGAGTCCCGCGCAGGCGATGGCGAACGGCAGCAGCCGGACGCGCCGGATCTCCTCGTCGAGCAGCCCGACCGCACGCGCCAGGTCTTCGGCTCCCCGACACTGCTCGGCAGCCGCCCGGTCGCAGCCGGCAGCCGTCGCGAGCATCTGGCGCTCGAGCGAGGCGAACGCCTCGGCGGCCGTGTTCTCGACGCCGCTGGCGGCGCCGGTGGCGCCACCGCACTGCAGCGTGCCGCGAAGACTCTGGAGCTCGCGGCGCATGCGGCGCAAGGACTCGCCCAGGGCGAGGATGCCCTCCTCGCCGCTCTGGATCCGCTGGACCGCGACGCCGACCACGCTGCTTCGCGAGAGCAGCGTGTCGAGCTTGGCCGCGGCGATTCGTACTTGATCGCTGCCCACCGCTCGCTGAGGCCGCTCGGCCGCCGAGCGTTGCGCATCGCCCACCACGCGGTGCTCCGCCGCCAGACCTGCGCTCGCTGCGCGAGCGCGAGCGTCGGCCGGCCCGGAGCTCCCCGGGACGTCGGGAATCGTCGGCTGGGGTGCCTTGCGCCCGTTGCCCTCGGCGGCGGCCGCCGGCTGCGGCGGGTGTGCGCCGCCCCCCGCTGCCGGCTCCCCGGCAGCCAGGGCGGCCAGGCGGCGCGAGAGCGCATCGAGCGCCGCCAGGTCGAGGTCGTGGCCCGCATCGAGCTGCTCGCCCGCGGCGGCGAGCTGGTCGGCAGCGTCGAAGATCGCCTGGATGGCGCTCGAGCCGAGCGAGATTCGCTCGTCGCGGGCCGCACCGAGCAGGTCTTCGAGGCGGTGGCAGGCCGCTTCGAGGGCGGGCAGCGACACCGCACGCGAGGCGCCCTTCAGGCTGTGCGCGGCACGGAACAGGGAGCGCAGCAGCTCGCCGCGCTGCGCGTCGTCGACCCCCCGCTCGAGGAGCAGCGCGTGGCCGTTGAGCGTCCCGACGTGCTCGGCCAGCTCCTGGCGAAATGCCGCCTGCAGCCGCTCGATCAGGTCGTCGCGCTCGAGGGTCACGTCGCGGCCTTGCCGACGAGGCTTTCCAGATCGCCGCTCATGCGGGTCAAATCCTCGGCGACCCGCTCGACCTGCCGCGTCGCGGAGAGGCCATCGTGGGTCGCGCCGTTGATCTGCCGGACCGCCTCGCGGATCTGCCCGATGCCCACCGCCTGCTCGCTCGCCGATGTCGCGATGTCGCGCGCGGCCTGGGCCGAGACGGCGATCGCCTCGGTGAGCGAGCTGATCGTACCCCCGGCCTGCGCCACGCGCAGCAGACCCGTCTCGACGCTCTTGGTACCCTGCTCGGTGGCCAGGACCGCAGCCTGTGTGGCGCGCTGGATGTCCCCGAGGATCTCGCGCACCTTGAAGGTGGCCTTCTTGGATTGGTCGGCGAGCGACTTGACCTCCGCGGCGACCACCGAGAAGCCGCGCCCCTGCTCGCCCGCCCGGGCCGCCTCGATGGCCGCATTGAGCGCGAGCAGATTGGTCTGCTCGGCGAGGTCGGTGACCGTCGCCGTGACGTCGCCGATCGACTGGGCCTGCTCGGTGAGGCGCAGGATGCGCTCGGCGATCGCCCCCACCTGGTCGCGGATCGAGCTCATGCCGCTGGCCAGCTCCTCGACCGCCACCTTGCCCTGCTCCGCGCTCTCCGCGTTGCGCGTGGCGTTGTCCGCCACCTGACCGGCCTGGTCGGCGGCCCGCTCCACGACGTGAGCCAGCTCGTCGATGCTCGCCACGGTCTCCTGGACCGCGGTGACGATCTGCTGTGCGCCGCTGCCCTGCTGGCTCGTCGCCGTCACCATCTCGGAGGCGGCGGTCGAAAGCCCGCGAGCCGCGAAGCGCAGCGGGGACGTGGCGGCACGAGACGCGAGCAGCGCCGCGGCCGAGCCGCCGATCAGCAGCAGCGCGGCGAAGGCGAGCTGCGCGCGACGCGCCCGGTCGGCCGCCGCGGTCGCAGCGTCGCGGCTGGCCTGGACGATGTACTCGAGCTGGGCGAACACGGCATCGCCCTCGCGCGAGACCTCGGCCTCGAGCGGCAGGACGCGTACCTTTAGCTCCTCCCAGGCGATCTCGGGCCGGCCGCTGCGGGCGAGCTGAACCGCCGCATCGGTCGCCAGCACCCAGGTGTCGAAGGCAGCGCGCACCCTGTCGATGCCGGCCAGCCCGGTGTCGCCGGCCTCGCCCGCCATCGCCTCGATCCGTGCCCCGACCTCTGTCCGCCAGCGATCGAAGACCGCTCGGTGCTCGTCGTCGGTGAACACGATCATGGTGCGCAGCGCGGATCGCGTCTCGGCGATTCCGCGCAGCATCTCGAGATAGGCCCGCTCGGCGCGCGTCTCGACGGCCACCAGCCCGGCGTAGGCATCTTCGACCCGAGCCAGCAGCTTGTAGTTCACGAACGACGAGGCGCCGATCAGGACGAGCGCCGTGCCGTATCCGGCCCACATCCGCTTGCCGATCGTCCAGTGCCTTCGCGTCCTGCTCTTCGTGGCCGGGCGGTCCGTCGTCTGCGATTCGCTCACGTCTCGTCTCCATCCTCGGCGCCGATGTGCAGGGCCGGGTCCTTCAGCAGCCGCCGGCCGTCGATCACGGTGACGGCGTCGGCGGTGCAACCGCGCAGCAGGCCGCGCTCGGCGGCGCGCGCGGGCAGCTTGGCATCGTAGAGGCTCTCCAGCGGCACCGAGGCGACGCCGAGCAGGTGCTCGACCGGTACCGCGATCTCGTCGACCTCCAGGCCGAGCACGAGCACGCGCTCCGCGGCCGCGCTGGCGCGCGCCTCGAGGCCCAGCGCCACCGCCAGGTCGAAGACCGGCAGAAGCTCGCCACGCAGCGTCGCCATGCCGAGGAGGACCGGCGGGGCACCCGGCACGAGGGTGAGCGGCGGCGGCCGCAGCACCCCCCGCACGGTCTCGGCCTCGAGCGCATAGGTCTCCTCGCCGAAGCGGAACAGCACGGCATTGGCTCGGGCCACGGTCGCGGCGGCCGATTCGGCGCGCAGCGCCAGCGTGCGGGCGCGCGCGGCGAGCACTTCCTCGACCGTGCCGCGATCCGGGCTCGTCACACTCCCGCTCATCGCTCCATCGCTCCACCCAGCCGGAGCAGCTGCTCCTCGGCCCAAGCGCGCAGCCGCCCGGCCGGCTCGTCCATCGCAAGCGGCACGGGCGCGTCCGCGGCGAGCCCGCCCAGCAGGGTCACCGCCCGGCGCAGCGCGCGCCGCGCTCCCTCGGCGTCGCTCAGGCGCTTTCGGGTCAGACCCAGTCGGAGGTGGGCCACCGCGAGATCCTGGGCGAGGTAGGCCGCCCGGCGAAAGGCCTGCGAAGCCTCTGCGACCAGTCCCTGGTCGTCGAGCAGCAGGCCTTCGACGTAGTGCGCCTCCGCACGGGCGGGAAATCGCTCCACCACCCGGCGCACCGCGGCCAGCGCTGCCGCCAGGTCGCCACGGTCGCCCAGGTCGCGCGCCTCGGCGAGCAGCGCCTCGAGATCGCGGGCGGCGGGGGCTGCCGGGCGTGAGAGCGGCTCGGGGGCCGCCACCGCCGTGGCAGGAGCTGCGGCCACGGCCTGGCGCAGCGGCTTCGGAGCGACCCGTGCCGCGTCGCTCCGGCGCGGGGCTCGCCTCTCCGAGTTCCCGGGGCGAGGGCGGTGATAGAGCGTCCCGCCGCGCGTCGGCACGGGCTCGATGCCGTCCAAGACGTCGAACGGCGGGTCGGTGGGAGCGGTCAGGAGCCAGCCGCCCGGCGCCAGGGCCGCCCCGAGGCGCGTTGCAGTCGCGGCCAGCAGGTCGGGCGGGAAATAGACGAGCACGTTGCGGCAGAGGATCAGGTGCCACGCACCGCGCCCGAGCAGGACGGCGGCGCCGGCTGGATCGCCGAGATCCGAGCGAACGAAGCGAACGCGATCGCGCAGCGTGTCGCGCAGCCGCCATCGCCCGGCCCCGTGGAGGAAGTGGCGCTCGCGGAAGCCGTGCCAGTCCCGGCGCAGGGACCAGGCGCCGTACTCGGCCGCCCGCGCGCAGCGCAGGGCCTCGTCGGAGACGTCTGCACCGACGATCTCGGCACGGCCGATCAGGCCGAGCTCCTCGAGGAGAATGGCGACCGAGTAGACCTCCTCGCCGCGGGCGCAGCCAGCGCTGAGCACGCGTAGCTGCTCGCCACGACGCAATCCGGCTCCGATCGCCGGGAGGATCTGCTCGCGGAGCAACTCGAACTGCGCCGGGGTGCGAAAGAAATAGCTCTCGAGGATGGACACCGGCTGATGACGTCGCGCGCCGCTCGGCTCGCTGGCCTGCGCCGTCCCGCCAGGCGTGCTCCCTCGACCGGCCTGGTCGGTGCGCGGGGCAGACTCCCGCGCCGCGTCACCGGGCGACGGCATCGCGGAACTCGCGCAGCGGTGCGAGCAGGTGGCCGAGCCCGCCCACCGCGACGGGGCCGTCGTCCATCATCAAGACGCCAGCCAGACCGGTCGACGCCTCCTCGGCCTCGGGTCCGGCCTCGCGCAGCTCGAGCGCCCGATCGACGCGCAACGCCACCGGGGCACCGGCGTCGCTGACGATGACGAAGTGGTCTTCGAGGCAGATCGGCCGGCGCGGCAGCCCGAAGCGCTCCCGCACGTCGACCACGGGGACGAGCCGGCC
Organism: uncultured Enterobacteriaceae bacterium; assembly: GCA_964529315.1. GTDB lineage: Bacteria > Desulfobacterota > Binatia > UBA12015 > UBA12015 > CAZGUU01. The sequence continues at coordinate 25,963 of CAZGUU010000007.1, forward strand.
GCGCATGTCGACCACGCCCTCGATCCCGTCGGGGGCGGTCGGCAGGGGACACACGGCCACCGCCCGCTGGACCTCGAGAACCTCTTCGGCCTCGAGACCCAGGCGCTTGCCAGCGACCTCGAAGACCAAGATGTGACGGTGTCGCAGCTGCTGCACAGGAGTCCCCAGCGGCGCCGAAGCGCTCTGCATCGCAGAGAGAGTCGGCACGACGGCGAAGACCCTTTAGACACGGCATGGGAGGCCGTGGCGCGTCTCGACGGGGTGCGGCTGGGCGCAGCTGTCGGCTGACCGGGGCTGGCGCGCCTGCGCATCCGCGATAGCATTCTCGGTAGGCCGGCGGAGCAGGACCGCCGGATGCGAAGCGGGTCGGCCGGGCCGGCTCGGACCCGGGAGTCGGGCGCTCCGCCCGGTCGGCGAGCAGCAAGCGCAAAGGAGGACGTGCATGACGAGCTATCTGCTCATCGAGTCGCGAGATCCGTTCGAGTCGGCGGACGTGCCGCACTTCTACGACCTCGCAACCGGGTTGGTGCGCAGCGGCAGCACGGTGACCCTCTTCCTGGTGCAGAACGGCGTCCTCGCCGCCCGCACCGGCCCGCGCGCCGAGGCGCTGCGCGCCGTCGCCGCCGCGGGAGTCGAGGTCCTGGCCGACGATTTCTCGCTGCGTGAGCGCGGCATCCCCGCCAGCCGTCTGGTTCCCGGCGTCGGGCCCGCCTCGCTCGACGTGGTGGTCGATCAGCTCGCCGAGGGCCGCAAGGCTCTCTGGCACTAGACGGGAGGCTCCCATGGCAGAACGGAAGAGCTTGACGTTCGCCTTCATGGACGGGCCCTACGAGAGCGCCCGGAGCACGACGCTCTTGCGCCTGGTCGACCGCGCCGTGCAGCGCGGCTTCGACGTGAACGTGTTCGCCTACGAGGGAGCGGTCGCCGTACCCTTCGCTCGACAGGCGCCGCACGCCAACCCGGTGCACGGCCGGGACGTGGCCGAGGAGGATCACCCCAACCCCAAGGACTGGGTGGCGGCGCTGTTCTCCGAGGCACGCCGACGTGGCACCCGGCTCGATTGGGTGCAGTGCGGCCTGTGCGTGGACGAGCGCGGCGTCGGCGAGTGGGTGGATGGTCCGCGGCGCGGCAGCCCCGCCGATCTGTGGAAGTTCGTCGAGTCGTCGGACAACGCGCTGGTCATCCCGACGAAGTGAGGAGCGAGCCATGGCCAAGAAGGTTCTGAGCATCGTCGAGTCCGCCTACCGTGCCACCCTCGAGGAGCAGGACGACACGGTCGTGTGGTTGACGCACGCGCTCAAGGGCGCGGGCGCCGACCTCGACGTGCTGCTGCGTGGCAACGCGGTCAACTATGCCGTCAAGGGCCAGGACGCCTCGGGCCTGGTGTTCGGCGAGAAGCGCCAGACGCAGCCGCCGCACCTCGACGCCGACCTAGCCCGGCTGGTCGACGAGGGGGTCCGCGTGCTGCTCGTCGAGGAGGACCTGCGCGAGCGAGGCCTCGAGCCCTCGGACCTGATCGCCGGCCCGACATCGGTCTCACGGGCGCACCTGCCGCAGCTCCTGGCCGGCTACGACCAGGTCTGGCACTGGTAGCGGCAGCCCGGCCCGTCACCGCGGCAGATCGAGCGCGAGATCAGGAGCCGAAGCTGCCCACCTTGCGCCCGTGGATGCCGAAGCAGACGAAGATCACGACGAACACCAGCAGCGGGTACGGGGTGAGCGCCGCCCAGCGCAGCGAGGCGAGAAGCGCGCCCACGTCGGCAAAGCGCTCGTGCGCCGGAGCGGTCGAGGCGACGCGGAGCAGTGCAACGCCGCAGGCGAACAGGCCGGCCGAGACCCACTGAAATGGCGTGAGGCCCAACGTCCGTGCGGCGGGAACACCGCGCAGGAACTCGACGAAGAAGCGCCCCGTCGAGCCGACGAGGAGGAAGAGGGCCGCGATCTCTCCGGGGTGCACCGGCCCCAGAGCGACGACCGTGAGCAGCACGAACAGGGCGACGTTCCCCAGAGCGCTGTAGAGCTGCGTCGGGTGCAGCGGGACCCCGTGCAGCCCGGAGCGCCGCACGGCCTTCGCGTCGGGATTCGTGTAGCGGATCGACCAGGGAGAGCGGGTCGGACGCCCGTGGCAGCACCCGTAGGTGTGACAGCCCAGCCGGCCCAGGGCGTGACCCAGCGGGAAGCCCAGGGCCATCGCGTCCAGGAGCATCAGGAGGTCGACCTTGCCCAGGAACGCGACCGCCACGACCCCGATCGTGGCGCCGGCGAGGCCCCCCTGGAAGGCGAAGCCGGGCTTGAGGAGCTCGGCCAACGGCGCCCGGAGGAACTCCCGCCAGTCGAGCGCCACGCTGAAGGCCCTCGATCCGAGAACCGCGAGCACGGGAAGCCCGCCGAGCAGGAGCAGGGCGTAGCGCTCCGGGTCCATGCCCGCCTGCGCCTGTCGCGCGAGCCCCACCCACGCCGCCACGGCCCCCCCCAGCGCGGCGAACAGGCCGAAGTTGACCAGGGTCACGGGTCCGAGCCGGGCGAGCACCACGTGGTTGTGCAGGCCGCGGTGGCCGGGGCGCGCCACGGCTTCGGCTACGGTCCCTGCGCCCGGCCCTTCGGGTCGCAGTCGCGCCGGCATCGCCAGCGCCCGAGGTCGGTTCGTGGAAATCGACATGGCCATTGCGTGCTTTCCCGAAGGATCCCCGCGCCCGAGCGCACCGCGAGGCCCGACGAGTTTCGAGCATTTGCTCTAATCGTCGACGTTCGTACCGCGACCCCCGAGCTGGGTCAAGCAGGTTCGCGCCACCGGTCGATTCGCGGACCTGCTCGGCGCGACGCTGCGCGGGACGACGGCTGGTGCACAACCCCTTCGGCCACCGTGCGGCTTCCCCGGGCTCCCTGAGGAGCGAACTTCGCGGCAAGAGTGCCCGGCGCTCGCCGTAGAGGCGCGGGAGCATCTGGAGGGTATCGGTGCGCGCGCCGCCCGGGCAGACCACGCCGAGCCCGACGGAATCCGGCGCTCGACGACACTACCCCGGACTCCGCAGCGCCTCCGCTCCCCAGGGGCGGGCTCCGGCGCGCACCAGGGATCGGTGGCGTCCAGCCCGGCCCTTCGCCGAGCCGCGCGCTGGCGCCCTCGCTTGACACGCTCGCCCCATCTCGATAGTGAATTTACATTCACTATGACCAAGTCCACGCGAGCACCGAAGCGAGCCGCCGCGGAGCGCCGGCGCCTGATCCTCGAGGGCGCCCACGAGGTCTTCGCGGCCTCGGGCTTCGCTCGCAGCAGCGCAACCAGGGTCGCCCGGGCCGCCGGCGTCTCGGCCCCCGCCCTGTACCGATACTTCCCGAGCAAGAAGGATCTCTACGTCTCCACGCTCGAGGCTGCCGGCCCTCGCCTGCTGGAGATCTGGCGGGACGTCGCCGATGCGGCGAGCGACCCGCTCGAAGCGCTCTGGGCCGTGGGACTCGGCTACTACGACCACGTCAAGAGCCACTCCCCCGTGGTACGCATGTGGTTCCAGGCGCTGTGCGAGGACGACGCGCCCGAGGTTCGCCGGGCCGCCACCGCCAACTTCGTCGCGGCGGTCGATTTCCTGGAGAAGCTGCTGCGCAGCGGCCGTCGCCGCGGGCTCGTGCGCCGCGACGTCGACGCGCGCGTGGCCGCGTGGCAGTTCATGGGCATCGGCCTGTGCTTCGACCTGATCCAGATGCTCGGTCGGGGTGCGGAGCTGGACCGCCGCAAGGTGGAGGCCTGGGGGCGGCTCTACCTGGACTCGATACGGGAGACATCCGGTGAGACCGAGAGACACCGAGGCCGCGGCGCTGCGCGAGGAGCGCTGCGGGTGCGGAAGCCTGGTCGCCAAGATCTCCGCTGAGGGAGTCGAGATCCTCTGCCGCCGATGCAGGAGGGTGCACTGCATCCCCTGGGTGGCAGCGCAGACGAGGCCGGCAGGTGCGCGGCCGATGGCGGCTCGGGTGCGCTGAGACGAGAGAGCGAGGGACGAGAGAGACGCTCCACCGAGGGCGCCGAGGCCGGCGCCGGAGCTCTCCTCTGACGGACGACGACGAGGATACGGATGGATCCTGCGCGACGCGAGACGAGAGCCGGCGAACGGGCGCTGCCCGGGCTCGCGGCAACCCAACGAACCCCCCCAATGCAGCGTATGCGCTCGAGCGCGGCTCGATCACGCGCGGCCCGGGTGCCACGCGCCGCACTGCTCTGGCTCGCGGCCGTGCTGCTCGCCGCCGGATGCGGCGATGGCGCCCCGGACGATGCGCCCGCACCCACACCCACGCCGGCACCCGTGCCCACGGCTACACCCACGCGGTACGAGACGCGGCAGAACCTCGGCTGCGGGCCCAGCTGGTGCCCGACGAGCCCGGCCGCCGCGCAGCGCCTCGATCGCCTGCGGGCCTGTGAGCCCGTGCGCGTCGGCTTCTACTGGACCTTCGGCGAGGCCGGCTTCGAGGCAGTGGAGGTCTCGCCGACCACATGCACCGTCGAGGTGCTGCTCGAGGAGGAGCTCGGGGCCAGGCTGGTGCGCTGCGAGCTCCCTCGCCCGGTCGAGTCCTGGGAAGGCTTGCTGCAGGGGCCCGAGCCCGCGTCGGACGTGCGCGAAGTGCTGCGCGGCATCGAGGACCGCTGCACCGAGATCCTCTCGTGCTCCCTGGGCGAGGCTGAGTGCGCGGGCTCGGTGACGCTCTGCTACCCGTTCCGCAAGTTCTCCTGCGCCGAGAAGGGAGCGGCCGCCGAATAGGAGCGGATGACGCGGCGTCGCGTGGCGACGCTCCCACCAGAGAGGCCAGAGGCCAGCAGCCCAGAGCCCGGGTCGACCGTACGCGGTCGCCCGGGCTCTTTTTTTCTACGAGGAGGACATCGATGGACTTCACGCTGCCCGAGGAGATCGAATCGGCCCGACGGACCTTGCGCCGGCTCGTCGCGGAGGAGGTGATCCCGCTGCAGAGCGCCCACGGCCTCGACCGCGACGTCGCCCCGCCGGACGAGCTGCGCCGCCGCGTGCGCCTGCGCTCCAAGGCGCTCGGCCTCTATGGCGCCGACATGCCGGTCGAGGTGGGCGGCGCCGGCCTCTCGCTGGTCGGCCGCTGTGCGCTCGAGATGGAGGCCCACTTCCACGACACGGTGTTCTTCGACGACCTTCTCGGCGGTCCCGGGGGACCGACCGCCATCCTGCTCGCCTGCACACCCGAGCAGAGGCGCCGCTACCTCGAGCCGCTGGTCGCCGGCGAGCTCTCCACCTGCTTCGCCCTCTCCGAGGCCGACGCGGGCTCCGACGCCACGGCCCTGCGCACCCGCGCCGTCGAGCGCGACGGCCACTTCGTGCTCGACGGGACCAAGAGCATCATCACGAACGGCGCCCAGGCCGACTTCGCCATGGTGTTCGCCGTGACCGACGAGGCACGGGGCGCGCGCGGTGGGATCACCTGCTTCCTGGTGGACCGCGACACCCCGGGCTTCTCGGTGAGCCGCAAGCACACCTGCATGGGCTTCACCGGCTGGCAGGCGGAGCTGGTCTTCGAGGGGTGCCGGGTTCCGGCGAGCGCGATCCTGGGCGAGAAGGGGTTCGGCCTGCTCCTGGCGCTCGACTGGATCAACGCCAACCGCGTCAAGCTGGGCGCCATGGCCATCGGCATGACCCGACGCCTGCTCGCGCGCAGCGCGGAGTACGCGCGCCAGCGCCACCAGTTCGGCGGCCCGATCGCCGCCCAGCAGGGCATTCAGTGGAAGCTCGCCGACGTGGCCACGGAGCTCTACGCCGCGGAGAGCATGGTGCTGCGCACCGCCTCGATGCTGGACCGGGGAATGGACGTACGCCACGAAGCGGCCATGGCCAAGCTGTACGCCTCCGAGATGGCCAACCGGGCCGCCTACGAGGCCATCCAGATCCACGGCGGGGCCGGCTGCCTGCGCGAGAGCGGCATCGAGCGCGCCTACCGGCAGGTACGCGTCTTGACGATCGTCGAGGGAACCTCGGAGATCCAGCGGCGCATCATCGCCGGGGGAATCCTGAAGCGGGAGATCTGGTAGCCGCAGCGACCACGCCCGCCGTCATCTGCGGCACATAGAATCCCTGGACGGCCTCCGCCTCGCGCTCCGCGGCCTCGAGCGAGCCGAACAGCAGGTTCACGTTGTAGGACACGGCGAAGCCACCCGGCGGGGCGAGCTCGGGATGCGACTTGACGGCATAGGCGGCGTAGTGCTCCTGTCCGCAGGCGAGCTCGGGCGTCGCGCAGTGCAGGCGCGGCACGACGCTCCATGGCGGCGGCACGCGATACACGACGCCGCGATCGGTCCACGGACCGACGAGCGACGGGGCGGTGTAGAGACGCACGTCGAAGCCCAGCGGGGGAATCTGGAAGGTGGTCCATCCCAGGCCCGGGAAGTGCTCGACGCTCGCCTCGGAGGTCCCCGGCAGGCCCTCGAGTTCGTGCAGCGAGGCACCGGAGAAGCCCTGGCTCCACACCAGGTCGCTCCCGCCGGGATCCTCGAGCAGGTACTCGGGCTCGGGCTCCCATCCCGGAGCGTCGATGCCCGTGCTCGGCATGCGACAGAGCACCGTGCGTGCGGTGAAGCCCACGCCGCGCTGGCCGAAGAGATAGAGAAACCCGCCCTCCTCGACCATGGCCGCGGTCCAGGTGAGGGGGTCGGCCTCCGCCACGCCGGCACGCACGTTGGGAACGTCGTGCAGCGTGTAGGACCACAGGTCGGGCGGCGCCTCGGGGTTGGTCACGCGGACCAGGGAGTTGCCCACCGGGAAGAGGCCGCTGTCGTCGGTGTGCCGGCTCGCCGTGACGAGCAGCACGCGGCCGGCGCGGTGGCCGGCCATCGGCCAGAGAAACTCGCCCGGTCGCTCTGCGGCGAAGATCGGCGCCGGGGCACCCTGCGCCACCCGCCAATACTTGACAACGGGCGTGAGCACGCCGTCGGCGCCTCGCCACAGGACGCCGACCGAATTGCGCACCAGGCTCGCCCACGGGTTCGCGGTGTCCATGGTGCGCCCGCAGGTCGTCTCGCCGGGCGGGCACGCGGTGAGCACGGTGCCGAGCAGCGTGTCACCGAACAGCCAGACCCAGTGATCCTCGCCGAGCGGGATCGAGGTGGCGACGTCGGCGCCGAGCCAGCTCGGGCCCGAGGGCGCGGGGTAGGGATCGATCAGGCGCTGGAGCGCCGGATCCGGGGCCAATTCGAGCGGAGGACCGGCGGGCGGCCGGAGGAGCACCGCGGGAGCGGTCGCGCCGCTCGCCGTCGCCCCCGCGGCGACCCCCGGCCCCGGCCGGGGAGCAACCGGCCCGCGCGGCACCTGCGCCGCGCACCCCGCGAGCAGGATCAGCGCCGCCACGCAGCTCGGCGCCAGCCGCTCCGGCGCCACCCGACACCTCGCCCGTCGACCGTGACCCGCCATCACTCCCCGACCGTCTACACTGCCGGGCATGCTACTGTCTCGCCGACGCGCCTGGCTCCCGGCCGAAGCCGCCCGGGAGCCAGGCACGAAACCCTAGCCACGACACCCCGAGGAGAGACGGCGACATGGACGAGCGGGCCCTGGAGATCGCGCGAGCCTGCAAGGGCTTCCTCGACGAGGAAGAGGGCCTGCGCCTGCACGACCTGGCACGCGCGCACGCGCACCTGGGGCCGATCCTGGAGATCGGCAGCTACTGCGGAAAGTCGTCGGTCTATCTGGGCGCTGGGGTGCGCGCGGTCGGGGGAACGCTGGTGTGCGTCGACCACCACCGCGGCTCGGAGGAGCACCAGCCGGGCGAGGAGTACCACGACCCGGAGCTGCTCGACGCGCGCAGCGGCGCCCTGGACAGCCTGCCCGAGCTGCGCCGCACGCTGCGGGCCGCCGGCCTCGAGGAGAACGCGCTGCTCCTCGTGGCACCGAGCCCCGTCGCGGCGCGCTTCTGGTCGACGCCGCTGGGAATGGTGTTCATCGACGGCGGCCACAGCCATGCCGCGGCGCACGCCGACTACGAGAGCTGGGCGGGCAAGGTCGCGCGCGGCGGCATCCTGGCGATTCACGACCTCTTCCCCGACCCGTCCACGGGCGGCCAGGCGCCAATCGAGATCTATCGCCGCGCGCTCGCCTCGGGAGAGCTCGAGGAGCTGCCCGGTACGAAGACCCTGGGCGTGCTGCGGCGCCGCTGAGAGACCTGCCCGACCCGAGCGCGTTCGGGCTCAGCCGGCACCCTCGACGGCGCCGGTGGTCTCCGGCAGGTCGGCCGCCTCGACCACGAAGGCTCTGCTGCCCGAAGCCGCGAGCGGGTCGACCACGGCCGGTGGAGCCGCCGGCCGCTCGACCGCCGGCTCGAGGTCCTCGCCAGCCAGCTCGCGGAAGAAGGCGCTGGTGGGCGAGTCGTCGGCGATCGCGTCGGCGGCGAGCAGGACGGTCGCAGCCGTCCACGCGGTCTGCTCGCCTGCGGGGTAGATCTCGCCCTCGGGGTGCGTCGCGCCGGTCCAGTAGCCGCCCGATTCGGTGCGCAGCGACTGTGCCCAGGAGAAGATCTGCTTGGCACGGGCGCGCAGGCCCGCGCCGTCGAGCGCCAGGACGAGCTCGCAGGTCTCGGCGATCGTGTACCACGGGCGATCTCGCACGCAGCGGCAGCCCACCCCCTCCTCGATGAAGGCGGCCTCCTCGTGCTCGTCGAGCAGGCGCGCCCGTCCCTCGCGCCCGCGCAGCGCGCCGCCGAGCACCGGGTAGTACCAGTCCATCGAGTGGCGGCCGGGCGGCTCGGGAAGCGCCGCCGCGGTGAACACGTCCATCTCCCGGCGCAGGACGTGCGCCAGGCGCTCGCGCGCACGGCGCCACGCGGGGCGATCGTGGTCGAGCCGCTCGGCGATGCGCACGGCGCACACCAGGCTTCCGTGAATCGAGGAGGAGCCGGTGAGCAGCGGAGCGCGCCACACGCGGCCCGCCGGGTCGACCGCCCAGGAGATCGCGCCCGAGGGCTCCTGCATGCCGACGACGAACTCGATGGCCCGCTCCAGGACCGGCCACATCTCGGCCAGGAAGTCCGGGGCGGGCTTGCTGCGGTGCAGGTGCCACAGGCCGGTGGCCAGGTAGGCCGCGTGGTTCGACTCGTGGCTGGCGTTGGCCACGGCGCCGTCGCGGCGCTCGCACGCCCAGCCGCCGTCGGCCTCCTGGGTCGCGGCGAGGTAGCGGTAGGCGGCTCGGGCGGCATCCGTCATGCCGGAGGCCGCCAGGCCCATCGCCGCGTGGACGTGGTCCCAGGGATCCATCTTGCCGCCCGGGAACCAAGGGATCTCGCCGTCGCGGCGCTGCACGGAGGCGATCCATGCGGCGGTGGTGGCGCGCTGCTCGCGATTCGGAAGGCGTCTGGGGCGTCGGGTCGGTCTGCGCATCGTGGTCTCAGTGCTTGACGGCATAGAGCACGAAGCTCTTGCCGATGACGGGGTTCAAGGCGGCCTCGAGCAGACGCGTCGAGCGGGGCCGCTGCATGAGGTCCCAGACCAGAAATCGGTGATAGAGGCGGACCGGCCAGGCACGGTCGTCGTCGACGCCGACCAGGCACTTGAGCCACCAGAAGGGCGAGTGCAGGGCGTGCGCGAAGTGCCGCGCCACGACCCGGCAGCCGCTCGACCGGACCAGACGCTCGAGCTGCGCCCGCCGGTAGATCCGCACGTGACCACCAGGCGTGCTGCGATAGCGGCGCGACAGCACCCAGCACATCGCCTCGGGCACGGTGCGCGGCACGGAGACGGCGAGCACGCCACCGGGGCGCAGCACGCGCACCACCTCGCCGAGCGCGGCCGCGTCGTCGTGCAGGTGCTCGAGCACCTCCGAGATGATCACGCAATCGAAGGCGGCGTCGCCGAAGGGCAGCCGATAGCTGCTTCCCTGCAGAACGAGCCAGGGGCTCGCGCCGGGTACGCTGCCGCCCTGCTCGGGAGCGAGCGCGTCGAGCTCGCGCAGCGAGGCGGCCGTTGCCCGTGCCTCGGCGGGGCCCAGGTCGACGGCGACACCGGCGACGCCGGCCATGCGGCGAGTGGCGCGAACGTGCCTTCCCTGGCCGCAGCCCACGTCGAGGACGCGGCTGCCCGGGCCGAGACTCAGGCGATCGAGCTCGAAGGTCAGCACGCGGCCGCGCTCCCGCCACCGCGCTCCGCGATCACCTCGCGATAGGACTCCACGGTGCGCTCGGCCGCGCGCCGCCAGGTGAACAGCGCCTCGACGCGCTTGCGTCCCGCCTCGCCCATCGCCCGGCGTCGCTCGGGGGCGTCGAGCAGCGCCTCGATGGCGCGCTCCAGGGCCGGACCGCTGCCCGGCTCGACGAGCAACCCCGCACCGCCGTCGGGTCCGACGACCTCGGGAAGCGCCCCGGCGCGCGTCGAGACCACCGGCACCCCGCACGCCATGGCCTCACCGGCCGGGAAGCCGAAGCCCTCGTAGAGCGACGGCACGACGGCGAGCGTCGCCTCGGCGTAGAGCCGGGCGATGTCGCGCGCCGGGAGGCGCCCGGTGAAGCGCACCGCGCGCTCGAGGCCCAGGCGCGTCACGGCTCGCGCGCTAGGCGAGCGCTCCCCCGGCCGGCCGACCACGACCAGCTCGAGCGAAGGCCGGCGCTGGCGCAGAGCGGCGAGCGCCTCGAGCAGGAAGACGAAGCCCTTGAGCGGCGAGTCGGCCGAGAGCGTCGTCAAGAGCAGGTCGTCGCGCCGCACCACACCGGGCACCGGCCGGAAGACGTCCAGGTCGATGCCGTTGCCCACCACCCGCAGGCGCTCGCCCGCGATCCCGTACTCGCGCTGCAGGTCGCGCGCCGAGGCCTCCGAGACCGTGAGCACGCGGTCGAGGCGGCGCGACACGTCGAGCTGCGAGCGCAGGAAGCCGTACCAGCGCCGCAGGCCCCAGCGCTTGAGCAAGCCCGGCGCCGCGTCGAGCGCGATGCGGCGGTCGACCGTGACCGGGTGGTGGATGGTCGCCAGCACCGGGACGCGCGAGCGCAGGGCGAGCAGGCCGGGGCCGAGCGACTGGTTGTCGTGCACCACGTCGTAGCGTGCCGGGTGGCCACGGCGGTGGTGGCTGTGGAAGCGCCGTGCGACGCGGTGCGAGAACGTGCGCGGCTCGGGAAACCCGCCGAGCAGCGTCCGGGCGTACTCGGAGAGATTGATCGGGTCGCGCAGCTCGCGCAGCGCCGGCCGGCGAAACGGCGGCGCCTCGTGCCACAGGTCCAGGCTCGGCACCTCGACCAGACCCACGCCGGGGAGCAGCTCGGGATAGGGCGGACCGCTCCACACGTCCACCTGGTGGCCGAGGGCGACCAGGGCCCGGCTGAGCAGCCGAACGTAGATCCCCTGCCCGCCCGAGCGCGGATTGCCCCGGTAGGTGAGCAGGCAGACTCGCAGCGGCTCCGCAGACACGCAGCTCCTCTCGAAAAACGGATGTCGACGCTTGTACCGCGAAGCGGTCGCGCCCGTGCTCGGCGGCGACCCGTGCCCACTGGCCGAGCCTACCCCGATCCGTGGCCCCAAACCGTTAGGCTGCGGCGCCGGGCTTTGCAAACGCCGGCGCCGTGCGGTGCGGCGCCCGCGGCCGGGCGCAGAGCACCCGTCCGCGCATCCAGGAGCCCCCGTCGGGGTCGCGCAGCACCTCGCCGACCCGGCCCGGGTGCTCGATCTCGAGCTCCACGGCGGCGCCGTCGCCGAGGTCCTCGGGTGCCGGAAGCTCCATCCGGTCGAGGCTCTCGGCCACGCGATCGGCTGCGAAGTCGAACGCCTCGACGCTGCGCGTCCCCGGCCCCGTGCGCGGGCAGAAGACCCGATCGAGCTGCAGCGCTCGCAGCACCGCCGGGACGAGGTCCGCGGCCCCCGCGCGCTCGAGCTCGCGCAGCACGGTTCGCTCGATCACCGCGAAGCTGCGCTCGGGCTGGGCCACGCAGCGCAGGTAGATCTCCGCGCGCGACTCGTAGACCGCCATCCGGCTCGAGCGCAGCTCGGGGGCGATCTCGTCGGCGAGCTCCTCGATCAGGGCGTGCAGCACGGCGCGCAGCAGGGGCGCCACCCCGACGCGGCGCGACAGCGCGAGATGGCGCACCGTGAGCGGCATGACGTGGCCGCGCGCCAACATGACGTAGGCGCTGATCAGGAAGTACCCCTCCTCGCCCTCGTCGCGCGGGAAGCTCAGGCAGCCGACCACGTACTCGCCCTTGGCCTTGCCGTAGCCCGCCACGGGCAGGGTCTCGAGGTGGTACGTCTCGCGCTGCTCGAAGAACTCCGTGCCGGGGAGCAGCGTGTAGCCGAAGATGTTGATGCTCGGGAAGACGGTCATCAGG
>CAZGUU010000008.1:0-25190 GCA_964529315.1 uncultured Enterobacteriaceae bacterium
CGTCGACCTTGGCGCCGGGCAGCTGGCCGCCCTCGCCGGGCTTCGCGCCCTGGGCCACCTTGATCTGCAGCTCGAGCACGTCCGCCGCATAGGAGGCCGTGACGCCGAAGCGCCCCGAGGCTATCTGCCGCGACGCGCTTCGCGAGTCCAGCCCGCGGTCGGCATAGCCGCGCCGTTCCTCGTCCTCGCCGCCCTCGCCCGAATCGCTCCAGGCGCCCGATAAGGGGCATTAGGTAAAATTGCCCGTTTATGGCAGCTACGCCCCACGCTTAACGGCCCGTTTGGCTCCGAGTTCGTCGGCGGAAGCAAGGAGATGTTCATGGTCATGGAAGAGATCGAGCCTCTCCTCGACCGTGCGCTTGGAATGCTTGGCGACGAGGGCATGCGTTAGCGCGAGATGCGGTGAAGGATGCAGGTATGTGCCCTATGTCTGCCGGGTTCGGTCGACGGGCCTCGTTTCCGCGGAACCCGAACGTTGGGCCGTGAACCATGGGATCATATGAACACGCTCTCAGAGCAGGCGGAGACCCTTCAGAATCTACTGGTTGCTCACGCCACTGGCGGTAGCGAGAGTGATCTGGAGTATCGTCAGCTCCGCCAGGTCTTCATGTCCACTCCGGCGTACGAACGGCTATTGCCACAGTTCGTCCGGACGTGTCGGTCGCTCTCGCAGTTCTGGGAGATGATCAAGTACAAGTTCGCCCACTATGCGGAGCGCCGGAGATTCATATGGGAGGAGTTCCAGCCCCTCCTGCAGGAGCTGGAGCGTCAGACTCCAATCCCTGCCGACGGTCAAGTTGGCGAAGTCCTTGAAAGCTTCGACGCCCCACACGTACATGCAGCTTGGTCCAAGGCGCTGGACCGCCGGGCCGCCGATCCCGAGGGCGCAATCACGTCGGCCAGGACTCTCCTCGAGTCGGTCTGCAAGCACATCCTGGATGACCTCGGCACGGAGTACGGGGACGCGGATCTGCCGAAGCTCTACAAGCTTGCAGCCGAGGGGATGAACCTGGCTCCCAGCCAGCACACGGAGACTGTCTTTCGGCAGATTCTTGGAGGCTGTGCCGCTGTTGTCGAGGGACTCGGCGCGGTACGCAACAGGCTTTCTGATGCACATGGGAAGGGCCGCTCTCCGATCAGGCCTGCTGCCCGCCATGCCGAGCTTGCTGTGAATCTTGCAGGAGCGATGTCCAGCTTCCTAATTGCGACATGGGAGGCTCGACATGAAGTGCAGGCCTGACGAAGGCATCGGCTCTACGGACGCCTCTCGGCGCCGCCAACAGGCCATGCCTGGCATCGGGCGAGCTAGGAGCAAGACTTGTCAGATACCCCGGATACCGACTCCCTCCGCGAGCAAGTGCAGGCGCTCCGGCGGCTCCGCGAGCAAGGCAAGGCGGCCAACCGGCAGCCTCGCCGGCACCGCCTGATCGCCGCGGCGCGCGCGGCGATCCTCAGCAGCACGGGTGGCAGGTGCCACATTTGCGGCGGCGAGATCCACGGGACCTGGGACGCCGATCACGTCCTGGCGCACAGCGCGGGCGGCGAGCACACGGTGGCGAACTTCCTGCCCGCTCACCGCACCTGCAACAACTACCGCTGGGACTATCTGCCCGCTGAGTTCGAGCTGATCCTGAAGCTAGGCGTGTGGGCGCGGACCCAGATCGAGAAGGGCAGCCCCGTGGGCCGGGAGATCGAGCGGCAGTTCATGGCTCGTGAGGCAGCACGATTGCGTCGTCGCAAGGGTGCCGAATCGGGCCAGAGCACCTGACACCGCGGCGCACTCCCGTATACGGATCGCCGGGTCGCCGCATGCGACCGCGGGCCGGGGGAGAACCGGCGTTGGGAACGACCGATAAGGGGCATTAGGCAAAATTGCCCGTTTATGGCAGCTACGCCCCCCTCCTTTCGGATGTATAATCCGAAAGGAGGGGCGGGGAAAAGCCATGCCACCCCCTCTCGTCACTTCCCTGTCGTGCGCCCCCAGCTCACGGGCGCCTTGCCCGCGCCGGGCGATGCCGATACACGGCGCTCGATGCACCTCACGACCACGAGCACGCCGCAGTCGACCCAGCTCGCGGCCCCCCAGGGCCGGCCGATGATGGGCGCCGCGCAGCGCGGTCCGGCCCAGGGAATGCTGCGTGGCTGACCGAGCGACCTCTGCGCCGCCGGTCGATGCCTTGGCGGGCATTCGCATCGTCGAGTGCGGCGACTTCGTCGCGCCGAGCTACGCGGCCAAGCAGCTCGCCGACTTGGGCGCCGAGGTCGTCAAGCTCGAGCCGCCGCACACCGGCGACACGGCGCGCCGGCGCGGCCCCTTCGCCGGCGGGATCGAGGATCCCGACGCCAGCGGGCTGTTCCTCTACCTCAACACGAACAAGCGTGGCATCGCGGTCGATCTCGGCCAGCCCGAGGGCCAGGAGATCCTCGCTCGCCTCGCGCGAGATACCGACCTGCTGATCCACGGCGACATCCCGGCCGCGAGCCCGGCCGCCGGAATCGACGTGGATCGGCTGCGCGCAGCCAACCCGCGCCTGGTCGTCACCTCGATCAGCCCGTTCGGCTCGAGCGGCCCGCATCGCGACCTGCGAGCGCACGACCTGAACCTGTGGTGCGCCGGCGGGCTCGCGGCGATCAACGGCGGCGGCCCCGGCAGCGACGACCTCCCGCCGCTCAAGGCCTTCGGCCACCAGGCAGGCTTCCAGGCCGGACTCAATGCCGCCGTCGCCTCGCTCGGTGCCCTCTATGCCGCCCTGCTCTCGGGCCAGGGGCAGTGGGTCGAGGTCTCGATCCAGGAGTGCCTCACCTCGATCCTCGAGATGACCTACGAGTTTTGGCCGTACATGGGCCTGGTCGCCTCGCGCCTGGGGCAGAAGCCGATCCAGCCGCTGGACTTTCTCGAGTGCAAGGACGGCTGGATCTTCGTCTGCTGCGTCGAGGAGCACCAATGGCGCGGCCTGGTCGAGCTCATGGGCAACCCCGAGTGGGCGTCGCTCGAGCTGTTCGACGATCGCCTGAGCCGCGCCGCCAACTGGGACGCGCTGCGCATCTTCCTCGGCGAGTTCGCAGCCGAGCAGACGGTCGACGAGCTCTACCACCGTGCGCAGGCGCGGCGCATTCCGCTCGCCCCAGTCTCGACCATCGGCGACCTGCTCGCCTCGCCGCACCTGAAGGCGCGCGGCTTCTTCGCCACCGTCGAGTCGCCGGCCGGGGCGCCGGTGGTGATGCCCGGAGCCCCCTACCGCCATGGCGGTACGCCCTGGCGCATTCGCCGGCGCGCGCCACGGCTCGGCGAGCACACCGAACAGGTGCTGGCCGCGCTCGGCTATGTGCCAGCCGAGCTCGCTCGCCTGCGCGAAGCGGCGGTGATCCGATGAGCGCCGCGGATCAGAGGAGATCGCGCCCGCTCGAGGGCCTGCGGGTCGCAGACTTCACCTGGGTGTGGGCTGGGCCGTTCTGCACGCTCCAGCTCGCCCACCTGGGCGCAGAGGTGATTCGCGTGGAGACGGCTTCACGGGTCTGCGTGACCCGCATGCTGCCGCCCTGGGCCGACGGCCGCTTCGGCATCGACCGCTCGGGCTACTTCAACCAGTACAACCAAGGAAAGCTGAGCCTGGCCCTCGACCTGAAGAGCGCTCGCGGGATCGAGGTGGCGCGCGATCTGATCCGCAGGAGCGACGTGGTCGCCGAGAACTTCGCCGCTGGCGTCATGGACCGCCTGGGGCTGGGCTACGAGGACTGCCGCAAGCTGCGTCCCGACATCGTCATGATCGCGCTCTCGGGGTACGGCGCGACCGGCCCAGAGCGCGATTACGTGTCCTACGGCCCGGCCCAGGTGCCGCTCGCCGGCTTCGCATCGCTCACCGGCTACCCCGAGTGGCGGCCGATGCACGTCGGCGTCTCCTACGGCGATCCGACCAGCGGGCTGCACGGCGCCGTCGCCGTGCTCGCCGCGCTCGTGCACCGCCGGCGCACCGGCCAGGGGCAGTACATCGACCTCTCGCAGTGGGAGGGGACGATGTCCCTGCTCGCCGAGGGGATCCTCGCCCAGACGATGGCCGGCCAGACGCCCGGCCGCCACGGCAACCACGATCCCCTGTGGTCGCCGCACGCCGTCTATCGCTGTGCCGGTGACGATCGCTGGGTATCGATCGTGGTGACGACCGAGGACGAGTGGAGAGCGCTGGCCCGGACCATCGACCCGGCTCTGGCCAGTGACCCGCGCTTCTCGAGCGCGGCCGAGCGCAAGCGCCACGAGGCCGCGCTGGACGAGCGGATCGGCGCCTGGTGCGCCATCCGTTCCCCCGAGGAGGCCACACGTGTTCTCCAGGCCGTCGGTGTCGCCGCCTTCCCGGCCATGACCAACCGGGACCTGCACGAGGACGCTCACCTGGCCAGCCGCGGCTACTTCGTCGAGCTGCCGCACCCGGAGATCGGCGTCAAGCGCCACCTGGGAATTCCCTACCGGCTGCACGGGACGCCGCTCTCCGTGCGCCGAGCGGCGCCCTGCCTGGGCCAAGACACCGACCAGGTGCTGCGCGACGCTCTGGGCTACGACGACGCGCGCATCGCCGAGCTGCGCGAGCTCGGCATCCTGCGCTAGCCAGAGGGCCGATCGAGCGATCGGCCGCGGTGTCGGCGCAACCGAAGCGTCAGCCCGCCGCCGGCGCCCGCCCTTCCCCCGAAAGCTCGGCCGAGAAGAGATAGCGGTGCAGGCGGCGCAGGCCGTCGAGGTCGTGGATGTCGCGCGGCAGGTTGGGCACCTGCACGAGCGGCACACCGGGGGGCAGCCCCTGGCGGAACACCTCGATGCGCAGGGTATCGCCGCGCGCCAGGGATTGGTGGCAGACGAAGTTGCGGGCGACGCGCACGAGCAGGTCCCACCCGTCCGTGCCCGCGGGCAGATGCTCGAGCGCCTGGCGCGCCGGCTCGAGCAGCGCTCGGGCGACGGCCTCGGCGGTCTCCTCGGTCAGGCCGCCATCGCGCTCGAGCAGGGCGTGCACGCGGTTCATGACCACGCCCTTGAGCGGCATGCGCCGCGCGGCCATCTGTCCGGCGAGGTACTCCACCTGGTCCAGCACCTGCTCGTCCGGGCCCGCGACGAGCAGGAAGGCGGTCCGCGGATCGCGCAGCAGCTCGGTCACCCGCGCCACGCGCGCCTCGAAGCCGTCGAACAGGCCGCTCATCGAGTCGAAGAAGTCACTCACCTCGGCGAGCGCCGCCACGCCGGTCGCCTCCTCGATCTTGCGCAGCAGAAAGCCCACCGTGCGGTTCATCGTCTGCAATGCCGACCAGCCCATGGACACCGACGGCCGCACGAACCAGCGCACGATCTTGCGGTCGAGGAAGTCGAGCAGGCGGTCGGGCGCCTCGAGGAAGTCGAGCGCGTGCTGCGTGGGCGGCGTGTCGACGACGATCAGGTCGTAGTCCCCGCTCGCGTCGAGCTCGCCCAGCTGCTCCACGGCCATGTACTCCTGCGAGCCCGCGAAGCTCTGCGAGAGCTGGCGGTAGAAGCGGTTGGCGAGGATCCGCTCGCGAGCCTCGGCGCTCGGCGCGTGGCGCTCGACGAGCTCGTCCCAGCTACCCTTCTGGTCGAGCATCATCGCCGTCAGACGACCCGGCACCTCGAGCCCGATCGCGCGGAACACCTCGTCGGACACCCGGCGCGGAGTGTTGCCGATCGGCCCGATGCCGAGCGAGTCGGCGAGGCGGCGCGCCGGATCGATGGTCAGCACGATGGCGCGCCGGCCCCGCAGCGCCCCCCACAGCGCGAGCGTCGCAGCGGTGGTCGTCTTGCCCACACCGCCCGAGCCGGCACAGACCACGATGCGGTGCGTGGCGAGGATCTCCTCCAGTCCGCAGCTCGCCACCCTCACCTCCGTCGCGTGCGACCGGCCGCGCGCGTGCGTCCCGCCTCCGCTGTGGACCCGAGCTGCGTCCCGAGGGCACGCGCCAGCGAGGCGACGTGCGCTGCGCCGAACTCCTCGCTGAACAGGAAGGGCAGCTCCACCCTCGGGATCGGCACCAGGTGCGCGAGACGCTCGAGGTTGCGCCGGTGGATCTCCGCCCAGCTGCACTCCTCCTCGGCGCGGCGCCACACGGCCAGGAGCAAGGCCTCCGCCTCGCGTAGATCGTCGGCGAGCCGCTCGGTGGCCGCGCCGCCCGAGCCCACGGGCAGCTCCGCCTCGTCCTCGCCGCGGGCCCACTCGGGGAGCGCAACGCGCAGTGCCTCGAGCTCGGCCGCCGAGCACGGCGCGCGGCGCACCCCGTTCACCACCAGCAGCGAGCGCGGCAGGCCGAGCTCGCCCAGGCCCGCGTAGATCTCGCCGGTCTCGTTCACCGGCATCTCCTCGGGCGTCGTCACTACGACCACGGCCGTTGCCGCCTCGTCGCGCAGCAGGCCGAGAATCCGCTCGGCTTCGCGGTGCACCAGCCCGGCGCCGAAGGCGTCGGCCGCCGCACTGGGCATGCGCAGGTACTGCAGGCTGTGGCCGGTCGCCGGGCCGTCGACCAGGACGATGTCCGGCGCCGCCACGCCGCCGCCCGGCGTGGCTCGCTCGCGCTGCTTGCGGTCGGCCTCGTACCAGATCTTGCCCACCGTCATGAGCTCCTTGAGCCCGGGAGCGGCGGCCACGAAATACTGGTAGACGTTGCTCGAGAAGACCGTGCGCAACAGCCGGCGCACCGGGATGATCAGCGCGAGGTACTCCTCGAGCGCGCGGCGCCCGTCGACGACCATGTGGTCGACCCGCTCCAGGCCGGGTGGCGGATCGCTGGCTTCGCGCTGCGCCTCGATCGCGTGCTGCAAGCCGTGCGATCCCTCGAGCTCGACGAGCAGAGCCCGCTTGCCGCAGCGCGCCGCCTCCAGGCCCAGGGCAAGCGTCACCGTGGTTCGCCCGACGCCGCCCTTCCCCACGGTGAAGACGAGACGTCGCCGCAGCAGCTCGTCGAGGGTCACCGCGTGCCCGCGCTCCGCGCGTCGGCTCGCGGCGCGCGCTGCAGGACCAGGCAGGCGTTCGTTCCGCCGAAGCCGAACGAGTTCGACATCGCCACCTCGATCGCGGCCCCACGCGCCTGGTTCGGGACGTAGTCGAGATCGCAGTCTGGGTCGGGCTCCTCGTGGTTGATCGTCGGCGGCAACACCTGCTCCCGCAGGGCGAGCGCGGTGAAGACCGCCTCGAGGCCACCCGCGGCACCGAGCAGGTGTCCGGTCATCGACTTCGTGGAGCTCACTGCGAGCCGCCGGGCGTGCCCGCCGAACACGCGCTTGATCGCCGTCGTCTCGTTGACGTCGTTGTACTCCGTCGAGGTGCCGTGCGCGTTGATGTAGCCGACCTGCTCGGGAGCGACGCCCGCGTCGTCGAGCGCCATCTGCATGCACTCGCTCGCGCCCCGCCCCTCGGGAGCCGGCTGCGTGATGTGAAAGGCGTCCGCACCCGTACCGTAGCCGATCAGCTCCGCGTGGATCGGTGCTCCGCGCGCGCGGGCCTGCTCCCACTCCTCGAGCACCACCACGCCCGCGCCTTCACCGACGACGAACCCGTCGCGCTTGCGGTCGAACGGCCGGCTCGCCCGCTCGGGCTCGTCGTTGCGCGTCGACAGGGCGCGCATCGCGCAGAAGCCCCCGACCCCGAGCGGGGTGATCGCGGCCTCCGCGCCGCCACAGATCGCGGCGTCGAGATAGCCGTCACGGATCAGGCGGAAGGACTCGCCCACGCCGTGCGCGCCCGAGGTGCAGGCGCTGGTCGGCGCGTAGTTGATCCCGCGCGCGCCGAAGCGGATCGCGATCTGGCCGGGTGCCAGGTTGGAGATCAGCTTGGGGATGAAGAACGGGGAGATCCGCCGCCAGCCACCCTCCAGGTAGGCGCTGTGCGTCTCCTCGATGGACCAGATGCCGCCGATCCCGACGCCGACGATGCAGCCGACGCGCCGCGCGTTGGACTCGTCGATCGGCAGACCCGAGTCCCGCATCGCCATGGTCGTTGCGGCCATCGCGAACTGGATGAAGCTGTCCATCTTCTTCAAGTCGCGCTTCTCGAGGAACTCCTCTGGCGAGAAGTCGCGCACCTCGCCCGCGATGCGTGCGGGAAACTCGTCGCAGGGGAAGCGGGTGAGCGGCCCGATGCCCGAGCGCCCCTCGAGAACCGCCTGCCAATTCTTGGCTACGCCGCAGCCCAGCGGGCTCACGGCGCCCAGTCCGGTGACGGCGACGCGGCGACGAGCGGCTCCTCTCCCAGGCACGGGGCCTCTAGGTACGGAACCCGCGCTCGCGGTGTCAAGGCGAGGGCCGCAGGCGGCGCCGGGCCGCCCGAGGCCGCTCGTCCCCCCTTCGTGTCGTGCCCCATGGGACCCGTCGCGCCGGCGACGCTGGCGCGGCCCGCGCTCGCGCGTGTCCCGCCGCGCACCGCGGAGCTCAAGCGCCGATCAGGCCACGGCCCGAGGCGCGAAGCACGACGGTTGCGCCGAGCAGCACGGCTGCGACCAGCAGCACGGCGACGTCGGGCCAACCCGCTCTCGGCTCGACGATGCCGCTGCGCCTTCCCGATCGGCCGAAGCCGCGCATCTCCAGGGCGATCGCCATCTGGTCGGCGCGCCGCAGCGCGCCCATGAACACCGGCACGATCACCGGCGCGCCGCGGCGCATCCGTTCGACGAGGCCACGCGGCTCGGCACCGAGCGTGCGCAGGCGCTGCGCCTGGAGGACGGTCCCCGTCGCCTCGACGAACACGGGCACCAGCCGGAACGCCAGCGTGAGCGCGAAGCCCGCTCGGTAGGGCACGCCGAGCCGGGTGAAGGCCAGGGTCAGCTCCTCGACGCGAGTCGTCGAGAGCAGCACGACGTTGAGCAGGAGAAAGGTGACCAGCTTGAGCGCCATGCCGGCGCCGTAGAGCGCGCCTGCAGCCGACACGCGCAGCGGGCCCAGCGTGAGGAGCGCCGAGCCACCCCGGTAGAACAGGGTCCAGAGCAGGAGGCTGCCCAGCGGGATCGTCACCAGCAGCGGGCGCAGGCGACGCAGGTTCGGGGTCGTGCGCCCGCCGAGCGCCGCGCCGAGCAGCAGCAGGGGCTGCGGCCAGAGATAGACCGGCGCCTCGAGCGAGAAAACCGCGGCGAAGCAGGCCGCCACGGCGACGAGCTTGGTGAGCGGGTGCAGCCGATGCAGAGCCGTCGCTCGGTCGAGGTACAGCGAGGAGGTCACCCTGCGCCTCCGTGCGCCTGGCGAAGCGCCAGGGCGAGCTCGCCCGCGGAGCGCACCTCGAGGCCGAAGCGCAACCCCAGGCGGGTTGCCTCCGGCAGGAGGAACGAGGCGCGGCGCAGCAGGTCCGGACGCGCGAAGAGCTCGCGCACCGGGCCGTCGAGCAGGATGCGGCCGCCGGCCAGCAAGACGGCGCGCTCGGCGTGCTCCGCGACCAGCCAGGGCGCGTGCGTGATCACCACGACCGTACGCCCAGCGCGGTGCTGCTCGCGCAGCAGCTCGAGCATCGCCCGCTGCTCGCGGTCGTCGAGGCCGGTGGTCGGCTCGTCGAGGATCAAGACACGGGGCTCGAGCGCCAGCACGGCGGCGACGGCCAGACGTTGCCGCTCCCCCTTGCTCAGCAGGAAGGGGTCCTCGTCGCGCCGCCCACCCAAGCCGCACAGGTCGAGCGTGCGGGCGACGCGCGCATCGAGCTGCGCCGCCGAGAGCCCGAGATGGCGCAGGCCGAAGGCCACCTCCTCGGCCACCGACGCGCAGAACAGCTGGTGGTCGGGATCCTGGAAGACGAAGCCCACGACCCTCGCGATCCGCCCGAGCGACAGCTCGCGCGTGTCGACGCCGTCCAATCGGACACGGCCGGCCGTGGGCAGCAGCAGGCCGTTCAGGTGCTTGGCCAGCGTGGTCTTGCCCGAGCCGTTCTGGCCGATCAGCGCGACCAGCTCGCCGGGGGCCAGGCGCAGCCGCACGCCGTCGAGCGCAGCGGTGCCGCCCGGATAGACGTGGCGCACGGCGTCGAGCTCGAGCAGCCCGACGCCGCCGGGCACCGCCGCTGCCGGCATCCGCCGCTCGGTCCGATCCGTGCCCGGGCCATCGACCCGATCCCCGCTCGCGGGCCGGGGTGCGAAGCCACGCGCGCGCAGGACCGCTTCCGCCTGGTCCACGTCGCTCAGGCGATCGGCGATCCCCAGGGCGCCAGCCACGACGTCGAGATCGCGCGGTCGGGCTCCGCACGCCGCGAGCAGCTCGGTGTCCCGGCCCACGACTGCGCTGGGGCCGCAGGCGCGCATGCGCCCCTGCGACAGGAGAACCAGACGGTCGGCAGCCAGCGCGGCGGCCGGCTCGTGCTCCACCACCACGACGGCCGCCCCGCAATCGCGCAGCGCGCTCAGCAGGTCGAGGACCGCCGCCTTGCCCAGCGGGTCGATGTCCGTGGTCGGCTCGTCGAGCAGCACCAGCTCCGGCTCGAGCGCCCAGACCGCGGCGATCGCCAGGCGCTGCTTCTCGCCGCCCGAGAGCGTGACGGGATCGCGCCCGTCAAAGCCCGCCAGGCCGACCCGCTCGAGCGCTGCCGCGGTGCGCGCGCGGATCTGCCCGGGCGGAAGGCCGAGCTGATCGAGCCCGAAGCCCACCTCGAGCGCCGCGTTGGTCGAGAAGATCTGCGCCTCGAAGTCCTGGAAGACGACCCCGATGCGTCCGGCGAGCCGTGCCGCGTCGAGCTGCTCGAGCGGCTCGCCGAACAGGCGGCACTCGCCGGTCATCTCGGCGGCCTGGAGGCGTGGCACGATCCCGGCCATGCAGCGCAGCAGGGTCGACTTGCCCGCCCCGGTGTGACCCATCACCGTGACCAGCTCGCCGCGATGCACCTCCAGGTCGATTCCCTCGAGCGCCTGCGTCCCGCCCGGGTAACGGCAGCCGAGCCCGCGCAGCACGACCACCGGCTGCGACGGCGCTCCAGACACCGGCGCGGCCCAGCCCGACGCTGCGCGAGAGCTCACAGGAGGGCGAGCCCGAGCGCCGCGGCGGCGACGAACGGCGCAACGCCGAGGCCGACGGCCACCGCTCGGGTCGGCGAGTCGGCTTGCCAGGCCCAGGCCGGCTCCCAGGCGCCCGTGGCAGCCAGGTTGCCCGCGATGTGACCGCCCACCGTGCCGCCGAAGAGGAGCGCGAGGCCCAGTGCGGCGCGCAGTCGGCCGGGAGCCGGGTACGGAAAGACCGCGTCGTGCAGCAAGCCGGCGCGGGCCACCCGCGGGTAGAGCGCGCGCAGCACGAGCGGGGCGAGCAGGCTCGCGGCGATCAGGTTGTTGGCCAGGACGACGTTGCCCAGAACGGGAAACGGAACGAAGCCGAGCAGGTTCAGACCCCAGCCGACGACCAGCGCACAAACCCCCGCCGCGCCGACGATGCACAGCTGGAGCTTGAGCCAGCCGCCCCAGTAGGTGGGCACGGGGCTGCCACCGCCCAGCGCCCTCCAGATGCGGTAGGGCGCCAGACCGTAGAGCAGGTTGGCGGCGAAGCCGAATGCGTCGCCCGGCCCGAGCCCGCCCACGGTCTCGCCGATCATGTTGCCGATCGCCGCGCCCCAGGCGGCGGCCGGCCCGAAAAGAAACGAGCAGACCACCGGAATGGCGTTGGCGGGGCGCAGCTCCGTGATGCCGGGGATCAAGGGAATCACCTTGAACGGAATGAGAATCGCGGCGTAGAGCGAGGCCGACATCGCCGCAAGGACGACCATGCGGGTGCTCGCCCACATGCCGAGCAGCTCTCCGCGCGGCGCCCGTCCAGCGCTCACGGTCGCCTCTCGCCGGTGCGGGCTCCCGCGGTGGGTTTGACTCTCCGGCGAGCCATCGCCTACCGTCTAGCCCATGATCGCCGCCGCGCCAAAGCGCTTCGCCCTTCTCACCGCGATCGCCGCCCTGGTGGCCGCCGGCTGCGGCGCCAGCCGGCCGGCCGTCCAGCCCGCGGACGATCTCTACGCCAGCGCTCGCCAGTTCCACGAGGAGGGTCTGCACGAGGCGGCCGTCGACCACTACAAGCTGCTGCTCGAGAACTATCCGCTCGACCCGCGCTCCCAGGAGGTCGAGCTGGCGATGGCGCAGGCGCACTACGCCGCGGAGGCCTACCCGGAGGCGATCGCCGCCTTCAGCGACTTTCAGCGTATGCACCCCACCAGCCCGCAGCTGCCCGAGGTCGAGTACTCGATCGGCCAGGCGTACATGGACCAGATGAGCACCGTGGACCGCGACCTGGCGAACGCCGCCAACGCAACGGCGCGCTTCGAGAGCGTCGCGCAGCGCTTCCCCCGCTCGGAGTACGCCGACAAGGCGCGCGAGAAGCTGCGCGCGACCCGCGACCACCTCGCCGCACGCGAGCTCTACGTCGCCGAGTTCTACTACGGGCGCGGGAAGACCCGCGCCGCGCGAGGCCGGATCCTCGAGCTGCTGGTCAAGTATCCCGACAGCGACTCCGCCCGGGGCGCCCTGCAGCGCCTGGCCGAGGATGCCGGCTCGAAGGACGATCCCGAGCTGGTCGCGCTCGCCGAGGCCGCGCTCGCCGAGCATCCTGCCGTCGAGAGGGAGGGCGCCGCACCCGCGCCGGCGGTGGTGGTCGCGAAGCCCGGACCGAGCACCGCGAGCGTGATCGACGCCCTGCGGACACGTCAGGGCCGGCCCGCCGTGACCGGGAGCAGCGGATCCCCTGCCCCGCAGCTGTGAGCGGTGCGGCGATCGTCGGCGTGGGCGGGCTCGGCGCACCGGCCGCCGCGGCGCTGGCCCTCTGCGGCGCCGCCCGCTTGACGCTGATCGACGCCGACCGGGTCGAGCTCTCCAACCTGCCGCGCCAGCCGCTCTTCGGCACGAGCGACGTCGGTCGGGCCAAGGTCGAGGTCGCGGCTCGCCGGCTGCGCGCGGCGCACCCAGGGCTCGACGTCGCCGTGCGGGCCGAGCGCCTGGATGCGGCCTCGGGTCATCGGCTGCTCGAGGGGCACGCCGTGGTCCTCGACGGGACCGACAGCCTGGAGAGCAAGGTCCTGCTCAACCGGCTCGCTCTCGACCTCGACGTGCCGCTGGTCCACGCAGGGGCGATCGGGCTCGAGGGCCAGCTCCTCTCGATCCTCCCCCACCGCACCGCCTGCCTGCGCTGCCTGTTCGTCGACCTGCCGGATCCCGACGAGCTCCCTTCGTGCCAGCAGGCCGGCGTGCTGGGCCCGGTGGTGGGCGCGGTGGGCATGGCCGCGGCTCGCGAGGCGCTCGCGGTGCTCCGCGGTCGCAGACCGCCCCTGGCCGACCGCCTGGCGATCTTCGACGGGCGCCGCCTGCTCTGGCGGCAGGTCGAGCTGCGCCCCAACCCGCGCTGTCCGGTCTGCCGCGCTGCCCGACGGCCGTCCGTCGATTGAGCGCGCCCTCGCGCGGAGCGCGGCTCGACGGTAGATCGCCAAGACGACTTGCTTCTCGCGTTGCCCAGGGCCAATACTCAGCGCAACTCGAATCCAGGGAGGTTTGGAGAGATGCCCGTCACCGTCAAAGTGCCGACGCCACTGCGCAAGCTCACCGCCGGGTCGGAGTCGGTGCAGGCAGCCGGCGACACCGTCGGGGCGCTGGTGGAGAACCTGGAGAAGAAATTCCCGGGCCTCCGCGAGCGCATCTGCGACGAGCAGGGGCGGGTGCGCCGCTTCGTGAACCTCTACGTGAACGGAGACGACATCCGCTTCCTCCAGCAGCTCGACACCCGGCTCAAGGAGGGCGACGAGATCTCCATCGTACCCGCGATCGCCGGGGGCGGCTGCTGAAGGCGCCGCAACCGGGCCAGAGCCCGAGGCGCGGCGACGGCCTGCGCGCTACCGAGCTCGCGGAGCTCGTCGGGCGCACACCGCTGCTGCGCCTGACCGGCGTCACGCGCGACCTCCCGCCCGAGGTGCGCATCTGGGCGAAGCTCGAGGGCTTCAATCCGGGCGGCTCGGTCAAGGACCGCCCCGCGCTCTCCATGATCCGCGAGGGTCTGCGCTCCGGTGCGCTTCGCCCGGGCAAGACGATCCTCGACTCCACGTCGGGCAACACCGGTATCGCCCTGGCGATGCTCGGCGCGGCGCTCGGCTTTCCCGTGGATCTCGTGGTGCCGTCCAACGTCAGCGTCGAGCGCAAGCGAATCATCGAGGCG
Source organism: uncultured Enterobacteriaceae bacterium (assembly GCA_964529315.1). Taxonomy (GTDB): domain Bacteria; phylum Desulfobacterota; class Binatia; order UBA12015; family UBA12015; genus CAZGUU01. Next base: position 14,123 of record CAZGUU010000008.1, read on the forward strand.
TTCGGCGCCAGGATGATCGAGAGCGACCCGATGCTGGGCTCCGATGGGGCGATCCTGCTGTGCCGCGAGGTCATCGCTCGCGACCCCGAGCGCTACTTCAAGCCCGATCAGTACTCGAACCCGGCCAATCCGCTCGCCCACTACGAGACCACGGGCCCGGAGATCTGGCAGCAGACCCAGGGCCGGGTCACGCACTTCCTGGCGGGTATCGGCACCAGCGGAACGCTCATGGGCACCGGCCGCTACCTCAAGGAGAGAAATCCGGCGATCCAGGTCATCGCGGTCGAACCCGAGGATTCCTTCCACGGCCTCGAGGGTTTGAAGTACATGGCCTCGTCGATCGTGCCGCCGATCTATCGCGAGTCCGCGCACGACGCGAAGATCCCGACGCCGACCGAGGAGGCCTACGACATGGTCTACCGCATCGGCCGCGAGGAGGGCTTGCTGGTCGGCCAGTCCTCGGGCGCGGCGTGCTGGGCCGCCCTCGAGCTCGCCCGCACGCTGGATCGCGGCGAGATCGTGACGATCTTCGCCGATTTCGGCGAGCGCTACCTGAGCACGAGCCTCTGGGCCGGCTGGCGCGAGCGCGCGCCGCGCCTCGAGGAGCTGCGCCGCGACGCCGCGCGACGCCGCGACGGATCGCCCGTCGTCCCGGCCGAGTGAAGCTCACCGATCCGCAGATCGAGCTCTACAGCCGGCAGATCCTGCTGCGCGAGCTGGGCGGGGTGGGCCAGCGACGGCTGCTCACCGCGCGCTGCCTGCTCGTCGGCCGTGGCGTGGCAACCGACGCGGCGGCCTCGTATCTCGCCGGCGCGGGCATCGGAGCCCTCGACCTGCTCGAGGGAGCTCCCTCGCCCTTTGCCGCGACGGCCATCGCGTTCGCCGCCCTGCCCGGGCGCAGCCCCGACGTCGTCGTACGTCGCCGTGGCGTGGCCAGCGGCGCGAGCCTCTCCGAGGTGGACGTCGCGATCGTCGCAGGCGCGCTCGCGAACGGCGATTCGCTGCTCACCGGCAGCCCGCGGCTGGGCTCGATCCGCCTCACCGCCTCGCGCGAGGGTGGGGACGTCGAGCTCGCACTCGCCCCTGCGTCCGTCGCCTGCTTTGCCTGCCTGCCCGCCCCCTACGAGGACGAGGGGCCGAGCCCGGGCCCCGGCGAGGCCGCGCTCGCCGCCTGCTTCGCCGGCGTCATGGCCGCCCAGGCCGCGTGCCGCTGGATCGCCGGCCTGGCGACCGACGACGCACCCCGGCTGCTCCATCTGCGCGCGGGGGCTGCGACGTGGGAGGAGCGCACCGTCACCCCGGGCTCGCCCTGCCCGCGCGGTTGCCGCGGCGGGGGTGGAACGCTACAGACGGCGGGATCCGCGTGATCGAGCCTTCCCTCTGCTCTCGAGCCTAGCGACAAGGAGATCTCCGTTGGCCGACCTGATTCCCCCGCACGGGGGCGTGCCCGAGCCCGTCTGCTGCACCGTCGCCGAGGAGCGCCGCGCCGCACTGCGCGCCGAGGCCGCGGGACTGGTGGCGGTTCCCGTCTCCGACGCAGACCTCTCGACGGTGTACCGCTTCGGCGACGGCGGGCTCTCGCCGCTCGCCGGGCCGATGGACGAGGCCACCTACCACCGCGTGCTCGACCACGCGCACATCGAGCACGGCGGACGGCGCTGGGCCTGGACCATTCCGCTCGCCTTGCCGGTCCCCTCGGACCTCGCCCGGCGCCTGGGCAAGGGACAGCGAGTCGCGCTGACCAACGGCGGCGGGGATCTGGTCGCGGTCCTCGAGGTCAACGACGTCTTCCCCTGGGACAAGCCCAAGTACCTGCGCTCGGTCTACGGCACGGAGCGCACCGACCACCCCGGCGCCGACATGGTGCTCAAGGGCGACGCCGACATGACCCATCTGCTCGGCGGCCGCATCGAGGTGCTACCCCAGCCCAAGCACCCGAAGTTCGGCAAGTACGTGCTCACTCCGCGCGAGGTGCGCCGGCTGCTCGCGGCCAAGGGCTGGCAGCGGGTGGTCGCCTTCCAGACGCGCAACCCGCTGCACCGCGCCCACGAGTACGCGCTGGTCTACGGCCTGGAGACCCTGATCCGCGCCGGCTTCGACGCCGGGGCCTGCCTGAATCCCCTGATCGGCGAGACCAAGGGCGACGACGTCCACGCCGACGTGCGCATGGCCACCTACGAGGCCCTGATCGAGCAGCGCGCGCTCGGCCAGGGCGACAGCGACCCGGCGCTCTGGGGCCCCCGCGGCGAAGCGGTCCCCGACCGGGTGATCCTGCTCGGCCTGGACATCAAGATGTTCTACGGCGGCCCGAAGGAGGCGGTGATGCACTCGATCTACCGCCAGAACTTCGGCTTCACCGACATCGTCATCGGACGCAAGCACGCCGACGCGCCCTACCACGACGGCTCGGCGATCTGGGGCGACTTCGACGCGCAGGAGATCTTCGCTAATCTCTCCGGCGATCTGGCGATCCAGCCGCTCAAGGTGGGCTTCGCCGCGTACTACGAGTCGATCGGACGCGTCGACCTGACCGAGAACCACCCCGGAGAGAAGCCGGTGTCGATCTCGGGCAAGGACGTGCGCAAGGCGCTGGTCGAGGGCCTGCCCGTCGATCCCCGGATCATGCGAGAGAGCACCTCACGCATCCTCGCGCAGGCGATGGCGGGCCACTCGGAGTAGGAACGCGGGCGGAAGCCCCGAGACGCGACAGTGACCCGTCGCACGGTCGAGCCGCCCCGGGACTATACTCGATCGACCGTCTCTTGCGGAGTGCTCCGGGGAGCCGGCGCTCCTAGCACGGGGGCAGCTCCGGGGCGTAGGTTCCCGTCGTCGCCTCGTTGCCGCTCGCACAGTTGTTCGACCCGCCGAGGGCGAGGATGTCTGCCGCCACCGCCGCGAATGGCCCGGCCGGAGGATTGGAAGCGTTGCCGGTCACCTCGTTGTCGATGAGCCGGTTGCCGTCCGGCGAAGTATCCGCGTAGTATGGCGGGTTGTTCGCGCAGCTATTGGCCGTGCCATCGACCGCGACGCAGTAGTCGACCATCGCGATGCCGAAGAAGTCGTTGTTCTGGACTCGGTTCTCCTGAACGTCCACATCGTCCACCCCGAGCACCAGGATACCGCTGCCGCTGGGCAGCTCTCCGACGAGCCCCCCCGATACGGGATTGGGCAAGTTGTTGTCGTACACCTCGTTGTCGATGAGGGTCCAGTTGCGGAAAGGTGACGGCGGCCAGTCCTGCGGCGGCAGGCCCGCACCCGATGGGTGATAGAGACCAATTCCCACGACGTTGTCGTGGACGATGTTTCCCTCCATGTGGATGTCGTTCGAGACCGTGACCTCGAGACCGGTCGGGCTGTTGTAGAGCTCGTTCTCGACGACCCGGACGTTCTCCGCCGCCTCGACCCACAGGGCGGCATCGAGCGAGCCGTAGGCCACGTTCTTCCTCACCTCACCGTGCGCCGAGAGGGTCGGCCAAATGCCGTTCTCGAGGTTGTTGATCGACTCGTTGTCCTCGATGACGAAGTTCTGCACGTAGCGCAGCCAGATTCCGTTGTTCGAGAAGCCCTCCACCGTGAAGCCCCTGATCTCCACGCCGTCGACACGCGGATCACCGGGGTTCGCGGGCTCGACGAGGATGCCGTGCCTTTGTCCCGGGCTCGGCAGGATGCGCACACGCTTGTCGGGCGGGCTGCTCTCGGCGACCAGCTTGAGGGGCTTGGTCACCCGTACCGCGGCCCTGCCCCCGTGCGTCTCGGTGTAATCCCCAGGCAGGACCCGGACCGTTTCGCCTGGAGCAGCCGCGTCCACGGCCTCTTGGATCGACTCGCCCGGTCGGACGGTTCGATCCGCCGAGGTGCTCTTGTCGCCATCGTCGCCACAGCTCGACACGAGGACGATGGCGACGAGGGCGGCGAGGATCGTCAGGGATGATCGCATGAAAACCTTCTCTCTGCGCGTCTTGCGCCCGTAGGCCCGCGCGAGCCAGCCTTCCGGCCTATACGGCGCGGCCGAAGAGCGTGTCAAGGACATCTGCGATCGGGCGGTGATTCGGGACGGCCCAACGCCCGCCGTCGGCAGATCTGGAGCGTTGCCGGTCAGTTGTTGGCGGCGCCTTCGAGGATCCAGCTGCGGATCGCGTCGATCTGCCCCGCCGGAAGAGGCGAGCCGTTGTACGGCATGGGCTCGCCTGCCCCAGACCCTTCGAGCTTCTTGAGCAGGAAGCTCGTGCCGGGATCGAACGGGGCGATGAAGGGGCCCTGCATTCCGTTGACGCCGTTCGACTCGACGAGGAACGTGTTGGCGTAGGAGAGAGCCGGGGAAAGAACGACGTACTGGGCGCCGTTGCCATGGCATACCGCGCTGGTTGCGCAAGAGGTGTTGTAGATCGGCTGCACGTTGCCGGCGAGCGTCGACTTCGTGCCCGGCGGCAGAAGGAACGATCCCGCGAGCGGCTGGACGCCGACCAGCTCGGTCCACGCGCTCGCGCTGCACGGCGCCTCGGCGCAGCCGGCGGCCATGAAGCACTGCAACGGATAGCTCGTCTCCAGCGGGTCGGGCTGGTGAACCATCTCGTCGGTCAGGATGCGGCACCACAGGAAGTCGACGTCGTCGGTCTCGGTGTTGAAGACGTTGCCGGTGACCGTCTTGTCGTCGAGGTTGTAGGTGATCACCCAGCGGGAGTTGCCCACCGGCTTGCTGATCATGTAGCGCCCCGAGTCGGGCGTGAGCTGGATCGCGGACTGGCGCGGCACCTGCGCCTCGCTCGCGGCGGCGAGGCCGAGCGTGATGGCGGCGACGACGAGCGCGGCGCGTCGCGCGGCGGCCTGCATGGAACCGGTTACCCCTCTCGGCATGCTGCTCTCCCTCATTCCCGATACTCCAGCGAGGGCTCATGCCTCGCAACCGGGAAGAGTGGCCGAAGAGCCAGGGCGGCGCAACCCGGCATTTGCGGCCGCGCTTGACGGTCGCGCAGCAGCGGGGGATCCTGTGGGCGCCTCGGCGCTCGCCGGAGCAAGGCAGGCGGCACGAGCGAGCCCGGTGTCGAGCATGCACTCGCATGCGCACCTGTTGATGTCGGGCAGCGGGAGGCCGTCGAGAAGCGCCGTCAAGAACTCGGCGCTGCCGGTCGGGGCACCGACCGTGACCTCGCAGCCAGCGGCGGAAGGCAGGCCCGCTTCTGCCGCACCCGGTCACACGCAGCCGGAGGCCCGACGCTCTGAACGTTCGAGCGGCCTCATTGCCGGGACTGGCCCGCTTCTGGCAGCTTCACTGCGGCAGCGGGCCGCAGCCCCCGCTCAGCCCTCCGCGCGCAGGGCGCCGATCTCCAGCGAAACCCCGTAGACCCGGGTGAGCAGGAAGGCCAGCGCGAGCAGCGCGACGAGCAGCGTGCCGAGCGAGGAGACCGCCACGCCGGCGAGCACCAGGCTCAGCAGGGCGCCGGCCAGGCCGACCAGCGGCGCAGCGAGCTCGGGCTGGTTGAACGGAGCGATCGGGCGGGCGAGTCGCACCAGCCCCTGCAATCCTTCGCGCGTCAGCAGATCTTCGCCCGACAGCGCCTCGGCAAGGCCGTCGCGCACCGCGGTCCAAGTCCGGCTCGCCAGCTCGGCGAGCGTGCCGAAACCGATTCCCGGGTTCATCGCCGCCCTCCTCGGCCGGCGTCCACTGCCGGCCTGCGCCTCAACGCGCCTCTCCCATGTGGCTCGCCGACTCCGCCGACTGCGGCCCTGCGGCGGCCGCGGGTGCGCCGATCGGCTGCGCACCGATCCAGATGATCAGCACGCCGTCGCCGTGACGCGGCCCGCCCACCATCACCGTTCCGGTGCCGCTCAGCGTGAACTCCGTGTCCATCAGCACGCGGCTGTCCTGGCGCAGAATCACGTTCAACGAGACGCGATCGGCTGCGACCGACTTCGGCATGACGCGCAAGAAGCGGCCGCCGGGGATCTCCACGTCGACCGGATCCCCCCAGCCGACGTCTCGGTTCTCGCGCTTCATGAGCTGGTAGGAGCTGTAGTGGAAGAGGTGCTGGAGCTGGCGACGCATGCCAGCGAGCTGCGCATCGACGTGATCCCCCGAGTTGGTGGCGAGGACCGCGCCGACCTGCACGAGAACGCGCTCGGCCGCCTGCGCTGCCGCGACCGGTCCAAGAGCCGCCAGGGCGCTGCCGAGCAGCACGGCGCGGCTGGCCACCCGGAGCCGTCGCCAGATCTTCGCCATCAGCGCGCCACCGCCGCGGAGCCGTCGTCGTCGAGCCAGATCACCGTGGTGTCCGTCTCGGGCTCGCTCCACATCGCCAGCGACCCGCCCGGGTAATCCACCGACTCCACCTGGACGCGGCCCGGCGCCGCCTGACCTTCCGCCCGGGCGGCCAGCTGAACGGGCGCCGGACCGGCCGCGGGCTGGGCAGCGATCTGCTCCTCGCGCGGGTCCCCGCCGCGCAGCAGGAGCACCGTGACCAGGAGGGATGCGGCGATCGCCACGGCGCCGGCCAGTGGCCACGATCGAGCGCCCAGCGGTGCTTGCGGGGCCAGCCACTCGCCCGCCGGATCGAGCGTCGCGTCGATGTCGACGGATCCCACTCGCGCCGCGCGCCGGCCGCTCGATGCGCCGCGGCCCACCAGGATGCCGGAGAGCCGCGCCGAGCCCGCCGCCAGGCGCAGCCAGCTCCTCTCCGCCTCCACCGGCAGCGGCGCGATCCCGGCCTCGACCCCCCGCCACACGCGGCCCAGATCGACCGTATCGATCTCCTCGTCGATCGCATCGACCAGCAGATCGTGCACCTGCTCGCGGTCCGAGAGCTCGCGCTCGCATCGCGCGCAGCGCGTCACGTGAAGCGCCGCCTCGCGCATCAGGCGACCGTCCAGCTCGCCATCGAAGAAGGTGTCGATCAGTCGCTCGGCGTCCCTGCAGGTCACGCGAACTCCTTGAGGCGCGCTTGCAGCTTCTTGCGTGCATAGTGCAGGCGGCTCATCACGGTGCCCTTCGAGCACTGCATCACGCGGCTGATCTCCTCATAGGAAAGACCGTCGACTTCTCGGAGCAATATCACGGCTTTGTGATCCGGGGTCAACTCGTCGATGGCCTGCCGAACGCGCGCCCGCAGCTCGCTGTCCTTGGCTGCCTGGAACGGGTCGCCGCCCGGGCTCTCGTCCTTCTGCCGGTCGAGCAGGTCTTCACCACCGGACTCGATGCCGCCGGGGCGGCCAGCTTCGATGATCGGCTTGCGCCACTCGCGGCGCTGGTAGTCGATCGCCAGGTTGACCGCGATCCGGTACAGCCACGTGTAGAAGCTCGCATCTCCCTTGAACCGGCCGATCGACCGGTAGGCTTTGATGAACGTCTCCTGCGTCACGTCGAGCGCCGCCTCGCGGTCGTGCAGCATCCCCATCACGACTGCCAGCACCCGACGCTGGTAGCGCTCGACCAGCTCACGAAACGCGCTGCGCTCGCCCTCGCCCGCGAGCTCGACCAGCTCCCAGTCTGTTCGCTCCGCAGCCACTAGACGTCGACCGATCCCGGGAAATTCACCGCATCGCCGCCCAGTTGGGGCCGCTCTTGAGGTCGACGACCAGGGGCACCGCGAGCCTCACGACGGACTCCATGCAACGCCGCACGATCCCCCCGGTCTCCTCGAGCACCGCCGCGGGCACCTCGAGCAGCAGCTCGTCGTGGACCTGGAGCAGCATCCTGGCCCCATTGCCGCGGCGCTCGAGCGCGCGCTCGAGCGCGAGCATGGCGAGCTTGATGATGTCGGCCGCCGTGCCCTGGATCGGGCTGTTCCACGCCATGCGCTCGGCGGCCTGACGCAGATTTGCCTGGCGCGACGCGAGGTCGGGCAGGTGGCGCCGGCGCCCGATCATCGTCGCGACGAAGCCGTCGCGGCGGCCTGCCTCCACGACCCGGTCGGCGAAGTCCCGCACCCTCGCGTAGCGGCTGAAATAGCGTCGGATGTAGTCCTCGGCCTCGGCGAGCGGGATGGCCAGCTCGCGCGACAGGCGCTGTGGCCCCATGCCATAGAGGATGCCGAAGTTGATCACCTTGGCCCGCCGCCGCATCTCGGCGTCGACCTGCTCGGCCGGCACCGCGAACACCTCGGCCGCGGTGCGCCGGTGGATGTCCTCGCCGCGGCGGAATGCCTCGAGCAGCACCGGATCCTCCGTCAGGTGCGCCAGGACACGCAGCTCGATCTGCGAGTAATCGCCCGCGAGCAGCAGCGTGCCCGGCGGGGCGACGAACGCCTCGCGGATGCGACGCCCCTCGGCGCTGCGCACGGGGATGTTCTGCAGATTGGGCTCGCTCGAGGAGAGGCGGCCGGTCGCGGCGACCGTCTGATTGAACGAGGTATGCAACCTTCCGGTTTGCGGGTCGATCAGCTCGAGCAGCGATCCGACGTAGGTCGAGATCAGCTTCTGCAGCGCGCGATGCTCGCACACCTTGGCCGCGATCGGGTGGCTCTGGGCGAGCCGGCCGAGGACCTCGGCGTCGACCGAGAGGCCGGTCTTGCCGCGCTTGATGCCGCGGGTCGGCAGGGCCAGCCGCTCGAAGAGCACCTCGCGCAGCTGGATCGGCGACTGGATGTTGAACGGCGCGCCGGCAAGCTCGTAGATCTCCCGCTCGAGGGCGTCCGCCGCGGCGCGGAAGTCGCGCCCCGCCGCCTCGAGCACGGCCCGGTCGACCGCGATGCCGCGCGACTCGACCACCGCCAGGACGCGAGCCAACGGCACCTCTAGGTCCCGCAGCAGGCCCCCTTGACCGGCCGCAGCCACCTCGGCCCGTAGCTGCGGGCCGATCTCGAGCAACGCAGCGGCGATCGCCGCCGCGCGCGTCTCGGGCATTAACCCGCCCGGCTCCGGCAGGCTGCGCTGCAGCCGCTCGCGGGCCAAGGCGTCGATCGTCGAGGCGCGCCGCGCGGGGTCGAGCAGATAGGCCGCAAGCCCGGTATCGCAGACCTCGTCCCCTCCGGCGGCCTCGCCGAGGCCGGAGTCGAGGCCGGTTCGGTGCAGCGCTGCCTTGAGATCGTCTACGAAGACGGTCTTGCCCACCATCGTGCCGCCGAGCAGGCGGCGCACCGAGGCCGGCAGCGTCGTGCTGAACAGCACCGGGCCCGCCCCCTGCGGCCCGACCGCCACGGCCACCCCGCGGTCGGCCGGGGCGCCGCCGGGCGCCGGCGGTGGGAAGGGAAATCCGAGCCCCACCTCCTGCGCTCCGGCGATCGCCTCGTCGATCCGCTCCGCCTCGACGACCTCGACGCCCTGCGGCTGTGCCGCGCTCACCTCTCCTTCGAGGAAGCCGCCCAGCAGCTTGGTGAACTCCAGCTCCGCGGCCAGGCGGCGCAGGGCACTCGGGTCGGGCCGTCCCCGCCGGAGGTCCTCGACACCGACCTGCAGCGGTACGTCGCGCCGGATGGTGGCGAGAAACCGGCTGGTGCGCGCTGCCTCCTCGCCCTGCTCGAGCACCTCACGAATCCGCTTGCCCCCCCGCAGACCCAAGGTCTCGACCTCGTCGAGCCGCGCATAGAGCTCGTCGAGCGAGCCGAAGTGGGCGATCAGTCGCGTGGCCGTCTTCTCGCCGATCCCCTTCACCCCGGGGATGTTGTCGACCGCGTCGCCCATCAGCGCCATCACGTCGACCACCCGCTCCGGGCCGACCCCGAAGCGCTCTCTCACTGCGGACACCCCGGTCACCCGATCGTGCATCGTGTCGAGCAGCGAGACCTGCGGTCCGACCAGCTGCATCATGTCCTTGTCGCTGGTCACGACGACCACTTCGAAGCCGCTTCCCACGGCGGCGTCGGTGAGCGTTCCGATCACGTCGTCCGCTTCCACGCCGGGCACCTCGAGCAGGGGTACTCCGAGCGCCTCGACGACCCGGCGCACGTAGGGGGTCTGCACGACGAGGTCCGGCGGGGTCTCGGCGCGGGTCGCCTTGTAGGCGGCAAAGGCCTCGTCGCGGAAGGTGAGGCCCGGCGCGTCGAGAATCACGGCCAGGTGCGTGGCGTCGCTGTCGCGCAGCAGCTTGGCGAGCATGCTGGTGAAGCCGTAGATCGCGCCCGTGGGCAGGCCGGACCGCGTGGCCAGCGTCGGCAAGGCGTGGAAGGCTCGAAAGAAGATCCCACTGCCGTCGACCAGGCACACCCGCCCCGCCGTCGTCGCACCCGCCACCCCGCAACGACTATCAACGGGCTACGGGGAAGTCCAAGCGAGCCGCTGCTCGGACCTCGGTGCCTTGACATCCCCCGGAGGCGGAACTACATACGCGCCGAATTTTTCGGCACCACCATTCGTCCGAAGGCGAGCATGATCGAGGTCCAGGAGCTCAGCAAGCGCTACGGCGACCGCGACGCGGTTTCAGGGGTTTCCTTCTCCGTGACCCGAGGCCAGGTGCTCGGCTTCCTCGGCCCCAACGGCGCGGGGAAGACGACGACCATGCGCATGCTCACCGGCTTCCTGCCGCCCTCGAGCGGCACGGCCAAAGTCGCCGGCTTCGACGTGTTCAGCCAGTCGGCCGAGGTGCGCCGGCGCATCGGCTACCTGCCGGAGAACCCGCCCCTCTACCCCGACATGACGGTGCGCTCCTACCTCACCTTCGTCGCACGGCTCAAGGGCGTACCCCGGGCGCGGGTCGCCTCGGCCCGCGCCAGCGCGATCGAGCGCACCGGCCTCGAAGCCGTCGAAGGCCGGCTGCTCTCCCACCTCTCCAAGGGCTACAAGCAGCGCGTCGGGCTCGCCCAGGCGATCATCAACGACCCCGAGGTGCTGGTGCTCGACGAGCCGACCATCGGCCTCGACCCCCGACAGATCATCGAGATCCGCAGCCTGATCCGTGACCTCTCCGGCAACCGCACGGTGATCCTCTCGACCCACATCCTCCCCGAGGTCTCCCAGGTGTGCGACAAGGTCGTGATCATCAACGAGGGCCGCGTGGCCTGCGAGGACACGATCGCCAACCTGACGCGTGATGCGAGCCTCGAGGAGGTCTTCCTGCGCTTCATCACCGCGGACACCGCCACGCCCGAGGCGTCCGCCGCCCCGGTCCAGGGAGCGTGAGATCGTGCGCAACGTGCTGACG
>CAZGUU010000008.1:25200-36979 GCA_964529315.1 uncultured Enterobacteriaceae bacterium
GACCGGCTTCCTGCTGCTCGGCGGGTGGTTCTTCTTCAACCTGCTGGCGCGCTTCAACATGCTGGTCACCATGTACTCGAGCTTCCAGGGCGGCGCCGAGGCCACGCAGCGGCTCAACGTGAACGAGTTCGTCGTGGCGCCGCTGCTGCACAACCTCTCCGTCGTGCTGGTCATCCTGGTGCCGATGATCACCATGCGCAGCTTCGCCGAGGAAAAGCGCTCGGGCACCTACGAGCTGCTGCTCACCTCGCCGGTGGCCATCTGGGAGATCGTCGCCGGCAAGTTCCTCGGCACCTCGGTGTTCATCACCGTGCTGGTCGGCCTGACCCTCATCTACGGGGCGATCCTCGCCTTCTACGGCAATCCCGAGATCGGCATCATGCTCGGCGGATACCTGGGCCTCTATTTGCTCTCGCTGACCTTCGTCGCGATCGGCATGTTCGCCTCCTCGCTCACCGAGAACCAGATCATCGCCGCGGTGAGCGCGCTGGTGGCGATGCTGCTGCTCTTCGTCGTCGGTTGGGCGGCCGACTCCGCGGGTGAGCGGCTCGGCGCGGTGCTTCGCTACCTCTCGGTGGTCGAGCACTCGGGCGAGATGATCCGCGGCATCCTGGACACCAAGAGCCTGGTCTACTTCGGCTCGATGATCCTCGGCTGGCTGTTCCTCACGCAGCGCTCGGTCGAGTCGATCCGCTGGCGTTGAGCGCGCCCGGACGCGAGAGCCATGCGCAGATCCCAATCCCTGCTCGGCCTGATCGGCTTGATCCTGGTGATCTTCGGCGCCCTGGCGCTCTACTTCACCGGCATCCCCTCGGCCTACGTCCTGGCCCACCTCGGGTTGGGCCTGGCGCTGCTGGTGTACTTCCTGGCGACGCGCTTTCGCGATCTCGGCACGCTGCTCAGCGCGCGGTCGACCCGCTACGGCGCGAACATGGTCGTCTACTCCAGCCTGTTCCTCGCCCTGCTCGTCGCGGCCAACTGGCTCGGCACCCGGTACAACCGGCGCATCGACCTGAGCGAGTCCTCGGCGTTCAGCCTCTCGCCGCAGGCGCGCAGCGTGCTCGACGGGATCGACGCCGACGTCGCCCTGCAGGCCTTCCTCGAGGGCGGCCACGACCCGCAGATCGAAACCATCCTGGACAGCTTCGCCAGCGCCTCCAAGCGGGTGAAGCCGCAGCTCATCGATCCCGACAAGCAGCCCGAGCTCGCCGAGAAGTACGGCGTGCGCTCGTACCGCACGGTTCGCGTCGAGTACAAGGACCAGGCGACGACCGTCTCGCAGCCCAACGAGGAGACGCTCACCAACGCGATCATCAAGGTCACCCGGGCCAAGAGGCAGACGGTGTGCTTCGCCGAGGGCCAAGGCGAGCCGGGCATCGACGACAAGCAGGATCCGCGTGGCTACGCCGAGGCGAAGCTCGCGCTCACCGCCGAGAACTACGACGTCGAGAAGGTGGTACTCGCACAGGAGGGCAAGATCCCCGAGAAGTGCGACGTCTTCGCCCTGGCCGCACCGCGCAAGCCGCTGCTCGAGCAGGAGGTGAAGGCGATCGGCGAGTTCCTCGCCAAGGGCGGCCGGGCGATCTTCCTGCTCTCGCCGCGCACCGGCGCGGAGCTCGAGCCCCTGCTCGCGCAGTACGGCGTCGTGCTCGGCACGAACGTCGTCGTCGACCAGGTCGTGCGCCTCTTCCAGGGCCCGCAGCTAGGGCTGGAGCCGATCATCGCCAGCTACGGCGCCCACCCGATCACCAAGGACATCAAGGAGCGGACGATCTTCCCCCTCACGCGCAGCGTGACCCCGGGCGATGCGAAGCCCGGCCTGACCGTCACCTCGATCGCCAAGACCAGCGCCTCGAGCTGGGGCGAAACCGACCTCGGCCGCCTGTTCGACAAGAGCGAGGCGAGCCTGGATGCGAACGCGGACACCAAGGGGCCCGTGTCGGTCGCCGTCGCGGTGGACGCGAAGCTCGAGCAGCTCGGGCTGGGCAAGGGAGAGGCGCGGCTGATCGTCTTCGGCACCGCCGGCTTCGCCGACAACAAGTACATCAACATGCTCTACAACCGCGACCTCTTCCTGAACGCGGTGGGCTGGCTGGGCAGCCAGGAGGAGCTCCTGTCGATCCGGCCGCGCACGGTGCGCGCCTCACGCGTGCAATTCAGCCAGGAGCAGGCGACGGTGATCTTCTACCTCTCCGTGCTCGTCCTTCCCGAGCTGCTGCTCATCGCCGGACTCGCCGTCTGGTGGAGGCGCTCGAGCCTCTGAGCGGCCGCTGGCCCTCCGACAAGGCCGATGAAGCCCCGCAACACGCTGATCCTCGCGCTGATCGTCGCCGCGCTCGGCGCGTACCTCTACCTCGTCGAGCGTCCCGCGGTGGAGCAGGAGTCCGCCAAGAAGACCCTCCTGTCGTTCGATCGCGACGCCGTATCGGCGGTCGAGCTCGCCTACCCCGACAGCACGATCAGGCTCCAGCGCAGCAACGGCACCTGGCGCATCACCGCTCCGATCGACACCGAAGCCGACCAGAGCGTGGTGCAGAACCTGATCGGCGCCCTGGCCGACGCCGAGCTCAAGAAGACCATCGCCGAGCAGCCGGAAAGCCTGGCACCCTTCGGCCTCGATGCGCCCGCCGTCACCGTGTCGCTCACCCTCGCCGATGGCTCGCCCGGGCCCAGGATCGCCGTCGGAAAGACGACGCCGGTGGGCGCCTCGGCCTACGCACGCAGGGGCGACGACCCGGCCGTCCTGCTCACCACCGCGGCGTTCCACACCGGGGTGCGACGGGAGCTGAAGGACCTGCGCGACAAGACCGTGCTCGCCTTCCAGGACGACGCGGTCCAGGAGATCCGCATCGCCCGCGAGGGGGTGCCCGAGATCGTCCTGCGCAAGGAGGGCGACGGCTGGCTGCTGACCGAGCCGACCGAGGCCAAGGCCGATGCGGCGCAAGTGCGCAGCTACCTCTCCGCGCTGCGCTCGATGCGCGCGCAGGGCTTCGTCGACGCGAGCCCGCCACCGGCGCTGGCCGAGCTCGGGCTCGAGCCGGCGCGCCTCTCCGTCACGCTGCTTCTGGGCACGGACCGCGCCGAGAAGCAGCTGCGCATCGGCGCGCCGGGAGCCGACGGCACCAAGAAGGAGGTCCACGCGCAACGCGGCGCGGGCGGACCGATCGTCACGGTCGGCGAGTACGTGCTGACCACGCTCGGCAAGACGGCCGCCGATCTGCGCGACAAGACCGTGCTCGCCTTCGATCCCGACAAGCTCGCGTCGGTCGTGGTCACGGGCGACGACGGAGCCTCGTTCACCCTGGAGAAGAAGAAGGACGAGCACTGGACGCTGGCCGATGCCGGCGATGCCGAGGTCAAGGAGCAGATCGTCGGGCGATTCGTCGACGATCTGCGCACTCTCAAGGGGACGGGCATCGCCAGCGAGGACGGCAGCGGTGACTTCGGCCTCGACGCGCCCACCCTGAAGCTCGATCTGCGCGCGGCCGACGGCTCCTCCCTCGGCACGATCCGCGTGGCACGGCGCGGCAGCGGTGCCGAGGAGAAGCTCTACGCCGCATCCGGTGCGGCCCCGACGGTCTACACCCTGGCGCAGTACGCGCTTCAGCGGGTCGACAAGCGCCGCTCGGACTTCCTCGAGGCGGCCCCCGCGGCCACCTCCGGCGCCGACGACGAGCCGGACGACGAAGAGCTCGACGAGGAGGAGCCGGGCAGCGAGGATTGAGCGGACGAGCCCCATCGAGCCCGCCCGATGGAGGCGCGCGGCCGGCGGCCGATGATCGCTCTCGCCCGCCGCTCGTCCGAGCGGCGGCGCCGAAGCGCAGCTCGCGCGCAGCCCCCGGGGACGCCCGCTTCGCGCCGGGACTCGTCGGCAGAGCGTCAGGCGCGGCGCAGCTCGGCCAGCGAGGCGAGCAGCCGGTCGATCTCGGCGTCCGTGCCCACGGAGATGCGCAGGGCATCGGGCAGCTCGGCGAAGTGGCGCACCAGGATCCCTCGATCCTTGAGTGCCGCGACTAGGCCGCCCTGCGGCTCGCCTGGACGGCGCGCCAGAACGAAATTGGCCTGCGACGGCGTGACCGCGAAGCCCAGCGCGGCGAGCGAGCTCTCCAGCCGCGCCCGCGTGGCCCGCACGCAGGCGACGTGCGCGAGCATCGTCGCCTGGTCCTCGAGGGCGGCCAGCGCACCCGCCTGAGCGAGCCTCCCGACGTTGTAGGAATCCCGCACCTTGTGCAGCTGCTCCGCCAGCGCCGGGGTGGTGATCGCGAACCCGACGCGCAGGCCAGCCAGCGAGTACGACTTCGAGAGCGTGCGCAGCACGACGACGTTGGGGTGGCGCGTGGCCAGCGTCACCGCGCTGTGGTCGGCGAAGTCGACGTAGGCCTCGTCGATCACCACGAGCGAGTCGCGGCGTGCGCGCGCGAGATCCTCGAGGGCATCGAGCGCCACCACCGTGCCCGAGGGTGCGTTGGGATTGCAGACGATCCGGAGCCTCGCGCGGACCGTACGCAGGCCCGCGGGCAGGGAGAAATCATCGGGAAACGGGATGCGCAGGGTGACGCCGTCCTGCAGGGCGACCAGCGTGTCGTACAGCGAGTAGGTCGGCACGGGAAACGCCACGGCGTCGCCCGGGTCGATCACGGCGCGCAGCACCAGCGAGAGCAGCTCGTCGGAGCCGTTGCCGACGACGATTCCCTCGGGGTCGACGCCGTAGAGCCGGGCGGCGCGCTCGCGCAGCGGCCGTGCCGTCGGATCCGGATAGAGGTGCAGCTGCTCGCACGCCTCGAGCATCGCTTCGCGCACCCGGGCCGACGGCGGGTACGGGTTCTCGTTCGTGTTGAGCTTGACGACCCGCGGGTCGCTCGGCTGCTCGCCCGGCACGTATCCGGAGAGGCGAGCGACCGCCGCCCGTACCAGCGTCGCCGCGTCACGCCCCACGTCGCCCCGATCATCCTCTGCAGCGCTCGCCATGGTGGCGCTTCTCCCTGCGCGGGTACGCAGGCGGCTGCCGCGTCCCCGATCTCAAGTCCCGTCCGGTGTCGGCCGAACCTCGTGATGGGACGGGCGACCGAATGAAGCTGAGCCTGACGTATAGCGCATACCGAGAGATGGAGCAGATCCCGGGGCCACCGCTGCGAGAGATCGGCGAAGCCATCCTCGGACTCGCCGAGAACCCGCTCCCCACCGGCTCCGGCGTGCTCGAGGGGCAAGGCGGCTGCCTCTACCTCGCCATCGATCGCTACTACATCCTGTATCACATCGGCCAGAGCGAGGAGGGCGTGACCGTGCTCGGCGTCGTCGAAGGCCCGGTACAGACGGTCCACTGAAGCCAGCGCTGCCGCGCAGGCCGCCGCCGAATGCTCCGCGATGGCGGTGGCCCTCCTCCCGGCTCGATTCGCCGGCTTGGCAGGCGGCGCGCCTCGGCTGCCCGGCCCCCCGCGGCGATGCGTCGCGCAGCGCAGCAGGTGCGGCGAGTCGAACAGGCTTCCGAACGCGCGCGTCAGCTCGCCGGGGTCCGTCTGGAGCCGATCGTCGAGCGCCCTCCACGCCACACTGCGTAGTTGGCGGCGAAGCGCTCGCCCGTGCCCTCGGGCAGACGGATCTGGAAGCCCGCCGGCGTGCTCGGCACCACTCCCTTGCGCAGAGCGGGGTTCAGCTCCACGACCTGCTCGGGGCTGCTGCCGCACAGCGAGGCGATGGTCTGGACCTCGAGGCGCTGCGAAACCACGTACGTGTCGTACCGCAAGGGCTCATATCGCTCGACGCCGGCGAGGCCGAATTCCTCCGGGCGGGCCGCGATGAGCGCCGTCGCCAGAACCTTGGGCACGTAGTCACGGGTGATCCGGGGCAGCAGGGCCCGGTCGGAGAGCTGCCAGAAGCTCGCGCCAGGGTTTCGCGCGAGCGCCGCTTCGACGCGCCCCGGACCCGCATTGTACGCCGCCACGGCGAGCTCCCAGCTGGAGAACTGGTCGTAGAGATCGCGCAACAGGCGGGCAGCCGCCCGCGATGCCTTCTCCGGGTCACGACGCTCGTCGACCTCCCGATTGACGATCAGGCCGTAGCGCTGCGCGGTCCCGGGGGTGAACTGCCACAGGCCAGCTGCGCCCCGCCCCACCGCCTGGTGGGAGAAGCTGCTCTCCACCATGGGAAGGAAGGCGAGCTCGGCCGGGACCCCCTCGCGCTCCAACTCGCGCTGGATGATGTCGAGGTAGCGACCGCTGCGCGCGAATCCACTGCGCAACGTGCCTGCCATGCTCCTGCGCAAACGATCTGCGTGGGAGACGACCTTGGGGTGGCTGGCAACCGGCCACAGCGCGGTCCCGCCGTTCAGGTAGGCCTCCGCCTCGTCCTCGCCATCGACACCCTTTTCCAGGCCCTCGACCAGATCGAGGGGCTGGAGAAGGCTGTCCCCGGGCGCGCGGACTCCCCAAGCAACCTCCGGATGGGCGACCGCGCCCTGGCGGACGGCAGCCTGGCCGCATCCCACGAGGAACGAAAGTAGCACTCCGGCCACAGCTCTTTGGACTCGCATGCGCGCCTCCTCGGGCTGATCCGGCCGGGCTTCCGGGCCACGGCGTGACCTCGAAAACCCGACGTCTCCTGTCTTGCTACCGCTGGCGTCGCTCTCCGACCGGCCCCCCTCGATGGGCCCCCCGGGCAACCGGCCGCCGAGCGACGGGAGCAGAGCTTATGGACTCGGGGGGGTGGGTGTCAAGGCTATGCTGTTCGGGCGCCTATAGACGAGTCCACTCCCCGGATCTTACGCAAGGGCACGCGACTCGGCCGAGGAGGCGAACGAAGGCGCTCGGCCGGGGGGCCTCTTGGGTCGCCCGCTGACCTGCTTGACCTCGCCGGCCGGCCTACCCATGCTGCGCCCATGCGCGAGTCCAGGCGCGATCGCGACGCAGCTCGCCAGCCGGGCGGGTCCACCAGGCCCGTCGGGGCTCGCGTGGCGTTCCTCCTCGCGCTCGGCCTGGCGGGTCTGGCTGCGGCCCGCGGGGCGCTCTCCGAGCCGGTGCGCGACACGCTGCCCTTCCGGCTCGCCTTCGGCCGGCCCGGGATCACCTCGGGCGACGAGGTGGCCTGCTATCTCTGGATCCAGGGTGGCAGGCTGCGCCTGCGGCTCACTGCGGACGGCAAAGCCCATCGCGTGGCCGGCGAGCTACGCACCGGCGGCGGTGGCACCATCGAGGACGTGACCCCCCTCTCCGAGAACCTGCTCGTGCACCAGCCCAGACCGGGCAAGCTCGCCTTCGAGGTCCGCATGGCGAACGACGAGGAGGGCTTCGACGTCACCCCGGGCGGCGCGTTCTCCCAGCTGACCGTCGACCTGGAGATCGACGGCGAGCGCCGGCCCGCCGCCCTGCGCATCGGTGAGCAGCGCCGCAGCCCGGCGGCTCTTCCGGCGCGCCTCGACCTGCGCAACGCCGACTCCAGCTGGCTCGAGCGCTTCGGCTTCTGAACGCCCCGTGCCTCACGGCTGCGGGCCGGCCCACACCAGCTCGATGGGCAGCCCGTCGGGATCCCGCACGAAGACGGCGACCCTCTGGCCACCCAGCTCGACGAGCGTCTCGTGACGGATCTCGACGCCGGCCGCGGCCAGCTCCTCGAGCGCGTGCTCGAGGCTCGGCACGAGGATCGAGAGGTGCGTGAAGCCCAGGTCGTTCATCGCGCGCGCCGGTGCTCTCGTCGGCGAGGCTGGGTTGGCGTAGTTGAGCAGCTCGAGCCGTAGCCCGTCGCGCTCCAGATACACCGCGCGCAGGCTCACGTCGCGCAGGCCCAGGAGCGTGTCGCTCGGCTCGCCCTCGACCTCGATCTCGTGGGCGAATTGGAAGCCCAGCACGTCGCGGTAGAAGCGCAGCGAGCGCTCGATGTCCGAGACGCACACACCGACGTGTGTCACCGTAGCTTGCAACGCCATGCCTCCTGCGGCCGTCCGAGCTCGCGGCGGTGCACCGCGCTACGCGCAGCGCGCCGCCGCATCGATCGCGAAGTACGTGAGGATCAGGTCGGCACCGGCTCGCCGGATGGCGAGCAGCGACTCGTCGACCACGCGCACCTCGTCGATCCAGCCCTTCTCCGCCGCTGCCTTGATCATCGCGTACTCGCCGCTCACCTGATAGGCGGCCACCGGCACGTCGCAGGCGGCGCGCACCGCGGCGATCACGTCCAGGTTGGAGAGCGCCGGCTTGACCATCACCAGGTCCGCGCCCTCGTCGAGGTCGAGCCGCAGCTCGCGCAGCGCCTCCCGCGCATTGGCGGGGTCCATCTGGTAGCCACGGCGATCCCCGACCTGCGGCGTGGACTCGGCCGCCTCGCGAAACGGGCCGTACAGCCCCGATGCGTACTTGACGGCGTACGAGAGGATCGGCAACGCCGCAAACCCGGCCACGTCGAGGGCGCGGCGGATCGCCCCCACGCGGCCGTCCATCATGTCCGATGGCGCGACGATGTCGGCTCCGGCACGCGCGTGCGAGACCGCCTCGCGCGCGAGCAGCTCGAGGGTCGGGTCGTTGGCCACCTCGCCGCGCTCGAGCACGCCGCAGTGGCCGTGGTCGGTGTACTCGCACAGGCACACGTCCGTGATCAGGGTCATCTCCGGCACGTCGCGGCGCAGCGCACCGAGCGCCTGCTGGACGATGCCGTCGTCGCGCCACGCGTGGCTGCCCTGCGCGTCCTTCGCCTCGGGCACGCCGAAGAGGATCACCGCGCGCACGCCGGCCTCCCAGGCCCGCGCGGCCTCCTCGCCGACCCGGTCGACCGACCATTGCCGGACGCCGGGCATCGAGGAGATCGCGGTGGCCCGGCCGCGACCCGGCACCACGAACAGCGGCAGGACGAGCTGCGCCGGGCACAGGCGCGTCTCGCGCACCAGCTCGCGCAGGCGGGCCGTCGCACGCAGGCGTCGGGGGCGCACGGTGGGAAACGATCCGGCCATCAAGAGCCCTCCTGCGACCCCGGCTCGGCGGACCCCGGCGGTGACCCGCCGAGCGCAGCGAAGTGAGCGACGATCTCCTCGGCGAGCGCCGCGATGGTGTATTGCCGCGGCACGACGTCGACCCTGAGGCCGGCCTCGGCGGCCGTCGCCGCCGTGATCGGTCCGATGCAGGCGACGCTCGCCGCCGCAATCCGCTGCCGGCCGTGCGCGGGATCGGCCGCCGCGAGCAGCTCGAGGAAATGGCGCACCGTGCTCGAGCTGGTGAAGGTCAGGCAGTCGAGCCGCCCGTCGTCGAGCGCCGAGCGCAGCTGCTCGACGCTCTGCGCCGGGCACGCGCTGCGGTAGGTGATCACCTCGTCGACGCTTGCGCCCGCGCGCTCCAGGACCTCCGGCAGCAGCGGGCGCGCGCCGGCGGCGCGCGGCAGCAGGAAGCGCGCACCCCGCAGGGCGAAGCCTGCGAGCGATGCGAGCAGACCCTCGGCGCGGAACTCGGCCGGGACGAGGTCGGCGCGCAGGTGCAGGCGCTCGAGCGCGGCGGCGGTCTCCGGACCCATGGCAGCGAGCTTGGCGTGGTGCAGCGTGCGGACGTCCCTGCCGAGCTCGCCCAGCCGGGCGAAGAAGCGCTCGACACCGTTCACGCTGGTGAAGACGACCCAGTCGTAGCTCTCGAGGCGAGTCAGGGCCGCATCGAGCGGCTCCATCGACGGTGGCGGCGCGATCTCGATCGCCGGGCACTCGACGACCTGCGCGCCGGCCTCCTCGAGCAGCGCGCTGAAGCGGCCGGCTTGCGAGCGCGTGCGGGTCACCAGGACGCGCCGCCCGAACAGCGGGCGGCGCTCGAACCAGCCGAGCCGCTCCCGCAGGCGCACCACCTCGCCGACCACCACGGTGACCGGTGGGCGCAGCCCCTCGGCCTCGGCCTGCTCGGCCAGGGTCGCCACGGTCGCGACCAGGACTCGCTGGTGGGGCGTGGCCCCCCAGCGGATCGCCGCCGCGGGAGTCGCCGGCGCAAGCCCGGCACCGACCAGCCGCTCGAGGTTCGCGCGCAGCTGCCTGGCGCCCATCAGGAGAACGATCGTGTTGCCTGCAACGGCGACGTGCTCCCAGCGCACACGTCCGCCCTCTCCCGCCTCGTGCCCGGTGAGGATGGTCACGCCCGACACCCAATCGCGGTGCGTGACCGGGATCCCGGCGCAGGCCGGAGCCGCCAGAGCAGCCGTGACGCCCGGAACGATCTCGAAGTCGATCCCTGCCGCGGCCAACGCATCGGCTTCCTCGCCCCCGCGGCCGAAGACCAGCGGGTCGCCGCCCTTGAGCCGCACGACCGTCTTGCCCTGTCGGGCGTGCTCGACGAGCAGCCGATGGATCTCGGGCTGCTCGAGGATGCGCGGCTCGGCGCCGTGCTTGCCGGCGAAGATCCGTTGCGCGGCGGGTGGCGCGAAGCGCAGCAGCTCGGCGGGCGCGAGGTAGTCGTAGAGCACCACGTCGGCTCGCTCGAGGCAGGCTCGGCCGCGCAGGGTGAGCAGGCCGGGGTCACCGGGGCCTGCGCCCACCAGGTAGACCTTGCCTCGCCCCACGCGCGCAGAGGTAGCCCCGGCCCCTCGAGCTGGCAAGCCCACCGCATCGACCGCCACGCCCGCGCGCCCGCCCTGCCCTCGCCCCGCCGTGGCGAGCAGCGCACGCGTCGAGTATTCTGCGCCGGCCATGTCGAGCCGGCACGGAGCAGCCCCGCCAGGCCAGCCCAGGCGCCATCCGTGGCGGATCCTCCCGTGTGCGCTGCTGCTGCTCGCCGCAGCTCCCCGGGCATCGCTGCCCGCGCCCGAGCCGGCACCGGTGGTCGTCGCTCGGCCGATCGAGCTGCGCGGCGAAGTGGTGGACCTCGACTGCTACCTGCGCGACGGATCGCGCGGCGAGGGCCATCGCGCGTGTGCGCTCAACTGCCTGCGCAACGGTGGCACGCTGGCCATCGTCGAGGACGAGAGCGGAACGCTGTACCCGCTGGCCGGGGCGACGCCGGCCAGCGACCCCAACGCCGCGGTGCGCGACTTGATCGCGCAGCACGTGCTGGTCTCGGGAAAGCTCTACGAGCGAGCGCGCAGCCGCGTCCTGGTCGTCCTGCGCGCCGAGCGCATCGGGGGTTGAGTGTGTCAGAGCGATCCCACCTCGCGCTCGGCCTGGTCGAGGATTCGCCGCGCGCCTCGGCCGAGCAGCAGCTCGGCGAGCCTCGCCCCCAGATCGGCGGCGCTCGCGGCAGTGCCGGTCAGCCGGTCTTGCAGCACCTCTCGGCCGTCGAGGCTCGCGACCAGCCCGTCGAGCAGCAGCTCGCCGGACGATCCCGGCTGCGGTCGGGCGAAGGCCGCCACCGGCACCTGACAGCTCGCCCCGAGCGCACGCAGGAAGGCTCGCTCGGCATCGCAGGCCGCGCCGGTCGCCGCGTCGTGCAGCGGCGCCAGGAGCTCTCGCAGCTCGCCGTCGTCGGATCGACCCTCGATGGCCAGCGCCCCCTGTCCAGGCGCGGGCAGGAAGCTCGCCGCCTCGAGCGGCACCGCCCCGACCTCGAGACCCAGGCGGGCCAGGCCGGCGGCTGCCAGGACGATCGCGTCGGCGCCGCCGGCCCGCAGCTTCGCCAGGCGCGTGTCTACGTTGCCGCGCATCGCCACCCCCTCGAGGTCCGGCCTGGCGCGCAGCAGCTGGGCGCGCCGGCGCAGGCTCCCAGTCGCGACGCGCGCCCCCGTGGGCAGCTGCGCGAGTGCGTCGCCGAGCGCATCCCGGCGCTCGCCTCGCGCCACCAGCACGTCGCGCACGTCGGCGCGCGCCGGCACCGCGACGATCGCGAAGCCCCGC
>CAZGUU010000009.1:0-35071 GCA_964529315.1 uncultured Enterobacteriaceae bacterium
GCGCCGCATCCGGAGCGGTCGGCGCAGCCAGGGCCTCGCCGCTGGCGCACGCCAGCACGAGCGCCACGGCGAGCAGGGACCGGCCGGCCCCTCTAGTGCGCCGTCGCACCGTGCGCATCCTCTCCCCGACCCGCCGCAGCGTCGGCCCCACTCGGTCGAGCCGAAACGGCGCGG
Organism: uncultured Enterobacteriaceae bacterium; assembly: GCA_964529315.1. GTDB lineage: Bacteria > Desulfobacterota > Binatia > UBA12015 > UBA12015 > CAZGUU01. The sequence continues at coordinate 175 of CAZGUU010000009.1, forward strand.
CCAGGGATCGGTGCGGACGCTCCTCCGCCACCGCCGCGCAGCGTCGAGGTCACGCCCTTGAGCACCTGGACCCGCTGGCGTCCGAGCTCGACGAGCATCGTCTCACCCTCGAGGGAGAGCTCCGAGCCGTCGATCTCCACGCGGCCCGAGGCGAGGATCGCATCTTTGTCCTGCACGTAGACTGCTTCCGCGGTTCGCACGACGTATTCGCCGACTCGGACCTCGATCCCGCCCCCGAGCTCGATTTTCTCGATCTCGTTCCCCGAGAGGCGAATCCTTCCCTCGCGCCCTTTGATCGCGACGCGCTGCCCGTCCTGCCCGTAGAAAGCCACCTCCGGGCCGGTCACCACGACGGTATCCTTCTCCTCGAGGTACTGCGCCTCGATCGCCGTCAGCTCCCAGACTTTCCGGCCATCCCTCACCTTGACGCGGTGGAAGTCGCTGATCCGCTGCGAAACCTCTGGCGCTAGATTCGGGACGTCGGCCCGTGCCGGCTCCTCTCGTCGGCTCGCCATGGTCCGTGCGAGAACGAATCCGAGCGCCACCAGGGATCCGGTGACGGCGACGATCAGCGCCCCTCTGGCCCGCGCTCTTCGCAAGAGCCCCCCTTCCCCGCACGCAAGTTCGATACCATGCCGGCCAACCTCCGTAAAGGCGGCTAATCATGAGGTACATCAAATACTTAGGAGTAGAGCTTCGGCGGGTTCCCGGCTTCCCGCTGCCGCCTCCAGCGCCGGTGCCACCAGACCCACTCGTCGGGGCGCAGGCGAATCTCGACCTCGATCATGCGAGTCAGGGCGGCGGTCGCCTCGATCAGCCAGCGCTGTCGCGCCTGTGGTCTGGCGGCCGGCGGGGCCGGCAGCTCGGGGGTGCGCAAGACGATGTGGTGCGTGCCGTCCGGCTGACGGTGGATGAAGGCGCCGATCAGGGGCGCCCCGGTGCGCAGCGAGAGCGCCGCCGGGCCAACTGGGGTCCGAGCATCGCGACCGAAGAACGGGACGAATACCCCCTGGCCCCGGGTGTCCTGGTCCATGACGATGGCCAGCACCCGCCCGCCCCGCAGCGCGCGAAGGATCTCGCGCGAAGCGGTGGGCCGCGACCGCACGATGGTCTCCACCCGCACCGAGGCGCGCACGGCGATGCTCTCCGCATCGAGCCGCTCGCCCTTGACCGGCGTGGCCACCACCGACACCGGATAGCCCAGCGCCCCGAAGGTGGCGGCGAGGAGCTCCCAGTTGCCGAGGTGCCCGGTGACCGGGATCAGCCCCCGGCCGCCGGCCAGGCCGGCGTCGAACAGATCCAGCCCCTCGATGGTCACGAACGAGGACAGGCGCGCCATGATCTCCGGCAGGAGCAGCGTCTCGATCGCCGTGCGTACCGTGCCGCGGAGCATGTCCCGCACCACCTGCTCGTGACGGGCGGCTCCGAGCTCGGGCAGGGCCGTGGCCAGGTGCTCCAGCGACAGCCGGCGCGCCTCGCGCAGCACGAGCGGCAGGAGGCGCGAGAGCTGGTCGCCCAGGCGCAGCGACCGCTCGATGCCCAGCCGGCGGAACAGTCCCCGCAGCCCGTGGATCAGCGCGACGAGCAGCCGGTCGCGGCCGTCGCGGACCAGAGCGCGACGCCTCTCGCGCAGCCTCCTGGGTCGATCGAGCCCGCGGCCCGGCCGACCGTCCGGGGCGCGGACGATCGCCGGCTGCGCCACCCGAGGCGCCCCGGCGAGCGGCTCGGAGTCGCCCGCGGGCACCGGGTCAGACCACTCCTGCGCGCAGCAGGTCGTGCAGGTGCACGACCCCGGTCGGGCGACCGTCGCCATCGACGATGAACAGGGCGGTGATCGCGTGCTCCTCCATCCGAGCGAGCGCCGCCTCGGCGAGGGCTCCCGCAGCGACCGTCTTGGGGGCGTGCGTCATGAGCTCCCCCGCGGCGAGCGGCCGCAAGTCGCCGTGCGCCTGGACGGCCCGGCGCAGGTCTCCGTCGGTCAGAGCTCCCACCAGCCGGCCCGCCCCGTCGACCACCCCCGCCAGTCCCAGCCGTCCGTCGGACATGGTGCGCAGCGCCTCGGGCATCGCCGTGGCCTCGGTCACCAGCGGCACCTCGGCGCCGCGGTGCATGAGCTCGTCGACCCGCATCAAGCGGCGCCCCAGGGCCCCCCCAGGGTGCAGGCTGGCGAAGTCCTCGTCGCTGAAGCCACGCCGCTCGAGCAGCGCGATCGCGAGCGCGTCGCCCAGGGCGAGCGTCGCCGTGGTGCTGGCCGTGGGTGCGAGCCCCAGCGGACAGGCCTCCTCTCCGACGCTCGCGTCGAGCACGATGTCGGCCGCTCGAGCCAGCGGCGCACCGAGATCGCCGGTCAGAGCCACGACCGGCAGGGCAAGTCGCCGGGCGGGTGCGAGCAGGGCGAGCAGCTCGGCGTTCCGGCCGCTGTTCGATACGGCGAGCAGACAATCGCCTCGCGCCAGGAGTCCGAGATCGCCGTGCAAGCCCTCGGCCGCGTGCAGGAACAGCGCCGGCGTTCCCGTCGAGGCGAGCGTGGCAGCGATCTTGCGGCAGATCAGGCCCGACTTGCCCAGGCCGCTCACCACTACCTTGCCGCGGCACGAGGCCAGAACGTCCACGGCGCGCGAGAACTCCGCCCCCAGGCGCGCCCCCATCGCCAGAACGGCGCGTGCCTCGATGTCGAGCACGCGCCGCGCCGAGGCGAGGTCGGCGGCCACGGCATCGGCGACGATGCCCCCGGCGGTGGCTCCGCCTCGCACCACGTTCGCCCCGGCCACCGCGCCCGAAGCTGCAGCCGACCGGCCGCGCGGCCCGACCCGCGAGCCCCTGCGCGGCCCCTCAGCCACCCGCCTCTCCGCTGGCGCCGGTTCGGCCGGCCAGCCCTCGAACGACCTCGTCGATCGCCCGCACCGCGTCGATCAGCTCGGCCAGGGCCCCCAGCGGCCACGACGTCGCGGCATCGGAGAGTGCCCGGCTGGGATCCTCGTGCACCTCGAGGAAGAGCGCATCTACGCCCACCGCGGCGGCCGCCCGCGCCAGCGCCGGCACGAACTCGCGCTGCCCGCCCGAGGCGCTCCCCGCCCCGCCGGGGAGCTGCACGCTGTGCGTCGCGTCGAACACCACCGGGCAGCCAAGCTCGCCCAGCACGACCAGCGAGCGCATGTCCGAGACCAGGTTCTGATAGCCGAAGGTCGTGCCGCGCTCGGTCACCAGGATGCGCTCGTTGCCCGTCGATCGAGCCTTGGCGACCACCTGCGCCATCTCCCAAGGCGAGAGGAACTGGCCCTTCTTGAGATTGACAGGCTTGCCGGTGCGCGCCACGGCGAGGACGAAGTCGGTCTGCCGGCAGAGAAAGGCCGGGGTCTGCAGCACGTCGGCCACCTCGGCGACCGCCGCGACGTCCTCGCGCTCGTGGACGTCGGTGAGAATGGGAAGTCCAGTCGCCTGGCGGACCTCGGCCAGGATGCGCAGCCCGGCCTCGAGCCCGACGCCGCGGAACGACCCCCCCGACGAACGATTCGCCTTGTCGTAGGACGACTTGTAGACCAGGCCCAGGCCGCGCGCCCGGGCGATGCGGGCGAGCGCCTCGGCGTGGCGCAGCGCGGAGTCCCGCCCTTCGATCACGCAGGGGCCCGCGATCACCGCGAGCGGCGCACCGCCCCCGACCTCGACCGAGCCTATGGCCACGCGCCTGCGGGCGCCCGGGGTCATCGCACCCCGCCGCCCCCGCCCACGCTCGACAGCAGCATCGGCTGGTGGCCGGAGAGCGCCGCCTGGTGGTCGAGCGCGGCGCGGATGAAGCCCTTGAAGATCGGGTGGCAGTCGATCGGCCGCGACTTGAACTCCGGGTGGAACTGGCTGGCCACGAACCACGGGTGGTCGCGCAGCTCGACCATCTCGACCAGGCCGCCGTCGGGCGAGAGGCCCGAGAGCACCAGGCCGTTGCTCTCGAGAACCTCGCGGTAGTCGTTGTTCACCTCGTAGCGGTGGCGGTGGCGCTCGGAGATCTTGCGCTTGCCATAGAGCCGCGCGGCGAGCGAGCCGGGCGCGAGCACGCAGGGGAAGGCGCCCAGGCGCATGGTCCCTCCCTTGTGGGTGATGCTCTGCTGCTCGGACATCAGGTGGATCACCGGGTGGGGCGTCTCCGGGTCGACCTCGGCCGAGTTCGCGCGCTCGAGGCCGCAGACGTGACGGGCGAACTCGATCACCGCCATCTGCATGCCGAAGCAGATGCCCAGGTACGGGACGCCGCTCTCGCGCGCGTAGCGCACCGTCGCGATCTTGCCCTCGGTGCCGCGGGGGCCGAACCCCATCGGCACCAGGATCCCGTCGGCGGAGCGGATCGCCTCGACCACCCCCTCCACCTCGACCCGCTCCGAGTCCACGGGTACGACCTCGACGCGGCAATCGTTGGCCACGCCGCCGTGCACCAGAGCCTCGATCAGGCTCTTGTACGAGTCCGAGAGGTCCATGTACTTGCCGACCATCGCGATGCGCACGGAGTCGCGGGCGCCCTTGATCGTCGCGACCAGCTTCTCCCAGCGCACGAGGCTCGGCGACGCCGTCCAGATGTTGAGCTTCTCGACGATGCGCTCGTCGAGGCCCTGCTCGTGCAGGGCCAAGGGCACCTCGTAGACGGTGCTCACGTCCTGGGCGGTGATCACGGCATTCTCTTCGACGTTGCAGAAATGAGCGATCTTCTGCTTGATCTTCGGGTCCAGCACGCGGTCGGTGCGGCACAGCAGGATGTCCGGCTGGATGCCCAGCCCGGTGAGCTCCTTCACGCTGTGCTGCGTCGGCTTGGTCTTCACCTCGCCGGAGGTGGGGATGAAGGGCACCAGCGTCAGGTGGACGTAGAGGACGTTCTCCTTGCCGCAGTCCCAGCGGAACTGGCGGATCGCCTCGAGGAATGGCAGGCTCTCGATGTCGCCGACCGTTCCGCCGATCTCGCAGATGGTGATGTCGAAGCCCTCGGCGCCGGCGAGCAGGCGACGCTTGATCTCGTCGGTGATGTGCGGGATCACCTGCACCGTGGCGCCGAGGTACTCGCCGCGGCGCTCCTTCTCGATCACCGCGTTGTAGATCTTGCCGGTGGTGAAGTTGTTCTTCTTCCCCATCGGCGTCGCGACGTACCGCTCGTAGTGGCCCAGATCGAGGTCGGTCTCGGCGCCGTCGTCGGTGACGAAGACCTCGCCGTGCTGGAACGGGCTCATCGTCCCGGGGTCGACGTTGATGTACGGGTCCATCTTGACCATCGTGACGCGCAGGCCACGCGCCTCGAGGAGCGCGCCGATCGACGCGGACGCGATCCCCTTGCCCAGCGACGACACCACGCCGCCGGTGATGAAGATGAACTTCGTCTTGCCCCGCTTCACGGGCCGCTCAGCCATGGCGCTCTCGCATCGCAGCTCCCCCCGTCACGTCCCGCGCCGGCCGTGCGGCGAACAGCGCGCGCACGCGCTCCAGGTCCTCGGGCGTATCCACCTCGATCATCGACTCGCTCGCTTCGACCACCGCCACGCGGATGCGCTCGCCGTGCTCGAGCACGCGCAGCTGCTCGAGGCGCTCGCTGCGCTCGAGCGGCGTGGGCTCGCGGCGCGCGAGCTCGAGCAGGTAGGGTCGCCGGTAGGCGTAGAGACCGATGTGCCGCAAGCCGAGAGCCGGCCGCGCCACCCCGCCGTTGGCCGGCGGTCCCTCGCTCCAGGGGATGCGACTGCGCGAGAAGTAGAGCGCGTCGCCGAAGCGGTCACGGACCACCTTTACCACCTGCGGCCGGTCCATCTCATCCTCGCGCAGCGGCGTGGCCAGCGTCGCCATCGCCGGCGCAGCGCTGCCGGGCGAGCCGCCGGCGGACCCCTCGAGCGCGCCGATGGCCGCCTCGACGAGCCCGGGCCCGAGCAGCGGCAGGTCACCCTGCAGGTTGACCACCACGTCGGCCGAGAGGTCGCGGGCCACCTCGGCGATGCGGTCGGTCCCCGAGGCGTGGTCGGCGCGCGTCATCACCGCCTCGCCGCCCTCGCACTCGACGGCCTGCGCGATGCGCGCGTCGTCGGTCGCCACCAGCACGCGGTCGACGCCGCGCGCCGCCCGGGCCCGGAGCAGCACGTGCACGATCATCGGCTTGCCGGCGATCTCGGCGAGCGCCTTGCCCGGGAGGCGGGTCGAGGCGTACCGCGCAGGGATGATCACCACGACCGACACCGTACGACGCCGCCTTTCTGAGCTCGGACCGGGGAACGCTTCGCGGATCCGCAGGCTCGCCACGAAGCACGTCTACGGGAGGCCCTTCTAGGCAAGCGCAGCCCAGCGTGTCAATTCGCCCACCGCTCGCCCGCAGCCCGCAGCCCCGCGCGACGACGCCGCGGCCGAGTGCTGGTGGTGGTCCTCGTGGGTCCGACGGTGCTATGCGGGTCGGAGATGAAGACGATCGCCGCGAGCCTGCCTGCGCCGCCCGACCTCGCCATGTGCCAGCGCGTCGCGCGGCGCGCCGAGGAGCTCGGCTACGAGAGCCTGTGGATCGCCGACGTCGGCGGCCCCGACCCCTTCGTCGTCGCCGCGGCGGCCGCTGCCGTCACCTCCCGCGTGCGCATCGGCACCGCGGTGATTCCCGCCTACACGCGAACCCCGCCGGTGATCGCCGGCGCCGCCGCCTCCTGTGCCGAGCTCGCACCGGGCCGATTCGTCCTGGGCATCGGCGCCTCGAGCGAGAGCATCGTGCAGGGCTGGAGCGGCGTGCCCTTTCGCCGGCCGCTCTCCCGCGTGCGCGAGACGGTGACCCTGGTGCGCTCGATCCTCGCCGGCGAGCGCACCGACTTCCACGGGCGAACGCTCGAGAGCCGCGGCTACCGGCTGCTGATGCGTCCGCCGCAGCCGGCGATCCCGATCCACGTCGGCGCGCTCATGCCGCCGATGCTCGAGCTCGCCGGCGAGATCGCCGACGGCGTCACGCTGAACATGATGCCGGTCGAGGCGGTGCCGCGCATGCTCGAGCACGTGCGGGCCGGGGCGGTGCGCGCCGGCCGGGATCCGTCGCGCATCGAGGTCGTGGCCCGCTTCCAGACCTGCGTGACCGACGACAAGGCGACGGCCCGCACGCTGCTGCGCGCCGGCTTCGGCCCCTACTTCGCCACCTCGGTGTACAACCGCTTCGTCGCGTGGTGCGGCTTCCCCGACCAGGCGCGCGAGATCTTGGCCGGCTGGCAGGCCAAGGACCGTGCGCGTGTGGCGGCCGCGGTGACCGACGACCTGCTCGATCGCATCGGCATCCTGGGCAGCGCGACCGAGTGCCGCGAGCGGATCGCGGCGTTCCGCGAAGCCGGAGTGACCACGCCGATGCTCTCGCCGTTCTTCCCGGACGAGGGCGTGATGTGGAAGACCCTCGAGGCGCTGGCCGACGCGTGAGCCGGCACGTGAGCCCACGCACGCGACCCAGGGCCTCGCTGCGGCGCCCCACGCCGGGCTGGAAGACATGAGCGCGCCGCCGGCCTTGGAGCTCGCACCGCTCGAGCGCCTCACCGGCTGGGGCCGCTCGTGCAGCGCCCTCTGCCACGTCTACCGCCCGAGCACCGCCGACGGCGTGCATCGGGTGCTCGAGCTGGCGCGCCGCCTGGGCATGCCGGTCGGGCTGCGCGGCGCCGGCCAGAGCTACGGCGACGCGGCGCTCACCTCGGGCGGCGTGGTCCTCGATCTCTCGCGCATGGCCCGGGTGCTCGACTGGGATCCGGAGCGCGGGATCGCCCGCGTGGAGCCCGGGGTCACCGTGCAGCGCCTCTGGCAGTACGCGATCGAAGACGGCTGGTGGCCGGCGGTAGTGCCGGGAACGAGCTTCGCGACGCTGGGCGGGTGCGCCGCGATGAACGTCCACGGCAAGAACGCGTGGCGCGTCGGCCCGATCGGCGAGCACATCGAGAGCTTCGACATCCTGCTACCGAGCGGCGAGCTGCGCACCTGCTCGCGCGAGCGCGACGCCGAGCTGTTCCACGCCGCGATCGGCGGCTTCGGCATGCTCGGCTGCATCCTGAGCCTGACGGTGCACCTCGAGCGCATCCACTCCGGGCTGCTCGACGTCGAGCCGCTCGCCGCGGCCAACCTCGACGAGATGCTCGAGCTGCTCCGCACGAGGCTCGATCGCGCCGATTACCTGGTCGGCTGGGTCGACTGCCTGGCCCGCGGCACCTCGCTCGGCCGAGGCCTGGTGCACGCCGGCCGCTACCTCGAGCCGGGGGCCGATCCGCAGGCGCGCCTGACCCTGCGGCGCGAGCACCAGGAGGCGCCCGACACGCTCTTCCACCTGATCCCCAAGTCCGAGCTGTGGCGCGCCATGCGTCCGCTCTTCAACCGCCCCGGCATGACGGCCGTCAACCTGGCCAAGTACGCGCTGGGGCGCCGAGAGCACGGTCGGGGCTACCGCCAGCCGCACGCCCAGTTCGCCTTCCTGCTCGACTACTTGCCCGACTGGAAGCTCGCCTACGGCCCGCGCGGCATGATCCAGTACCAGAGCTTCGTGCCCGAGGCGCGCGCCGCCGAGGTGTTCCGCGCGCAGCTCGAGCTCGCTTCCGCACACCGCTTCGCGCCGCTGCTCGGCGTGCTCAAGCGCCACCGCCCCGATCCCTTCCTGGTGAGCCACGGGGTCGACGGCTACTCGCTCGCCCTCGAGCTCGCCATCCCCCGCGGCCGGCGCGCCGAGCTCTGGGAGCTGGCCCGAGAGATGGACGCCCTGATCATCGCCGCGGGCGGACGCTTCTATCTGGCCAAGGACGCCACCCTGACCCGAGCCAGCTTCGCCTCTCACCTGGGCGAGGAGCGCGTGCAGCGCTTCCTCGCGCACAAGCGCCGCCTCGACCCCGACGGCCTCCTGCAGAGCGACCTCTACCGCAGGCTGTTCCTCCCCGCGTCCTAGGCGGCCGGGCCCGGCGAGAATCGGCGCCGCCAGCCCCTGGCGACCATTTAACCTCAATGTTACCAAGCGCAACATAGTCTCCAGCCGGGCCGTGGTGGCCCGGCTCGGGTCGACGAGCCGGCGCGCGGCGCGGAGTGTGCCGCGCACCCGACCGTCGAGAAAGGAGACCAGCATGCGCGAGAGCACTTCCCGCTCGATCTCGCCCCGGAGCGGCTCGGCCGCCGCCGCGGCCCTGCTCGTGATCCTCGCCACCGCGTCCGTCCCGGTGCACGGCCCGGTCGCCTGCGCGGCCGAGATCGTCGAGACGCACGGCGTCGGCAAGGCCTGGGTGCCGGAGGTGCGGGTGACCGACTCGGGCTACGAGTCGAGTGGCGGCGTGGGTCGCAAGCTCGGCGTCGACTCGACCGGGCGCATCCACCTCGTCTACACCGAGCACGTCGGCACCTCGTACCGCATGCTCTACGCGCAGTCGGACGATGGCGGCTCCGTCTGGACCGATGGCGAGGACATCGCCGGCAACGAGGAGAACCACCTGCCGGCGGTCGGCGCGAACCTGGCCATCGGACCCGACGACACGGTCCACGTGGCGTGGAGCGACCGCCGCCTGGGCGGCAACGCGCGCATCTTCTACCGCCGCTCGTTCGATCGCGGCGACACCTGGACGGACACGCCCAAGGACGTGAGCGGCGCCACCGACGCCGCCCCCTCCTCGCCCAGCCTCTCCGTCGATGCGCAGGGTCGCGTTCACGTCGCCTGGCACGAGGGCGATCCCGACGCCGCCACGCCCAAGGCTCGCGTGTACTACACGCGATCGCTCGACGGCGGTGGGGAGTTCCTCGACCCGCAGCCGCTCGGCACGGACGCGGGCGAGCACGCAGCCTGGCCGCGCTTCACGGTGGACGGCGCAAGCGGCGACGTCGTCGCGGTCGCCTGGCGCGACCAGCGGCGCAACCCCGACTGGGACGTCTACGTGGCCGTGTCCAGCGACGCCGGCGAGAGCTTCGTCGAGCACGCGGCGATCGCCACCGACGCACGCGATTGGGATCCCGAGGTCCTGGTCGATCCGAGTGGCACGCTCCACCTCACCTGGACGACCTTCGATGTCGTCGGCGGGGCGCCGCCCAGCGTGAGCTACGCCCGCTCGCACGACCTCGGCGTCTCCTGGGAGGCCCAGACCGTGGTCTCGGAGGCGCGCAGCAAGCTCTCCTCCTGGGCCGCCGACCCCTGGCGCGGCGTGCTCTGGCTATGGTGGAAGGACGAGCGCGACGCGCTGCCGCCCCCGAGCGACGACGTGCGCGCCGACTTGGCCGTCAAGTACTCGCTCGACGGCGGCACCACCTGGAGCCCGCTCGAATTCGCCAGCGACATCGGCTCGCTAGAGGCCTACTTCCCCGGCATGGCCGTCGGTCCCGATGGCCGCGTGCACGCCATGTGGAGCGACTCGCGCGGCGGAGCCGGCATCGAGGAGATCTTCGTGCGCAGCCGCGACACCGGAGCGCAGAGCGGCGATCTGCGCACCTCGCACTCGGAGGTCCGCTTCACGCACAAGGTCAAGGTGGGCAAGACACGCACCCGCACCCTGCGCATCCGCAACGAGGGCGACGACCTGCTGGCGGGTCGCGTCGGATCGCTCTCGGCGCCGTTCGAGGTCGTCGAGGGCGGCGAGCCGTTCTCCCTCGAGAGAGGCGAGCGCCACAAGGTGAAGATTCGGATCGCGCCCGAGGCGCCGGGCGACTGGAGCGACGTGCTCCTGGTGCGGTCGACCGACCCCGACCAGCCGGAGCTCTCGATCGAGGTCTCGGGCACGGGTCGCTAGCCACCATGGGAGGACCGGCTCCTCGCTCGAGGCGCCGGCCGCGGCTTTGTCGGGGCCGACCCGCGCTCGCCAGCCTCGAGTCGGTCGTTCCATCCGGGCGCGCAGAACGGGTGGTGCAGAGCCTGCCCGCGGCGGCGGCGAGCTCTGCTACCGCCGCTGCGGGCGAGCGCGTGCAGTCGCGCCGCCACGGTCCGCGCCGCGCGGGCCGCTCCCGCCCGAGCCGCCCCGCGGTGCGTCTTGCGCGCTCTCCCGAGAGACGTCACCGCCCGAGAGCCCGCCGAAGATCACCGGCGAGACGCGAAAGAAGACGTCCTCGGCGCTGCGCCCGGCAGCGCCGCGCCGGGCGAGCTGGCCGTCGAGCCAGCCGACGGCGAGGCCGTGCACCATGGCCCAGGTGGTCATGGCCAGGCGCACCGGATCCCCCGGGCGCACCCGACCCGCCGCCTGGCAGGCGGCAATCGTATCGGCGAGCCGGGCAAAGGCCAGGTCGTCGGCCTCGCGCAGGCCGGGATGGGCCGAGCGATCCTGGATCTCGTTACCGTACATCAGACGGAAGAGCGCCGGCTCCTGCTCGGCGAGCCTCACGTAGGCGGCACCGAGCGCGAGCAGGCGGGCGAGCGCATCGGGCGCGGCCGCATCGGTTGCGGCATCCATGGACTCGCCGAGGCGGCGAAAGCCGTACTCCGCCAGCGCGGCGAGCAGCGCCTGCTTGTCGGCGAAGTGCCGGTACGGCGCTGCGTGGGTCACGCCCGCGCGCTGCGCGGCCTCGCGCAGCGTGAGCCCGGCAACTCCCCTCTCGGCGAGGATGGCGAGCGACGCCTCGAGCAGCGCTCGGCGCAGATCGCCGTGGTGGTAGCCCAGCTTACGCGAGCTGCCGGCGGGCTTCGAGGAGCGTCGGCTCGCCGTCGTTCGGGTCATCCGGCGCCGAGCCTACCGGGCCCGGGGTCGCGATGCGACACTCGGCCGCCTCGCGCTCGCTCGGCTGCAGGACGCGGACTGTGCGGCGTCGACCGCACGGCGCGACTCACCCAGCGCAAACCGCTTGACAGAGGAGCCGCTCGCGTGGCGAGCTAGTGCCCCATGCCGATCCACTACGCGAAGGACGGGCACGTCGTCACCATCACCATGGACCGCCCCGAGGCGCGCAACGCGCTCGACCTCGAGCACTTCGGGCAGCTCGCCGACTGCTGGGTGCGGTTTCGCGACGACGACGATGCCTTCGTCGCCATCTTGACGGGCGTGGGCGACGTGTACTGCTCGGGCGGCGACCTGAAGAAGTTCCTGACCGCGGTGACCGAGCAGATCGGCGATCTCGCCGCGGGTGGCTCGATGGGGCAGCAAGAGGGCTCCGGCTACACCATGGCGCACAGCCTGGTGGCCGTGCTGCGCGACGGCGCCCCGCTGCCCGACGGCAGCGAGTTCAAGCTCTACAAGCCGGTCATCGCGGCGATCAACGGCCTGTGCGCCGCGGGTGGGCTCGAGATGATGTGGAACACCGACCTGCGCGTGGCCGCCGACACCGCCTGGTTCCAGCTCGCCGAGCCGCGTCGCGGCCTCTTCCCCGGAGGCGGCTCCACGGTGCACAGCGCGCGCCAGCTCTCCTGGTGCCACGCCATGGAGGTCGTGCTGCTCGCAGAGCGCATCCCCGCACAGCGCGCTTGCGAGATGGGCCTGGTCAACGCCGTCGTGCCGCGCGATCAGGTGCTGGCCAAGGCACGCGAGTGGGCCGACACGATCTGCTTGAACGGCCCGGTCGCCGTGCGGGCGTGCAAGCAGTCGGCCAAGGAGAGCACCTTCATGGACCTGCGCGCTGCGCTCGACAACGAGATGAGCTACTCGGTCACGGTGTTCATGAGCGAGGACGCGAAAGAGGGCCTGGCGGCCTTCCGAGAGAAGCGCAAGCCGGTGTGGAAGGGGCGCTGAGCGCGGCGCCGCGGCCGAGGGGCGAGGGGCGAGGGGCGAGGAACATGGCGAACAAGGCGATGATCGGCAAGGAGCTGCCCCCGGTGACGGCGGCGATCGACCCGGAGTCGGTCAGGGCGTTCGCCCGTGCCCTGGGTGAAACCGACCCGCTCTACCTCGACGAGCAGGCGGCAGCCAAGGGGCCGTTCGGCGGGATCGTCGCGCCGCCGACCTACCCGATCGCCTTCATGGCCCAGTCGATGGCCGGGGCCGCTTCCTGGTTCGACGACCTGGGTCTCGACTTCATGACCCTGGTGCACGGCGAGCAGGAGTTCGAGTACCGCCGCCCGGTGCGCGCCGGTGAGACGCTCACCCTCACCGCCCGGATCAAGGACGTCTACGAGAAGCAGGGCCGCAGCGGCGTGCTCGACATCCTGGTGCTCGAGACCGAGGCCCAGGACGCCTCGGGGGCCGAGGTGTTCGCCAGCCGCCAGACCCTGGTCAGCAAGCGCGGGTGAGGGAGATGCTGGACTTCGACCGGATCCGAGAGGGCGAGGATCTGCCGACGCACGCGCGCGGCCCGATCACCAAGCCGGAGATCGCCGAGTACTCGCGCGCCGCCGGCGACCCCAACCCGATGCACGTCGACGAGGAGTTCGCCAAGATGTCGGGCTACCCGGGCGTGTTCGCCCAGGGGATGCTCAGCATGGGCTATCTCGGCCAGTACGTGACGCGGCTCGCCGGGATCGGCAACGTGCTGCTGCTCAAGGCACGCTTCGCCAAGCTCACCTGGCCGGGCGAGACGATCACCTGCCGCGCGAAGGTGACGGGCAAGCGCGTCACGCCGGCCGGCGAGAAGCTGGTCGACCTCGACCTGACCACCGAGAGCGAATCGGGCGAGGTGAAGGTCGTGGGCAGCGCCGTGCTGCGCGCCGCCTGAGCCGGGCCCACCGGTCTGGCCCAATTCGCCGGGGCGGCGCCCTGCGCCGCCGCCCCGGCCGACATCGGCCGGGCGCACGCCGGTCGCCCACGGCTGTCGCCCCGGTCTGGCATCGCGCTCGCCCCTGCACTAGGCTCGGCGCGAATGATGGCGGACCTCGAGGAGGGCCTGGAGCGCTACTGCCGCGTGCTCGAGCAGCGCTTCGGCCGCGAGCTTCGCTCGATCGTCGCCTTCGGCTCGCAGATCGCCGGGACGGCACGCGCCGAGAGCGACCTCGACGTGGTGATCGTCGTCGAAGGCCTGCCACGGCGGCGCAGCGATCGCTTCGATCTGCTCCGGCCGCTCGCGCGCTCGGTCGGCGAGCCCTTCGCCAGCGCCTTGTCGCTGATCGCGCTCACCCCGGAGCAAGCGACCTCGACCAAGCCGTTCTATCTGGGAATGCTCGATGCCCACCGCATCGTGCTCGATCGCGACGGCTTCTTCCGAGAGATCCTCGAGCGGCTCGAGCGGCGTCTCGCCGCTCTCGGCGCACGCCGTCTCGTCGACGCGCACGGCGAGGTCTACTGGGACCTCAAGCCCGACTACGTGCTCGGCGAGGACATCGTCCTGTGACCACGAAGAAGATCGCGCTCGACTACCTGGCCAAGGTGCGCGTCCGACTCATGGCGCTGCGCTTGTTCCTCGAGCACCAGCGCTACGACGACGTCATGCGCGAGGCGCAGGAGGCGGTCGAGCTGCTGGTGAAGGGGGCCCTGCGCTTCGTCGGCATCGACCCGCCGCGACGCCATGAGCCGGCCGCCCTCCTCCTCGAGCACATCGATCGCTTTCCGGCGAGCTGGCGGGCTCGGGCGGAGGAGATCCGAGGGCTCTCCGAGCGCCTGTTCAGCGAGCGAGGCCTCTCCTTCTATGGCGACGAGGACGACCTCCTGCCGCCGTCGGAGCTCTTCGAGCGAGGCGAGGCCGAGGCGGCGATCGCCGACGTCGAGCGGCTTCTGGCCCTCTACGAGGAGCTCGTGACTCCGGCAGCGCCCTGAGCGCCGCTCGCCCTCGCGATCGCTCGGCCGGAGCGCAACGGGCCAAGCCGGCGCCGAGCGATCCTCTGCCGGGCTCCCGGCAGGCGAGCGAGGGCACCGGCCAAGGTGCGAAGAAGGCCTACGACGCCACGGGCAGGGTCAAGTACGAGGGGTGCCGTGCGTCGTGGAAGATCTGCTGCACGGCCTTGCGCACGTCCTCGGCTCCGCCGAGCGCCGGGATCACCCGCGAGTTCAGGTTGCGATCGAAGCGCGGGAAGTTGCTGCTGCTGATCTCGAGCCGGATGCGGTGGTTCGGCTGGAAGGTGTGGGCCATGTCCCAGAGGTCGATGACCAGCTTCTCCATCTTGCCGGGCTCGAGGAACTCCTCGCGCTCACGGCCGTTGCGGTAGCGCGCCCGCACGATGCCCTCGGCGATGTTGGCGCAGTAGCCGTCTGGCTCCACGTCGACCAGCTTGGCGGTGAAGTCGGTGTCGAGCGCGCTGCTGCTGGCGTAGAGGGTGACCGTGATCTGGCCCGTGACCACGACGGGCTCCGCCAGCCGCGGCGTCGTGTAGACCAGGACGTCCTGTCGCTCCTCGACCTGCGCCTGGTTCTCGACGCCGGTGGCCAGGCCGATCATGCTGCGCCCGCCGGTCGTGGGGACCGGGTCGAACGGATCGTAGACGTAGCTGTCGGCGGGCTCGGTCTCCGGCGCCTCCGTGTCGAGCACCCCGTCGCCCAGGCGCGTGTTGGCGCGGCCCGCGCTGTGCAGGTAGTAGCGCACCGGCATGTGCGGCGGCGGCCAGGAGGCAGCCTCCTTCCAGGCGTTCTCGCCCATCTGGAAGTAGCGCACCCGGCTGTCGGGCATGGGGACAGCTTGCCCGCCGCGCAGCCAGTGGTCGAACCACTGGAAGACCAGACTCGCCAGCGTGTCGGGCCCGGTGGTCGCCACCGGACCGAAATCCCGTACGCCGGCGCAAGTGGGCCGCTTGTTGTAGTACGCGCTGTGGTCCCAGGGTCCGAGGATCAGGCGATGCTGGTCGCGCACCCGCGGGTCGCCGTGCCGCTGCAGGGCCGCGTGCAGGTCCATGTGCCCCTTGAGGCACGTGTCGTACCACGCGGTCATGTGCAGCAGGGGCACGCGGATGCGCTCGGCGCGCGCCACCGCGTCCGCCCGGCGCCAGAGCTCGTCGTAGCTCGGGTGGGAGAGCCACTCCCGCCAGTACGGCGCCACCCCGTCCTGGTACGCGGGCAAGTCGATCAGCGGCAGGTGGCGCGCCGAACGCTCGATGTCGCTCGAAGCCTCGGCGAGCTTGCGGTGCGCCTCCTCGAGCTCGGCCGGGGCCAGACCGAGTCGGGAGATGGTGTCCTGCGCGAGAATCGTCCAGATCCACGAGAGCTGGAAGCCCAGCTCGAAGGCGCCGTCGGAGTACGTCCAGCCGCTGTGGTAGTCGGTCGCCGTCATGTAAGCGAAGACGGCCTTCAGGTGGGGCGGCGCCTCGACGGCCCCCTGGATGGCCGTCCAGCCGAGCGCGCACGCGCCGTACAGGCCGACGTTGCCGTCCGACCAGGGCTGAGCGGCGGCCCACTCCACGGTGTCGTAGGCGTCGCGCCCCTCGTCACCGTAAGGCCGCCAGGTGCCTTCGGAGCCGGCTCTTCCTCGCTGCTCCTGGACGACCACCGCGTAGCCGCGCTGTGCGGCGACCAGCGGGCTGAACACCAGCTCGTGCATCGCCAGGAAGTGATCGTTGTCGTACGGGTGGCCGTTCACCAGCACCGGGTGTCTGGCCCCGTCGTCGGGCCGGTAGACGTCGGTGGCCAGCCGCACGCCATCGCGCATCGCCACCATGACGTCCCGTTCGATGATGATGGAGTGCGCCACGTCCTCTCCTTGATCCATCCGCTCCGCCCAACCCTCCACGACCGGGCGGCCTTCGCGCGCCGGGCGGGCGCCGAACGAGCGTTCGTCGGGTCGTGACGGTACCATCGCGGGCGTCGGCCGCAACCGGGTGCGGCCGGCGCGCGGCGCTCCGCCCGCACGCCGCCACGACGAGCGTGCATCTCGGCCGTCGCTCCCACCGTCGATCGCGAAGAGGTCGACTTCGAACTCGAGAAGATCGAGTGGACCTTCACCACCTTCGGCGCAGACGGCAAGCTCCAGGGCGAGACCCAGGGCGGGTTCGAGGTGACGGGCGGGACCAAGTCGTGACGCCCCTGGGGAGCAGGCCCGTGCAGCCGCGCCCCCCACGGAGCTGCGCGCAGCCCCGCCCCGGGGACGACCGTTGACACGCGGTTGAATTCCGCCGTACTTTCACCGCGTGATTGCACGGCGGATCGCCCCCCACCGCGAGCTGTGGGCGATCGAGATCCAGGCGTCGCGCAACGTCGGCGCGAGCGACCTGCGCGGCCTGCGGGCGTTCGGCGAGCTGTTCGGAAAGCGGCACCGCGCCGCGGTTCTCTACCTGGGCAGCACACGGCGGCGCATCGACGGGGTGGAGATCCTTCCGTGGCAGGAGGGGCTGCGGGAGATGGGCTTCTGAGGGGCCGAGCTACTCGTCCGCGTCGCCCGCCTCGCGGGCACGGCCGGCGGAGAGCTCCTCGGCGGTGGCGTCGCGCACGCCGACGACCTTGACCGCGAAGTGCAAGGTGACCCCCGCCAGAGGGTGGTTGCCGTCGAGCGTGACCTGCTCCTCGTCCACCGCGACGACCGCCATCACCTGGCCGCCGCCCTCGCCGCCGGCGCGAAAGCGCATGCCGACCACGATCTCGTCGGTCCCCGCGAACTGCTCGCGGCTGGCCACGTGCACCAGCTCGGGGTCGTGCGTGCCGTAGGCTTCGGCCGGGGCGATGGTCACGTCGAGCGCGTCGCCGGCCACCCGGCCCTCGAGCGCAGCCTCGAGGCCGGGGATCAGCGAGCCAGCGCCGTGGACATAGGCCAGCGGATCACCGCCCACCGACGAGTCGATGACGTCGCCATCGTCGTCCGTCAGCGTGTACTCGATGAGCGCGACCTTGTTCTTGCCGATCTGCATGGGGGCTCCCTTCTCGACGGCTCGCGATCGCACCCGGCTCGCTCCGGGCACCCGCAACGAGCCCGCGGAGCGACCCTGCATGCCGCCCCGATTCGAGCCGGCTGGTGGGACTCACGGCGTGACACTGTGGCTCGCAGCGGCGGCGGAGGCAAGTCGCTGCGGCCGTGCGGCTCGACTGCCGCACGCCGTCGGGTTCCCCCTCCTCGAACGCCGACCCGCACCCGCCGAGCACCGATGAGCAGCGCCCCCGGCAGCACCCGGGCGACACCCCCCACAGCGCGGGGGTCACTCGCCGCGTCGCGCGACTGCGGCGAGGATGGCGCGCGCACGCTCGTCCCAGGTGTTCTCGCGGGCCCTACGGCGCAGCGCAGCGATGCGCACGGGATCGGCGCGCCCAGCCAGCGCCAAGTCGATGCAGCGGACGAAATCCTGCGGGCTCTCGGCGACCAGCACCTCGGGGTACTTGCGGCACTCGGGCAGGCTGCTGGTCACCACCGGCTTGCCGCCCGCCATGTACTCGAAGAGCTTGATCGGCGAAACCGCGCGAGTGATCTCGTCCACGGCGAAGGGAATCGTGGCGACGTCGAAGGCGCGCAGATAGGCTGGCAGCTCGCGATAGGGGCGCGGCCCGAGCACGTGGACGTTGCGCAGCTCGGTGAGGCCGCTGCGCGCGAGGGTGCCGTCGTGGTCCGGGCCGATGAGAACGAATTGCAGCTCGGCTCGCTCGCGGGCCGCATGGCGCACGAGCTCGTAGTCGAACCAGCGGGCCAGAGCCCCGAAATAGCCCACGATCGGCCCGCCCAGCGTCGCGATCTCCGCCGGGATCGGCCCGGCGCCGTCGGCGAAATGTTCGTAGTCGACCCCGTTGGGGTTGAGGATGGCGTCCGGACGGACTCGGCGCGCCGCCTCGAGCAAGGAATCCGCTGTGGCCAGGACGACGTCGGCGGAGCGCAGCAGGCTCTCGTGATGGCGACGCAGCACGGCTGGATCCCCGGGGAACACCGCGAGGTCGTCCACGATCTCGTAGACCACGCGTGCACCCGCGAAGTAGACGGCGTACCCGGCGTTGTAGGGCATCACCATCACCCGCGCGCCGCGCACGCCCTCGAACGCCTCCAGAGGGACCGAGCTCAGGATCACCCCGGGAGCGACTTCCCGCAGAGCTCGGCCCTCGGGTGCGTCGTAGTCGTGCAGGCAGAAGACGACCACGTGGCCGAGACGGGCGAATGCGAGCGCGAGCTGGTGGGGCCGCTGGAAGAGGTCGATCGACCAGCCGATGGTCGGCGGGAAGACCACCACCCCCGCGCGCCCCGCGCGCCCCGCGTGCTCCGCGTGCTCCGCGAGCAGGGCGTCGACCCGGTCCCGCCACAGCAGGGTCTGCCGGCGATCTCCTCCGTGCTGCTTCCAGGTGATTCCCCACTTCTCCTCGAACCTGCGCCGGTTCTCGTCGTGCAGGGCCAGGTAACGGGGCTCGGGGAGCTTGGCGAAGCTCGCCCGCCCCGCGTGGTGGACGTAGACCTCCTCCGCGCACACGACGCGGTAGCCCAGGGCGCGCACGCGATGCGCGTAGTCGTCGTCCTCGAACATGCCGATGCCGAAGCCCTCGTCGAGCGGCCCGACGCGCTCGACCACCTCGCGTCGCGCCGCGACGCAGTACATGGCGAGCACCGCGATCGGATAGAGCCTGCCGGCGTGCTCCCACGCCCAGCGCTCGGCGAACTCGGCGAGCCCGGCTAGGTCGGAGTAGCCCGCCTCCTGGCGCGCCTCGTTCCACACGTTGTTCGTCACCGGGCCGATCAGGCCGATCCGCTCGTCGGCATCGAGGTGGCGGAGGAGACGACCCAGCCAGCCGCGGGTCACCACGGTGTCGTTGTTGAGCAGCACGACGTAGCGGCCACGCGCGAGCGCCAGGCCTTGATTGTTGGCCGCCGCGAAGCCCCGATTCTCCGCATTGCGCACGACCCGGACGCGGGGTTCGCGGCGGTCCAGCTCCTCGAGATACTCGACCGTGCCATCGGTGGACGCATTGTCGACCACGATGAGCTCGAGGCAAGGCCACGTCGCATCGGCCAAGACCGCATCGATGCACTGGCGCGTGTACTCGAGGTTGTTCCACGTGACGACGATGACGCTGACCAGGCCGAACACCTCGTCGATCGCGCGACCCACGAGCTCGTGCCGCGCCGCCCATGTGTGCTGCGCGGCGAAGGCTCGGCGGCGGGCGCGGTCCTCGGGCCCCGTGCACTCGAGGGCCTCCTCGATGGCCCGCGTGAACTCCGGCGCACCACGCGCCAGCCACGCCAGATCCCGATGCGGCACCAGCTCGGGGATCTCGCTCGCCACGACCGGCTTTCCGGCGGCGAGGTACTCGAAGAACTTGACCGGACTCGTCGCCTCGATGAGCGGCGAGAGCGTAAACGGGATGGTCGCGACGTCGAAGTGGGCCAGGTACGCGGGCAGCTCGGCGTAGGGCTTCTCACCGAGGAAGCGAAGGTTCGGAAGATCCCGCAGGTCGTCGTGAGGGGGGGCGCCCCACGTGGAGCCGATCAGGACGAACGTCCACTCGGGGTGGCTCCGCGCCGCATGGCGAATCAGGTCGAAGTCGAACCAGGCGGAGATGGCGCCGTAGTAGCCGACGATCGGGTGGGTCGCCCCTGCCAGGTCGGCTGGGAGCGCAAGCAGCTCGGGCGGGCGTGAGAACTGGGCAAAGTCGCAAGCGTTGGGCACGAGGGTCGCCCCGCGAGCCTCGCCGCGCACCTTCTCGAGCAGAGCGTGCGAGCTCGCCAGGACGTGGTCGCTCGCGGCCAGCAGGCGCTGCTCTCGCGCCACCATCCCCGCAGAGTTCGACTCGAAGCCTCCGTGCTCGTCCATGCAGTCGTAGACGATCTTCCAGCCGAGCTCGCGGGTACGCAGCGCCAAGTGGGCCCAGAAGGGCAGCTGCACGATCGCGACAGCGGTCGCGATGCGGAAGCGGTGCGCCAGACCGACGAGGGACGAGTACATCGCCTCGCAGTTCACCGGGTCGAGCGTGTCCTGGTAGAGGTTCAGCGGATCGCACGCTGGAAGGCGCACGTCGAAGAGGTTCTCTCCGATCGGTGCGACACGCGGCTCGGGGCCGTCGCCGGCGATGAGCTCGCCCTCGAGGAGGCTCTGTGGGTTCAAGTAGAACACGCGGTGGCCGGCGCGAGCCAGCTGCGTCATGAGCTGCTGCGGGCGCTGGAAGCGGAAGCTCCACGCGATGATCGGAAAGCAGATCACGTCGTAGCCCGTGGTGGGCAGGCCGTCTGGCTGGCCGACGGGTGCCGGGCCGAGCGGCTCGGCCTGGCGCAGCGGCCGTGGCGCCAGACCGAGCGCCCGGCGCAGCCGGCTGCGCACCTCATAGGGGACGTAGCGCCCAATCGGCCTCTGCAGGGCCTCGATCGCCACGCGCCGGGCGTGACGCATCACCTGCTGCAGGCGCATCGACGGGCCTCCGAACGAGCGGCGGATGGCCGCCAGAGCGCCGCGCCGTCGCTCGAGCTCGAGCTCGGCGCACGCCGCCTCGAGCTGACGTTCTTGCTCGACGATCTGGGCGTGCAGCTTGGGTAGGGTCTCGTGCCGGCTCGCGACCTCCTTGCGCAGCGCCGCCTGCAGACCGAGCGCCGTCTGCTCGCGTTGCCGGATCTGATGGTCGCGCTCGGCAACCGCAGCGCGCAGCGTTGCGATCTCCCGGCGCTGCTCCGCGACGAGACTCTCGGCGTCGCCTGCGACCATGCCGAGCTGGTCCACCTGGCTGCGCAGCCGCTCGCCTTGGCACTGCGGGTCTCTGGCCTCGCGCAGTGCATCGAGCAGCTGGCGCGCACGCGCCTCCCAGGTATTCGCTCGAGCGATCGCCTCGGCCTGCGCCCGCCAGGCCGGGTCGGCCCGCCGGCGCAGAGCTTCGACGATGCGACCGGCGATCTGCTCACGGCCCTCGGCGAGCAGCACCGCCGGGTACTTGCGACACTCGGGCAGGTCGGTGCTCACCGTCGGAACGGCCGCGGCCAGGTACTCGAAGAGCTTGACGGGCGACGATGCGCACGTCAGCTCGTTGATCACGAACGGGATCAGCGCCGCATCGAACCAGGCCAGGTAGGCCGGCAGCGCAGCGTAGGGCCGCGGTCCGAGCCAGTGGACGTTGGGGCAATCGAGGATGCGGCTCTCGCGTAGCGAGCCGTCGTAGTCGATCCCGACGAGAACGAAGGCGGTGTCGGGCAGAGCCGCTGCAGCCGCGCGGATCAGCTCGTAGTCGACCCACTCACGGGAGAGCACGCCGGTGTAGCCGACGATCGAAGAGCTCGCCGCCGCGATCCGCCGGAGGTCCTCGGGCACTTGCGGCCTCCGTCCGGCGGCCACGTCGTGGAAGAAGTCGAAGTCCACGGCATTGGGCGAGAGCAGCGCGTCCGGGCGTACGCGCACGGCCCCCTCCCACAGCCGCGTCGCCGTGGCCAGGACCACGGTTGCCCGCCCGAGCAGCAGACGATGTGCGCGCGGGAACTCGGCGCGGATCTCGGCGAGATCGGTGCTGTCGAGGTGGTCATAGACCACCTGGGGCCGATGGAAATGGTGCAGGTGCTGCCCGCTGTAGGCGAGCACCACGACCACGGGCGACTCGAGCACGGAGAAGACGTCGAGGGGTACGTTGGCGACATACAGCCGATTCTCCACTCGACTGAAGCCGTCGGGATGGCGGCCCGGATAGTCGGGCTCGCAGTAGAGCACCAGGCACCCGCTCCGGGCGAGCGCCACCGCCATCTGCTGCGGGCGCTGAAAGAGAAACGGTAGGCGCCAACCGATGCTCGGCGGGAACACGACCACCTCGGATGCGCCAGGGTGAGCCGCCACGAGAGCTTGCAGCTCCTCTCGCCAGTCGGGCGAGGCCGTCGCCCGCTGCCCAGTCACTACGAAGGACCCCTTCTCGTCGGCAGCGGAAATCGACGGACGGCTCATCGTGGACTCCGGTGCGGCATCGGGCGCTCCCTACTAGACGCAGCGACACACCGCACGGAGCGCGGGCTACGCCCGACAGCCGGCGCCCACGACGTCGGCTCGCCCCCGGACGCAGGTTGCACCCGACTGCGGATTCGAGCACAAGCACGAGGCTCGCGTGGAAAGGTCTTCGGAAGTCACGGGGCCACCGTGGTCCCGCGCTCAGCTGCTCGCCACGCGCGCGCTCGCCTTCGGGCTGGGGATCTTCTTCCTCGTGGTCACCGCGACGGCGGCGCAGGACCCCAGGGCCACACGGCAGCACGCGCTCACCAAGGTACTTCTCGCGGCCGGGCTGGCCGCGGTGCTCGCCTCGCTCGCCTGGCTCGCCCGGGGCTCCCGCTCACCCCTGCGGACGATCGGGCCGCGCGGGTTCCTCTTGGCGGCAGTGGGGCTGCTCGCGCTGAGCCGTGCGGCCTGGATCGCCGCCGTGCCAACGGAACCGATCTCCGACTTCGAGTGGTATCACGACCTGGCGCAGCGGTTTGCCCGCGGCGAGCCCTTGAGCCTCGGCTTCCACTGCGGGCGGCTCGCGGCCTGGGGCTACCCGTTCGCGTTGGGCGCGGTCTACGCGCTGCTCTCGCCCTCCGTAATGATCGGCGAGCTCGCCGGCCTGCTGTGCGGTGCGGCATCCGCCGTGGTCTTCTACCGATTCGTGGCCGAGGCGGTGGGCGAGCTTCCTGCTCGCCTGGCCACGCTGCTCTTCGTGCTCTGGCCTGCGCAGCTCATGCTGAGCAGCGTGCTCGCCTCCGAGCACCTGGCTCTGCTCGCGCTCCTGCTCACCTGGCTGCTGCTGGCGCGCAGCTTCTCGGCGTCGCGTCACGCGCTGGCGCTGACCGCATCGGCAGGGGTCTGCCTGGGCGTCTCGTTCGTCGTGCGCAGCGCGACCCTGACGGCCAGCGCAGCGGCCGCAGCGACGATCCTGCTGTTCCGCCCACCGACGACCCGCAGCGTGCCACGGATCGCCCTTCTCCTCCTGCCGATGGCCCTGGTCGACGTCGGCTTCCTGGGGCTCCTCGATCGGGTGTACGGCGAGAGCCCTTCGAGCGCCCTCGCCTACTCGCTGATGGTCGGCGCGAATCAGAGCTCGCTGGGCGGCTGGAACGAGGCCGACGGGTCGAGCTTCTGCCGCAATGCCTCGTTCGAGGAGGCAAATCGCTTCGCCATGCAACGCGCACGGGAGCGCATCGTCCAGGATCCGCGCGCCTACCTGTGGCTCGCCTGGGTCAAGGGCCGCAAGCTCTGGCAGGACGGCAGCTACGGCGCCGGCTTCAGCACCCTCGCCTTGCGGGCCTCGGCGCGCGCCGACCGGGTGATGCGCTGGAGTTCCGCGCTCTTCGTCGTCTCGCAGGGGCTGCACCTGCTCGTCCTGCTCCTGGCCACGGTCGGCCTCCTGCGGACGGCGGGCGCGCGAGGGACGAGCCCCGTGTGCTTCCTGCTGCTCGCCTCGCTCGCGGCCACCACGCTCGCCCACATGGTGCTCGAGTGCCAGCCGCGCTACCAGTTCGTCACCTATCCCGCCTTGCTGGTCTTCGCGGCGCTCGCCCTGGCACCGCGCGGTGACGCCGAGAGCCGAGCGTGGAGCCGCGGTCTGGAGCCGGGAAGCACGGAGTGGTAGACGACGAACGTCCGGTTCGCGCCGCGTCCGCCGGGCACCGCCCACCGCACCGCCGATGGCCGAAGAGTTCCAGACCAGCAGCAGCGCAGCCTCGCAGCCGAGCCGAGCGCCGGCCGCCGCGTCGTCTGCGGGCCACCCGCTCGACGTCGCGGTGATCATCGCCAATTACAACGCTCGCGACCTGCTGGCGGACTGCCTCGAGTCGATCTACGCCCACCCCACTCGTTGCAGCTTCGAGGTGATCGTGGTCGACGACGCCTCGCGCGACGGCAGCGCCGAGATGGTGCGCGAGCGCTTCCCGCAGGCGCGCCTCGAGGTGAATCCAGAGAACCGCGGCTACGCCTACTCGAACAACTGGGCCATCGCCCACTCCACGACGCGCTACGTCTACCTGCTGAACAGCGACACGATCATGCTGCCCGGCGCGCTCGATGCCATGGCCGACTTCCTGGATGCACACCCCGAGGTCGGTGCTGCGGGCAGCGTGCTGTACAACGAGGACCGCACCGTCCAGGCGTCGATCAAGGCGCTGCCCTCGCTGCGCTCGGCCTTCGTCGGCAAGCGCTCGTGGCTCTACCGGCTCTTCCCCGAGAGCGGCCTGCTGCAGCGCGAGCTCCTGCAGTGGCAGCCCGGAAGCCCACGCACCCCCTACCCCGCGGGCTACGTGTCGAGCGCCTCGATCATGGTCCCGCGCGCCGTGGCCGAGCAGGTCGGCGAGCTCGACCGCCGCCTATGGCACTTCATCGACGCCGACTACTGCAAGCGCATCCACGACACGGGCCACGCGGTCTACTGCGTGCCCGAGGCCGAGGTGGTGCACCTGGACCACAAGGGCGGCACCATGGCCGGCTGGCGAAAGCGCCTGCGCTCGCTCTACACCTTCCACAACGGCGCCTGGATCTACTGGCGCAAGCACTCGGGCAAGGGTCTGCTCCACCCGCTGACGATCTTCGTCGCCTTGGCCCTGCTCGGCCGCTTCGCGCTCAGCCTGCCGCTGCAGGCCATCAAGGAGCTCGCCGGCTGGGAGGCACGGATCTACGGCCGGGGCTTGCGCGGCGCCGCGCGCGGCTGACCCACTCCTGCTCCGCCCAGCCCACGGACCGCTCGCTGCGCGGCTGCTCGGCTACAGCGCGTCGGCGAGCGGATAGAGCTGTGCGTTCTCGCGCTGCACGCGATCGCCCAGTGCTTTGAGCACGGCCTGCCACTCCCGGGCAAAGCCGTTGCTCGAGGAGATGTAGGCCGCCGTCCACCGAGCATTGTGCTCGGCGACCGTCTTCCCGAGCCCGCCCATCTCGTCGAGGAAGCGCTTCGCCGTCGTCTTGGCCTTCTCATCGGCGCTGCCCAGCATCGCCGGATAGAGGCTCTTGTCCTCGGCGGCGAGGTGCACCTGCAAGAGCCCCATCATGGCCGAGATCTTCAGGCGGATGTCGTTCGCCGAGCCGGCCAGGTTCCCCGCCTTGATCATCCGGTCGATCTCGGATGCCGGGGCAAGGAGCCTCTCGTGCTGCACCCTCAAGTGATCCGTGCGGGCCATGTCTCACCTCGTCCTTTCTCCTGGTAGCGTACCCCGAAGCGAGGCAGCCGCCAGCGGGGCAAGCGCCGCGCCTGCAGCCGCTGATTCATGCGTACTCGAGGCAGCGTCGCGGGGGCTCGATCGCCCGAGAGGGCTCCCGGTTGCCGTCGCTGGTGCGCACCAAGGGCACGCGACGCACGGACCATGCCACTCACGGGCCAGTGGCACCGCGATGAGAAGTGCCTAAGTGACCAGAGAAGCTGCGCTTCTCCTCGCCGGCGGGCAAGAAGATGTACGGCTGGCTCCTCCGAGATCGAGACACCGCCTCCAGCTTTCGGATCGAGAGGAATCCCCAGGGCGGCGCCCGGCGTGAGGGACAAGGAGGCCTGTCGTCACAGGCCCAGACTGCCGTACCCGGGGCGCCGGACCGCCAGGGCACGTGAGCCGCACAGCGCGCCCCTCGCCGGGCGCGTCGCCAGACCCCTCGCCGTCACCTGCACCGGTATCTCAGCCGAGGTCCGGCACGCCGAAGAACAGATCGGGGCGGTCGTGCCACTTCTCGAGGAAGTAGCGCTCGTTGCGCTCCCGGTAGCCGTCGTAGCCGCCGAGCGCACCGGTCATGCGGTGCGGCCGGTGGCCCAGGCCGATCCACGGGCAGTAGGCGATCTCGTAGCCCGCCGCCTTGATCTGGAAGGAGAGGTCGGTGTCCTCGAAGCAGGTCGGGTCGTAGCGCTCGTCGAATCCGGCGGTCTTTGCGAGCACGGCGCGCAGGGAGACGAATCCAGAGGTGGCCAGGTAGGCGACGTCCGTGCGGTAGCGCGCGCCGACGTATCGCCCGGTCATGCCTCGCGCCGGCAGGTAGTCGACGATCGGCCCGCGCCCGCTCCCCGGGTCGAACCACCCGGCGTTCCACGCCACGGCACCGACGTCGCGGCGCTCGCGCAGGATCTCGAGTGCCGGGTCGAGCCAGCCCTCGTGCAGCGCCCACTGGTCGCTGTCGAGGAAGACGACGATCTCGCTGCGGGTCGAGCGAAGGCCCAGGTTGCGGCCCGAGGAGCAGCCGTTGTGCGTGTTGCGCACGAGCTCGATCTCGCCGCGCCTCTCGCGCTCGCCGAGCAGCTCGAGCGAGCCGTCGGTGCTGCCGTTGTCGACCACCACCACGCGGTAGCCGGCGGTGCCGCGCCAGTGCAGGAGCGAGTCCACGCAGCGCCCGATGACGTCGGCGTTGTCGTAGCACAGAACGATCACCGCGATGGTCGGCCGCTCGCCGAGCGCGTCGAGCGTCGCGGCGCGCGCGTCCCAGGTGGCGTCGGCGAGGAAGGCTTCGATCTGCGCGGCGGGGGGCGGTGTCGCGGCGGCCCGCTCCACGGCGGCGACGGCCTGCGCCGCGTCCGACGCGGTGAAGACGTGCGGCAGGCCGTGCAGCTCGGGCATCGCCGTGGCGACGACCGGCCGGTGCATGGCGAGGTACTCGTAGACCTTGAGCGGGTTCACGGCGTCGACCACTGGCGAGGGGGCAAACGGGATCAGGCAGGCATCGGCCGCGGCATAGTACGAGGCCAGCTCCGCCTGGGGCTTCAGACCGAGCAGGTGGACGTTGGCCGGCAGCGGCAGCGGCGTCTCGCGCGGCGGGTCGCCGATCAGACCGATGCTCCACGCCGGTCGCGCCTGCGCCAGGCCGGCGACCAGATCCCAGTCGAACCAGTCGCCCCACAGCGAGCCCGCGTAGACCAGCGTGCGCTCGCCCCGCACCAGGTCGGAGGGCACGCCCCCTCCGGCCTCGGTCCCGCCGGGCCCCGGGAACACCTCCCGATCGACCGCGTTGGGCACCAGGTGCACCGGCCGGCCCGGGGCGAGCTCCTCGAGGCGCCGCTGCAGGAGCCGCGCCGACGCGGCCAGGTCGTCGCTCACGGCGATCACCGCCCGCTCGACCTCGGGATCGAACCAGCTCGCCCAGGCGCACGCTTCCCAGGCGTCGATCTTGTCGTAGATCACGCGGGCGCCTTGCTCGCGCGCGAAGCGCACGAGCTCGAGCGCCTGCGCGTCGGGCACCTCGAGCAGGACGCGCACGTGCTCGTCGCGCGCGCGCAGCCAGTCGCGCAAGTCGTCGACGCTCCACGGAATCACCTCGAGGCCGGGCAGGTCGGCACGCAGACCCAGGTCGGCCGACTCGGCTCGCGGGAAGCGCGCGGCGTACGTGACCAGGTCGCCGCGCGCGCGCAGCGCCCGGGCGAGCTGGGCGCTGCGCTGCGCTCCGCCGATGTCGTCGAAGGGCACCACCGCGAGCAGGAGCCAGTGGGTCGGGCGCGGCAGCGGCGCCAGACCCCCGGGCCGCGATGCGCCGTAGGTCCCAGCGACGTGGCCGTGCGCTGCGTTGCGCGAGGCTGGCGCAGGGCGCGCTCGCCCCTCGGCGGCCGTCCCCGGCGTGGCCTGTGGGCCCGCGCCCCCCGCGATCCGTGCGGTGATCGCGCGAAGCGCCTGGCCGGCGCGGTGCTTGAGGCGCAGCTTGTCCAGCGTGCGCGTCGCCACCTGGAGGACTCGCCCCTGGAGCTCGAGGCTCTGCTGCACACCCCGCCGGGTCGCCGGCAGCTCCGCGGCGACCACCCGCCGCACCTCGTCGACGCCCGCAGCGATGCTCGGCACGCCCTGGGCGATCCGCGCGAGGTCGGCGCGCAGCTCGGCCGCGCGACGGCGCTCCTCGGCCAGGGAGTCGGCGAGCTCGCGAGCCTTGGCCCACCCCCGGTGTGGCGCCGCGCGCCGGTGCACCCAGGCCGGGGCGCGGCCCCAAGGCGCGGGGGCCAAGCGGCGCGGCGGCGCGCCCCCCCCTCGCGCCGCCGCGCGGCACGCGTCGCGATCGTCGAGCACGGCGGCCAGGGCCTCGGTCAAGGCCGGTGCGTGCGGCGGGTGCTCGGCCCCGGCAATCTCGCGCAGCGACCGCCAATCCACGGCCCATGGGTCGACTGTAGGACCATCGATCAAGGCGCCGGGCAGCGGCCCGAACGGTGCCACCGCAGCGCCTTCAGCGGTCTCCAGGCCGAGCAGGAAGCCGGCATCTCCGGTCCGGGTGAGCACCGCGGGCACACCCGCGTGCAGCGCCTCGAGCGCCGACAGGCTCAGTCCCTCGAGCACCGAGGGCAGGGCGAAGACGTCGGCCGCCCCGAGCAGCCGCGCGACGTCGTCGCGCTCGCCGAGCAGCACGACCCGGCCTTCGAGGCCCTGGTCGGCGATGCGCCGGCGCACCGTTGCGGCGTAATCCGCCTCCGTTTCGGGCCCAGCGATCCACGCGACCAGCCGGGGCCGGGCGTCGCGCAACGCGGCCACCGCGTCCACCAGGGCGAGCTGGCACTTGATGCGATTGACGCTCGCGACCTGCACGACCAGCTCGGCGGCGGGATCCAACCCGAGCTCGGCACGCAGGCGTCGGCGCTCGGCCTCGCTCGCGACCACGCCCGCCGCGGGCACGCCGTTGCGCACCACGGCGATGCGCCGCGGCTCGATGTGGAAGCGTCGCGCGCAGAACTCGGCGACCGACCGCGACACGGCGAGATAGCCCGCGACGTGCTCGTCCAACGCGCGTAGCTCGTCGAACAGCGCCGCGCCGAGCCAGGCGTAGGCGTTGTGCAGCGTGACCACGACGGGGATGCGACGCTCGGCGGCCACGGGCGTCCCCAGGCTCGAGTAATGGGGGTTCAAGAGCTGCACGCCGTATCGGTCGAGGATCAGCCCGAGCTCGACCTCGCGGTGCTCGCCCGAGAGCACCTCGACGCGGTGCCCCTCGCTCCGCAAGCGGTCGGCCTGCTCGCCACCCTGCTCCGTGCAGACGACCAGCGGCGCGATGCCGTACGCCGGCAGCCCGCGCACGAGCTCGGCGACGACCCGCTCCAGGCCGCCGCGATCCAGCGAGCGCACCTCGAGCGCCACGCGCAGCGGCGCGGCAAACGCACCGCCGTCCGGGAGGCCGTTCACCACCATGGCGGCGTCAATGTAGACGGCTGCCGCCCGGGCATCCACTGCGCATGGGGGCTGCGGCGCGGCACGCGAGGCGGCCGGGCACGCCCCGCGGCCAGAGCGGCCACCCGGCAAGCGAGGCGGCCGCCGGCACACGAAGCGACCGCATGCGGGGCAGCGCCTCCATCCGATCGGAGGTCACATCCACCGAGCAACCCGCCCCGCCCTCACTCCCCTTCCTTCGGCACGCGGAACTCGTCGTGGCAGGCCTTGCAGGCCTTCCACAGGGCGTCGCTGGTCGCCTTGACGTCGCCGCCGCTGGCCGCTGCCGTCGAGAGCGCTCGGGCACGGGTCTCGAGCTGGCCCGCCAGCTCGTCGAACTTCTGGCGCTCGGTCCACACCTGCGGCTTGGCGCGCGAGCCGTGCCCCTCGCTTCCCGCCGGGAAGAGGGTGACGAAGCGGCCGACCGCGGCGGCGATCTCGGCGGCTGGGGCGGCCGCTTCCGCCGGCTTGCCCGCCTTCAGCGCCGCGCCGATCGCCTTGGCACTCTTGCCCACACCCTCCATCAGCTCGTGGCGGTCGCGGATCGGTCCGGGCGGCAGCGATGCGGCATGATCGTGGCCCTGGTCGGCTGCCGAGCGAGCGCCATCCGCCAGTAGGCCCAGCACGGCAGGCAAGGCCACGGCCGCCGCCAGCCACGTCACACGTCTTGGAGCCGTCCGTCGCATCGCGATCCTCCTGCTTCCGGGGCCACTTCGGCCCGCGCCTCCCTTCTCGCTGCGGCGGGTGCGCCGCGCAAGCCCTGCGGCCCGGCGCGCCTCACGGCGCCTCCTCCCGCTCCTGCTGCTTGCGCTTCACCGCGTGACGAATCGGCGGGACGGTTCTCAGGTAGGCGGCGATCGATCGCAGGTCGGCCTCGGGGGCGCGTGCGTAGCCCGGCGCGCCCCCCACACCCTCGACCACCTCGGCCATGCGGCCCTGGACATCGTCGAAGTCGGGCTTCAGCCCCGTCGCGAGCAGGTGCGCCACCTCGTCCGCATCCCAGCCGCCGATGCCCGTCTCGGGATCGGGCGTGATGTTGGGCGCGAAGGCGACCTGCGGCGCCTTGGCGACCCCGGCCAGGTAGAGCGCAGCGCTCGGCACGCCGAGCCGGTTGCGCGGCGTGTGGCAATCGCCACAGATCGCGACGTGAGCCGTCAAGTACCTGCCGCGCTCCACGCCGCCGGCCGGAGCCTGCGCGGGAGCCGGCCCACCTCCGGCGAAGAGCAGCCGCCAGACGCGGTAGGCGAGGCGCGGCAGCGGCAGCGGCACCACGTCGGGCCGTCGCTCGCGGGCCACGGCCGGCAGCGTGCGCAGATACGCGATCAGGTCGCGCAGGTCCTGGTCGGCCATGCCGGCGTACGCTGGGTAGGGCATGACCGGCGCCTCGGCGGAGCCGTCGCGCAGCAGGCCGCCGCGGATTGCCCGCTCGAGCTCGGCGTCGGACCAGGCCCCTATGCCGGTGCGCACGTCGCTGGTGATGTTGCTCGAGTAGAAGGTGCCGAGCGGGGTGTCGATCTCCACGCCGCCGGCGCCCACCGGCCCCTCCTTGGGCGTGTGGCAGCCACATCCGCCGGCCAGGGCGAATACCGCAGCACCGCGAGCCGCGTCGCCCCCCGCCATGTCGCTCGTGCCGGCGCGCGAGCAGCCGCCGCCGAGCAGGCCGATGGTCACGGCTGCACCCAGCGCGAGGCTGGCTGACAGAGGCGCCACGCGGCCAGCTCGCCGCGCGCCCGGCGCCGGCCGCATCAGCGAGGGAACGGCGGCCAGCCCATCGGCTTGCCGCCGATCAGGTGCACGTGGAGATGGTCGACGCTCTGCCCGGCGTGCGGACCGTCGTTGATCACCAGACGGTAGCCCTGCCCGAGACCTTCGCGCCGGGCGACCTCGGCCGCGGCGAGCAGCAGGCGGCCCAGCAGGTCGCGGTCCTCCTCGGCCGCGGCGGCGATGCCCGAGATCGGCTTGCGCGGCACGACCAGCACGTGGGTCGGCGCCTGCGGATTGAGGTCGCGGAAGGCGACGCAGGCGTCGTCCTCGTAGACCACGGTCGCGGGTATCTCGCGCGCGATGATGCGCTCGAACAGCGTCTTGTCGGCCATGCTCGCCTCCCTCCCTCGAAGCCCCGCGCGCGGGCTCGGCCCGGCCGGCGCCGGACCGGCACAGCTCGGCGCCGGCCGGGCTCGGCCGCACGACGCCGCCGGCCTGGACCCGGCCAGCCCGGTGGGCGTATGAAACTCGGCAGATGGACTCGACCCCCTGGTCCCGCGGGCGAGCCGCGCCGCGCCTGCCGAACGAGCGAGACGCCCTCGCCGAGTCCACCGCTAACCCGCGAGCGGCCCAGCCCGCAACCACGCGGTCATCGACGGCCCAGCCGACGTGATGGAAGCGACCTTCCTCGACCTCTACCGCAGCGACACCCAAGCGGTCTACGCCCTGTGGGTCGCTCCGCTGCTCCTGCTGGCCTACCTACTGCTCACCGCGCGCGGCCGCGCCACGGCCCGGCACCCCGACGCCGGCACGCGCTTCGTCTACCGCTACGCGGTGGCCTTCGGCATCGAGACGATCCTCGATCCGCTGGCGACCGGCCCGCTGCTGCGCTGGCTCGGCATCGCCGAGGCTCCAGCCGGTACGGCCGTCCTGCTCGCCTTCGTCCTGCTGGGCGACTTCCGGGTCTTCTTGCTGTTGTTCTATTTTACGCGGCCGGATGGCTCGGTTCGCCGGGCGGCACGCGAGGCCGCGGCTTGGACCGTCATCGTGCCGCTGCTCGCCTGGGCGGTCGACCGCGCGCTGCGCGAGCTGTTCGCGAGCCTTCCCGAGCAGACGCTCTGGCTCGTCTACGAGCTCGCCTTCCTCGCCATGGCCCTGTGGCTGCGCGCGCGCCTGATCCCGGCGAGCGGCGCCGCCCTCTCCGCACCGCTGCGGCGTGGGCTGCAGGCGATCGCCGGCTACGTCGCGCTCTACTACGCGCTCTGGGCGATCTCGGATGCGTTGATCCTCGCCGCGGATCTCGACGCGGCCTGGGCGCTGCGCATCCTGCCCAACCACCTCTACTACTCGCTCTACCTCCCCTTCGTGTGCTTCGAGCTGTCCCCCGCACGCCTCTCGGCCTCGCCCCATTCGGCGAGCAACGTCTCGACCCAAACCTCGAGGTAGGCCTCGGCGTGCCGTGCGCTCGCCGGCCGCGGATCGCCGACGGTACCGTCGCGCGCATTCGCGCGCAGGTCCGGATAGAAGAGCCGCTCCGAGTCCAGATCGGTCTCGATCAGCCCCGCTTCGAGCCCTCTGGTGCGCACGGCCCACGGCGCGATGCCGAGCAGGATCGAGGTCTCGAGCTCGCCGGCGTGCTGCCCGGCGGCTCGCGGCGAGACACCGAGTCGCCCGGCCTCGCCGAGCAGCGCGCGGCTCACGGTCGGGCTCTCCGGGCCGGGCAGGACGAGCACCTCGAGCTCCGCCGCGGCCGCACGCAGGTCGGCCGGGGCGCCCTCGAGGGCACGCCGGTTGCCGCCGTGCGCCGAGAAGATCACCAGCCGGCGAAAGCCGTGCCGCGCCAGCGAGCGCGCCACGTCGCAGAGCACCGCGCGCAGCGTCGCCTCGCGCAGGCTGAGCGTGCCGGGAAACGCGAGGTGCTCCGCCGCGCAGCCCAGCGCGAGCGCGGCCAGCGCGATCGCCTCGCGACGCCGCGCGCAGAGCCGGCGCGCGAGGTCGGCGGCGATCCTCGTGTCCGCGGCCAGCACCAGATGCGGACCGTGCTGCTCGGTCGAGCCGAGCGGCAGCAGGGCGGTACGACATCCGCTCGCCAGCCGGCGATCGACCTCGGGCCAGGTGAGGTCCTCGAGCACCCCGGCCGGCAACCCCGACGGGAGCACCTGCGGCACGGGTGCGGCGTCCGGTGAAGGCGCGCGGCCGCAGCGCTCGACGATCTCCGGCCCGACGGCGTACAGCGATGCGTCGGCGCCCCGGCCGGGCCAGCGCACCTGGTCGACGTGGCGCGCCGCAAGGAAGCGCAGCACGAGGGCGGCGAACAGCGCCTCGTGCTCGAAGATCGCCAGCGCGCCGGGAAGGTGGGTCGTCACGCAAAAGAGGCGGTGGCGCGCCGGCTCGAGCATCGCGGCCAGGCGCTCGAGCAGCTCGGGCTCCCCGGGCGCATCGGCCCGCGCCAGCGCGACCAGGGTCGCCCGGCCGGAGAACGCCTGCTGGAAGGGCCCGTGCGCCAGGTCGAGCAGGTCCCAGAGCGGCGGCGCCGCGAGCAGCATGCCCTCGAGCACCAGGCGGCGCAGGTTCTCGATCCGCTCGAGGTGGACCCCGCTTGCGAGCAGCGCGAGCCCGCGGCGCAGAGCGCTCGCATCGAGATCCACGAGCTCGCAATCGAGACGGGCGCGCGCACCGGCGACCCGGCCGCTCACCTCGGCCGGATCCACCCGCGTCCAGGCGGGCTCTCGGCCACCCGCCCGCAGCAGCGCCGCCGCGAAGCCGAGCGCGGCGGCGTAGCCGAGCAGAGCGCCGCGCACCCGCACCAGCGTCCCGTACTCCTCGCCCCCCGCGCACCCGACGATTCGCACGCCGGCCGCGCGCAGGCCGGCCAGCGCGGCGCGGCGCTCGCCGAGCGCCGCGCAGGGCAGGTCGTGCAGATCCCGATCACCCCACTTCCCAGCCGCCGGCGCGTCGCTCTCGGAGGCCGCCGTGACCAGGCAAGCTGCCCGCCAGGCTTGCGAATGCGCCAGCGCGATGCGCGCGTTGGGCGAGACGCCCTGCGAGAAGACCACGAGCAGGTCCTCCGCCGCCCCCGCCGCAGGCGGCGCGAGAAACGCGCTCAACGGCGCAAAGCGCGCCGGCACGTCCGCCTCCTGCAGCACGCTGACGAGAAAGCGCGCGTGGGCGGCCGAGGTTCCGACACCGGTCGCGACCACCTGGCGAAAGGCGCCGCCCTCCGGCCAGGGCGCGGCGACGGATGCCTCGCACAGGGCGCGCTGCAGCAGGGCCGGGACGGCGGCCAGGCGCTCCTCGAGGATCGCGTATCCCTCTCTCCACGCCGCGCCGCGCCCCGCCCCGCTCACCCGCCACGCTCCGTGCCTGGCCCCACCGCACTCTCTCCGCCCGGCGCCGCAGAGCGCCCCGCCACGCGTGGCAGCACGCCGGGCTCGGCCGGTTCGACCTCGCTGGGCTCGAGCCAGCGGCCGCC
>CAZGUU010000010.1:0-15005 GCA_964529315.1 uncultured Enterobacteriaceae bacterium
GGTCGCGCCGCACCTCGATGCGCGCGAAGCTCCCCATGGCCCGCGCGCCGTCGACGTAGTCGATCTGTCGCGCGGCCCGCGCGATGGCGCGCGGATCCTCGCCCCAGGCGCGGTAGAGCTCGAGCGGCACCAGGGCGCGCAGGGCGGCCGGCGTGCCCGTGGCGACGACGCGCCCGGCGTCGAGGTAGAGCAGCCGGTCGCAGGCGTCGACCTCCTCGAGGTAGCTCGTGCTGACCAGGATCAGCACCTCGCGCTTGCGCTCCTGCAGGACCGCCCAGATCTCGTCGCGCGCGACGACGTCGACGCCGGCGGTCGGCTCGTCGAGGACCAGCAGGCGCGGCTGGGGGAGGAGAGCGCTGATCACCGCGAGCTTCTGCTTCATGCCACCCGAGAGGTCGCCGGCGAGGCGGTCGCCGAACGGTGCCAGGCCGGTGCGCTCGAGCAGCGGCGTCACGCGGCGCAGCAGCTCGGCGTGCGCGATGCGGTGCAGGCGTGCCGTCACCTGCAGGTTCTCGAGGATCGACAGGTCGCGGTAGAGGCTGAACACCTGCGGCACGTAGCCGAGCTCCCGCTTCAACGCCGTCACGTCGCCCCGCAGGTCGTGGCCCAGAACCGACGCCTCCTCCGCTTCGATCTCGAGCAGCCCGGTGATGGAGCGCAGGAGCGTCGTCTTGCCGGCGCCGTCCGGGCCGACGACGCCGAGGATCTGCGGGCCGGACACCTGCAGGTCGATGCCGCGCAGCGCCGCGTGCTCCCCGAAACGCTTGGCCAGACCGCGCAGGCGGATCTCCGGCACGGCCGCGCCCGAGGTCCGTGGCGCTGCTCGGTGCGCGCCCGCGGCCGGCTCGGAGGCGCTGTCGGCCGCGCGGCTCATCGCGCTCCCGCGTCCGCCCGGGCCACCGACCAGTCCGCCTGCGGCGTGATGCCGCCCAGAGCGGCCTTGCCGTCGTGCCCCTCCTGGACCAGGTAGACGTTGCCCTCGGTGCCGGGCTGCAGCCGCTCCGCACCCTCGAGGATGCGCACCTTGGCGCGGTAGACCTGGCCCATGCGGTCGCTGCGCGTCTCGATCTTCTCCGGGGTGAAGTTGGCCTGGTCGGCGACGAAGCTCACCTCTCCGGGGAAGCGCTCGCCCGGCGTGCTGTCGAGCTCGATCTCGACCCGGCGGCCGACGCGAACGCGCGAGACGTCGGCCACCGGGACGTAGATCTGCACGTACTTGTCGCGCGGGTCCAGGACCGACACGATGGGTGTGCCCGGCTGGGCGAGCTCTCCCGGCCACAGCAGCTGCGTCTGGACGACGGTGGGCACCGCTGGCGCGCGCACGTCGTACTTCTGGCGCGCGACGGCGAGCTCGGCGAGCTGCGCGACGATCAGATCGCGCTTGCGTCGCGCCGCCTCGAGCTGGCGGCTGGCGAGCGCGATGTTGGTCTCCTCGGCCTGGGTGCGTGCCAGCACGTCGCGGGCCCGGTCGAGCGCGCTGGTCGCCTGGTCGCGACGGGCGCTCGCGTCGTCGAGCTGCTGCGCCGTACTCGCGCCGGTGCGCGCCAGCTGCTGCTCGCGGGCGAAGCTCTGCTCGGCGAGCCGCGCGGCCGACGCCGCCTGCTCGACCTCTGCCTGACGCGCCCGCACGTCGCGCGGCCAGGTCGCGGCGACCAGCTTCAAGCGCTCCTCCTGCGCAGCGATCTCGGCATCGGTCACGGCGAGCTCCTCCTGGCGCGACCGGACCTTCGCCTCGATGTCCGCGGGGTCGAGGTGGGCGACGACCGCGGAGGCCGGCACCGCCGCACCCTCGCCGAACGGGATCTCCAGGGCCCGCGCCGCGACCTCGGCGCGGATCACCCGCTCCTCGCCCTCGACGAAGCCGGTGAAGTGCTTCTCCCGGCCCTCGCGGCGCGCGTTCCACAGGGCGATGCCACCCCCGGCGGCGCCCAGAACGATCAGCAGCACGACGATCTTGCTTCTCATTCTCTCACTCCACTACGCGGGCACCGCCGCGGTCGGGCTCGGCTCGCCCGGGCTGGTCGCCGGCGAGCTCCTCGATCGGCAGTCCCATCAGGCGCTGCAGCTCGGCGCGCCGCGTGTGCGCCTGGTAGAGCGCCGAGGCGAGCGTCGCCCTCTGCTGGGCGCGCAGAGAGCTCGCCAGCAGGACGTCGTCGCTCTGCGCGCGGCCGACGTCGAACTGCTGCTGCCGGATGCGCAGGTTCTCCTCGGCCTGCCCGACCGAGACCTGGGCCGTGGCGTAGGCGGCCAGCCGCTCCTCGGCGGCGCGCCGCGCGGTGCGCACGGCCGTCTCGAGCTCGCGCATCTGGCGCTCGATCTCGATCCGGTTGCGCTCCGCCTCGATGCGCGCCGCACTGATCTGCGCCTCGCGGCGCAGGTCGGTGCCCATGTCCCAGGTGAAGCCGACGAACCCCGAGCCGATCTGCGGTGGGGAGAGCAGGTCGGAGCTCTGGTAGTCCACCGCGCCGCCGGCGCCGAAGCGCGGCAGCCGGGCGCGGGCCAGCGCGGTCGCGGTCTCCTCGAGACGCTGCTGCTCCTCGACCAGCGCGACCAGCACCGGGTTGTGCTCGTAGGTCAGGCGCAGGGACTCCTCGACCGAAGGCAGCGCGGGCCGCGAGTGGACGTCGGCGAGCCGGGCGCCGCGGTCGACCTCGACGCCGATCGCGTCGTTGAGCGCCCAGCGGGCGCGGTCGATCTCCAGCGCACGCTGCAGCAGGCGCTGCTCGGCGTCGCGCAGGGCGACCTCGAAGGTGAGCAGGTCGTTCTTGGTCAGCCGCCCGTTGCGATAGCGCTCCTGCGCGATCCCCACCTGCTCGCGATAGACGGCGGCGGTCTGCTCGGTGACCTCGCGCAGGCGCAGCGCCTCGAGCAGGTCGAAGTAGGCACGCACCACCGCGAGCTGCTGCTCGAGGGTGATCGCCCACAGGCGCGCCCGCTCGCCGCGGTAGCCGGCCTGTGCGGCGGCGAGCGAGTGGCGCAGCTCGCCGGTCAGGTCGATCGGCACGCTGACCGTCGCGTTCACGGTGCCGTTCTCCGCGTCGCGCACCTTGACCACCGGGATGGTCGTGCCCGGCGGCAGCAGGCCCGCGGGGAAGTCCACGTTGGTGGTCTGCGCGTCGCTGTACCAGGTGTAGCGTGCGTTGGAGCTGGTCGCGGGGAGCAGGCGTCCGCGGACGTCCATGACGTGCTCGGCGGTGGCCTCGACCTGGCGGGCCGCGGCGGCGATGCGCCGGTTGCCGCTCGATGCCAGGGCGAGCGCGCCGGGCAGGTCGAGTCGGTCCGCAGGGGCAACGCCCTCGCCGGGCCGCGTGCCGGCGCTCGTGGCGGGCCCACCGGGAGCGCTGCCCGCGGAGCTCGAGCCTGCGCTCGCGCCCGGCTCGGGACGGCCGTCCGTCGCGGAGGGGCCTGCCGGTGCGATCGCGGCCAGCGGGGCCGATCCCGGCGGCGAGCCGCCGTCGAGGTCGACGCCGGCCGCCACCGCGGCCTTGGCGAGCTCTTCGCGCCGCTCTGCGGCGCTCCAGCCGCCGTTTCCCTCGGGGCGGGTGAGAAAGCTCCAAGCCCCGCAGCCCGCGACCTGGGAGAGGATCACGAGCGCAGCCGCGCCCCGGCGGAGCTCATGTCGCATGACGACCCCTCGTGCGCCGGGCGGCGAGCCGCTCCAGGCCACCCAGCGAGAACTCGGTGATGTGCTCTGCGATCTGCCGCGCGAAGCCCCGTGGGTACTCGCTGCGCCGCTGCATGAGCAGCAGCGCCGGACGCGACACGCAGTAGTAGAGGATCTGGCCGACGACCGCGAAGATGCAGCGCTCGACCTCCGCCTGGGCCAGCCCCGGCGCGAGCCGCTCGACGACCACCTTCATCTCCTCGATCTGCGGCACCATGAACTCGGCGACGACCGCCGGCAGCGCCGCGCTCGGATCGGTCATCTCGCGTATCATCAGGGTCGCGTGCAGGGCGGGCGGCGGCCCGAGCAGCAGCTCGAGCATGGCCGTGATGCGGCGCCGCAGGATCGCCACGACCTCGTCGCGGCGCAGCCGAGCGAGCTTCGCGGCTTCCACGGCGCTGTCCTGCAGCGCGAGGCGGGCGCGCACCTCGGCGAACTGCTTGCGCAGCACCTCGAGGTAGAGCGCCTCCTTGGAGCCGAAGTAGTAGTTGGCCGCCGCGAGGTTCGCCCCCGCGCCCTGCGCGATCTCGCGCATCGTCGTGCCGTGGAAGCCGCGCGCGGCGAACAGGGAGGTCGCCGCCGAAAGCAGCCGCTCGCGGGTGTCCACCAGGTGGGGCGTGGGTTCGGGGTGCGCCACGAAACGAATGTTTAAAACGTTCGTTTAGCTCAAGCAAGGGGCTGCCGGGCGATTTGCCTGGAGCGCTCCTGCGGCCGTCTGATCGGCTCGGCGCCGGTGTCGAGCGGCATGCCGGGCCGCGGGCGGCCCGTCGCCCTGGCCGAGCTCGCGTGGAGGGTGCTCGAGCCCGGGCGCCCGGCGCGTCGACCTCTCGCGCGATGCGCCGAGCGCATCCGGCGACCCGTGGCCTGGGCCGGTTGGGGCCTTGCGGGGAGCGGCGGCGCGTCGTGGGGGGACGGTGGCGTGCGACCCGTCCGGACGACGGGGGTGTAGTGTGACGCTCGAGGGAGCGTCAGCCGTGCCGCGCCAGCGGCTCGTCGCCGACGGGTAGGGCGGTGGTCTCGGGCCGCGCTGCGCGCCCCGTGCTCTTCCACCAGAAGCGCACCGAGCCGACGAGGAAGGCGACCCCGCAGTAGAAGTGGTAGAGGAGCTGGAAGGGAATCGCCGCCAGGGCGAACAGCCGGCCCCGGCGCGCCGCGAGGAACAGGAAGAACTGGTTGTTCAGGGCGATCAGCGCCAGCGCCGCCAGGCAGATCGAGAGGACGAGGAGGTGGTTGGGCAGGTAGGAGAGGCAGAGCAGCGCGGCGAGCAGCACCCAGAGCCCGAGCAGGAAGCGCCTGACGCTGCGCTGGCGCGCCGGCGGGTAGGCGTAGCGGTGGCGCAGCACGACGACCAGGA
Organism: uncultured Enterobacteriaceae bacterium; assembly: GCA_964529315.1. Lineage (GTDB taxonomy): Bacteria > Desulfobacterota > Binatia > UBA12015 > UBA12015 > CAZGUU01. Next base: position 5,019 of record CAZGUU010000010.1, read on the forward strand.
CCCCGAGCAGCAGCGGCGGGATCAGCGCGGTCATCGATTGCAGCCAGGCGAGCCAGGCGATGACCGCGACGACCCCGGTCAAAGCCAGGGTGCGCTTCGCCGTCGGCTCGGGCTCGCTCTCGTCCGCCCAGAAGCGGCAGAGAAGGAAGAACACCAGGGCGATCAGCGGCGTCAGGAAGGCACCCTGCCAGAGCACTGCCGCGACCGCCGCCATGCCGACGAGCAGCAGCGCGAGCGCGACGCTCACACGCTGGCTCAGCTGGACGTTCAGGTCGTCGGGCATGTGGCCGTCGCGCAGGATCAGCTCGGTCCAGGGGATGCCGCGGTCGAGGATGTCGGTCTTGACCAGGCCCCAGAGGGTCCAGCGCTTCAAGTGCTTGACGAGCAGGTCGCGGTCGAGGACCAGCTTGCGCCGCGCCGTGACCAGGCGGTAGCCGAGCTCGATGTCCTCGATCGCCGGCCGGTCGTAGCCCTCGGCGAAGCCGCTGTGGGCGAGGAGCAGCTCGCGGCGGATCGCCCCGCAGCCGCTCCAGAATGTGGAGGCCTCGCGCCGGCCGGTCTGGTGGGTGAAGCAGTGCATGAGGTTCTTGTACTGCGAGAGAAAATCGCCGGCCTCCGGGGAGTCGTCATAGGAGCCGATCAAGGCGTCCAGCGCCGGATCGTCGGCGAACGAGTCGGCGACCCGGGCGACGGTGTCGGGGCGCACGCAGACGTCCGAGTCGATGAAGAAAAGGATCTCGCCGCGGGCCACGGCGCTGCCCAGGTTGCGCGCGTGCGCCGGGCCGCGCCGGATGCCGGTCGACAGCACGGTGGCACCGTGCCGGCGAGCGACGGCCGCGGTGTGATCGCTGGAGCCGTCGTCGACCACGATGACCTCGAGCGGCGCGACCTGCGAGCGCGCCAGGTGGGCCAGGCAGACATCGAGGTGCTCCGCTGCATCGTGTGCCGGGATGACCACCGACACCGCGACCGGAGCGGTCCCCCCGCCCTCGCTGCCCCTCGTCGCCAAGCCAGCGCAAGAAAGCGAATTCTTGAGGGCGAGGCAAGTGGCCCGGGGGGCGAGGGGATCGGCGGTCGCCCCGCGGGGTGGCGATTCGCCGCTGGCCCTCCCGCAGGGCGGCCGGCTGCGCGACTCGGACGGCGAACGGTGCCGCTCGGGGCAGCCCGGCCCGAGGGGGGAGCCGGCTCGCTGGAGGGACAGGGAGGCGAGGGGTGGGCCAGTCGCGCAGGCCGCGCCGTGCGCCGGCGGCCGTGGCGCGCCGGGTGCGCCCCGTGACCAGAGAGGCCCGCGGGGGTCGCGGGCACCGGCCGCCGGTGCCCGCACGGCGCCGCCCGGTGCTCGCCTTGCTCGCCGTGGGGGTGACCGTGCTCACCTGGGGCTGGTCCAACGTGGCCATCCGAGCGGTCGGCACGAGCGCGCTGGTCACGTCCTTCTACCGCTTGTGGCTCGCCGTGCCGGTGCTGTGGCTGCTCGTCGCGGGGCTGCCCGCGGTGCGCTCGGGCCTCGGGCGGACGTGGCTCCTCGCCTCCATCGGCGGTGGCGTGCTGTTCGGCCTGCACCAGATCCTCTTCTTCAACAGCTTGAAGCTGACCAGCGTGTCCAATGTCTCGATCATCGGCGCGCTGCAGCCGGCGCTGGTGCTGCTCGTCGCCGGATCGATGTTCGGCGAGCGGGTGACCGGCCGTGCCGTGGCCTGGTCGGGCGTGGCGCTGGTCGGTACGGTGATCGTCGTCGTCGGCTCGCACGGCACGCCCGGCTGGAGCCCGGGCGGCGATGCGCTCGCCGCGCTGAACCTGGTCGTCTTCACCGCCTACTTCCTGCTCTCCAAGCGGATCCGGGCCCACGTCGGTGCCACGCAGTACGTGGTCGGCATGACCACCGTCGCGGCCCTGCTGATCCTCGGCGCGGCTCTGGCGACGCACCAGGACCTGACCTCGCCGCGGGGCGTGGACTGGTGGATCCTGCTCGCGCTCGCCCTGGTCTCGGGCACGCTGGGTCACATCCTGACCAACTGGGCGCACGCCCACGCCTCGGCCTTCGTCGTCTCGATCCTGCTGCTCGGCGTGCCGGTGGTCGCCGTGGCGGGCGCGGCGGTGTGGCTCGGCGAGGTTCCGGGCGCGGCGCAGGTCGTGGGCGGCGCGGTGGTGCTGGTCGCGATCGCGGTGATCGTGCTCTCGGCGCGCGGCGAGGCCGCCGAGGAGCTCGCCGAGAGCGCCGCCGAGACCGACGCCCCGTGAGGCAGCCCGCAACGTCGCGGAACTCCGACTCCGTCGGCCCTGGCTCGAGCACCAGCACGCTGACGCCGGTGCCGCGCAGCTCGGCCCAGAGCGCCTCGCCGAAGTGCAAGTCGAAGGCCTTCGAGGCGCTGTAGATCGCGTGGCGGGGCAGCGGCTGACGGCCCGCGACCGACCCGCTGACGATCAGCGCGCCACGGCCGCGCGCGCGCCGCTGAAGCTCTCCCGTGCCCGCCACAGCGCCCAGGTCAGTGCGCCGAACGGTACGAGCGCGACCGCGCCGAGCAGGAAGCCGCGCGCACCGCCGACGTAGAGTACCGGCCAGACGAGCATGGCGACGGCCACCTGCGCCGCGTAGACGGCCGCCCACGGCCACATCCACGGCCGCATGCGCCAGAATCCGTAGGCGCCGGCGGCGTAGATCGCCCAGTGCAGGGGCTCCGTGAGCTTGGCTGCCCAGCCTCGCAGGATGATGCCGAACCACACCTCCTCGTCGTGCGCCGCCGGCTTCACCAGGAAATCCCAAGGCATGTAGACGAACGCCATGTAGGCGCAGAAGAGCATCAGGGCATTCATCCACCACGGTCGCTGCGCCATCCGCTCGCGCCACCATTGGGCCATGGGATCTCCTCTCGATTCGCGCGACGCCGCGGGGCGGTTCCCTGGGTCGGCTTGGTCCCGCGTCGGCTTCAGAGGTCGCCCGAGCGCCGCTCCAGGCCACCCATCAGCTCGCTGCCCTTGGGCGTCTCGATCTCGACGCCCGCCCCCTCGATCACGCCGGCGACCATGCGATAGAAGCCCGCGGTCATCAGCAGCTCGACGATCTCCTGTGCGCTGAAGCGCTGCGCCGCCTCGGCGAACGTTGCGTCCGAGACGCGCACGTCCCGGACCACCTCGTCGGTGAAGCGCAGCACCAGGCGGTCGACTTCGTCGAAGCCCGGGGCGTCGCAGAGGCCCGCGTCGAGCGCGGCGAGCTGCTCGTCGCTGATCCCGCAGCCCTTGGCGATGTCGATGTGCTGCGTCCACTCGTAGTCGCAGCGCACCAGGCGAGATACGCGCAGGATCACCAGCTCGCGCAGCCGCGCATCGAGGCGCATCCGCCCGAGGATCGCTCCGCCGAGCCGGATCCAGTGCGGGAAGAGCGTGCCGGCGTTGGCCACCATGCGGAAGAGGTTCAGCTTCACCTGCAGCCGGTCGAAATCCTGGCGCACGCGCTCGGGAGCCGTGGCGGGGTCGAAGTACGGGATGCGTGGCATGGTGGCGCCTCCATGGGTTGGGTGATGCGGACGGTCGCCTCTCCGATGGCCGTGGGGGCGGTGCGCCCATGGGGCTCGTTTCCCGGGCGCGCCCACCCGCCGGCGATCGGACGGCGTTCCGGGACCATCGCTGGCCGGGTCGGGTAGGTCAAATGCGTACGGGCGAGCCGACTCGCGGGGCCGAACCTTCGCGCTGGACGCCGATCTCTCCGAAGCGGCGCGCTATGTCGATCTCGCGGGTGACGGCACGTACGACGACTGCCGCAATTTGGGTGACCCTGCGCGACGATCCAGCACGGCGTCGATCTCGCCTGCCCGGCGAGCACCGCTCGGGTGGCCGCGGGTACCTACCGTGAGAACGTCGTGGTCGACGAGAGGGCGATGGGCCGGCACAGAAAAAAATCATTGACTTCACGCGTCGACCCCGGGTAAAGATGACCCGCCGTGGCGCTTGCCGTAGCCTCGGACAAAGCGAGCGCCGCGCAGCCCCGCAGGCGGCTGCGGCGTCGCAAGGGAAACATCAATCAACTGAGAGGAGGGGCATCCACTTTACCTGGGCGAACGACTTCCGCCGCGGCCCCCGCGCAACCACGCCCCGCAGGCCCTCCAGCCCGCGAGGCACCCCGCGTAGCCCCGAGCCCGAGTGTCCCGCCGATTTCGCTCGCGTGCTCGCCGATCGTGTGCTCCGGCACCGCCGCGCCGCGGTGACACGCCGTGCGCGGGCCACGCGCCCGTCCCGGCTCGCGGCACCACCACTGGACACCACCGACCGGACACGAACGCCGGACGGAGACGATGCACAGGACCGACGAAAACGTCCGCCAATGGATCCAAGAGAGCCCATGGGCCGCACGATCAGGCACTCCCGTTCGTAGGATCCAGAAGAGGGGCGAGCGAGGCCCATCCCAGCCACGCCGACTCCGAAAACAACCCGAGACCAAAGGAGGGCAGGTCATGCTCGCAAGTCTCCGCAAGGACATCACCACCGCTCTGAGAGCCGCGGGAGGGGCCGCCGCCGCGGGCCTTCGACGCGCCTTGCCGGCGCTCATCGTTGCCAGCCTGGCGGCAGGCCTCGGCCCGGTCCGTGTGGCGCACGCGACGACGAACACCATTCAGGTGCTCCCGATCGAGGTTCCAGACGAGCAGTGGCCGCGATCCAACCCCGCCGATGCGCCGGCCGGCTTTGGCACCGATTCCTGGCAGGGGCCGGCGGCCGGCAAGTCGAACTGGCACGCCCGGTATCTCGCCGACGGCGACAAGCTGAGCGCGCTGTTCCCGGCCGACGCGGCGACTCTGACGATCGCCGACATCGCCTCGATCAGCTACTTCACCAAGCGGCCGGGGAGCACGCCCGCGGGCCGCGACTGGTGGATTCAGATCTACACCCGACCGACGGGCTCCGGCGACAAGTCGGGCTGGTACCACGACCGGTACATCAACGACTACGGCTCGCACGCCGTCACCGGCGCGTGGACGCAGTATTCGACGGGCGGCGGCATGACCTTCCAGTCGAACGGGTGGGGCGGACCGGTGATGGGCTGGGCTGCGTTCGTCGCAGCCCACGGCAGCGAGCTGGTCGAGATGGTCAGCATCCAGACGGACAGCGGGTGGGGCGGCTTCGACGGCTACGTCGATGGCCTGGAGATCACGCTCACCAACGCCAATGTCGGGCGGGTGAACCTGGAGGTCGACACCACGACGATCCAGATCGCGCCGTGGCAGGTTCCCGACGAGCAGTGGCCGCGCGTCAACGCTGGCGATGCGCCGGCCGGCTTTGGCACCGATTCCTGGCAGGGGCCGGCGACCGGCAAGTCGAACTGGCACGCCCGGTATCTCGCCGACGGCGACAAGCTGAGCGCGCTGTTCCCGGCCGACGCGGCGACTCTGACGATCGCCGACATCGCCTCGATCAGCTACTTCACCAAGCGGCCGGGGAGCACGCCCGCGGGCCGCGACTGGTGGATTCAGATCTACACCCGACCGACGGGCTCCGGCGACAAGTCGGGCTGGTACCACGACCGGTACATCAACGACTACGGCTCGCACGCCGTCACCGGCGCGTGGACGCAGTATTCGACGGGCGGCGGCATGACCTTCCAGTCGAACGGGTGGGGCGGACCGGTGATGGGCTGGGCTGCGTTCGTCGCAGCCCACGGCAGCGAGCTGGTCGAGATGGTCAGCATCCAGACGGACAGCGGGTGGGGCGGCTTCGACGGCTACGTCGATGGCCTGGAGATCACTCTCGCCAATGGGAAAGTCGGACGCGTCAACCTGGAAGAGTTCTGCGACGAGACGGGGCTGACGTTCTTCGTGGACGACACCGGGGGGAGCGACGCCGGCAATGACTGCCTGAACCCGATGAGCCCCTGCGCGACGATCCAGCACGCCATCGATCTCGCCTGCCCGGGCAACACCGTTTCGGTGGCCGCGGGCACCTACCGCGAGGACGTGGTGGTCGACAGGCAGGTCACCATCGTCGGCGCCGGCCAAGGGAGCACGGTCGTGCAGCCCGCGACCTCCGATCCGAACTGCGGCGGCGCGGGCGGCGGCTCGCTGTGCGCGGGCGCGAGCGTCGTGATGCTCGTCGAGGCGGACGACGTGACCATCCAGGACCTGACGATCGACGGCGACAACCCGACGCTGACCAGCGGCACGGTCGTCGCGGGAGCGGACCTGGATGCGCGCAACGGTATCATCACGAACCACGTCGCGGGCGTCTTCGACGGTCTCACGGTGCATCACGTCGAGGTGAAGAACATCTTCCTGCGAGGTCTCTACGCCTCGAGCGGCGGCACCTTCGACTTCCACGACGACGTGGTCGACAACGTGCAGGCGTCGCCCGCCTCGATCGGCATCTTCAACTTCGGTGGGTCGGGCGTGATGGCGAGCAACACCGTCTCGCACGCCAACGACGCGATCGCGTCGAACTGGTCGACCGGTACCCAGTACCTGAACAACGTCGTCACCGACTCCGGGAGCGGCGTCCACTCGGACAACAACGGCGGGTTCGGCGGCTCGGCCGACCTGCTGCAGGGCAATCAGGTGAGCAGCTGCACGGCGGGCGGCTACGGCGTCTGGGTGTTCGCGCCGTACGTCGGCACCACGGTGGACGGCAACACCGTGACGGGCTGTGCCGTGGGCCTGGCCGCGGCGCGAGACAGCGGCGGCGCGCCCGCGACCGCCGTCTTCACCGGCAACTCGGTGGACGGGCAGTCTCTGGCGGGCAGCATCGGTGCGTACGTCACGACCGACGGCTTCGGCTGGGGCTCGACGAACGTGGCCGCGACGCTCTCGGGCAATACGTTTGCCAACCTCGACTACGGCCTCTACTTCGAGCAGCAGTCGGGCTACGTTCTGACGGCGAGCGCGAGCTGCAACCGCATCGTCGACAACGCCACCGGGGTGTACAGCGACTCCGCGCAGCCGGTGCTCGAGGACAACCTGATCGTCGGCAACGGCGTCGGCGTGAGCAACACCTCCGGCTCGCCGCTCGATGCCGAGGACAACTGGTGGGGTTGTGCGGCCGGCCCCGGCAATCCGGGCTGCGACACCGTGAGCGGGAGCGTCGACTTCACGCCGGCGGCGGCCGCCGCGCCGGCCTGCGTCTGGTGCGTCGCCGATTCGGACTGTGACGACGCCCTGACCTGCAACGGCGCCGAGACCTGCAACACGGGGACCGGGGTCTGCCAGGCGGGCACGCCGGTGACCTGCATCGCACCGACCCAGTGCCAGAGTGCGGTCACCTGCATCGAGCCCATGGGCCTCTGTGTGCCCACGCCCAAGCCCGACGGCGTGCTGTGCAGCGACGGCGCGCTCTGCACGGTGGACGACACCTGCCAGTCGGGCGTCTGCACGCCGGGTCCGGGCGGGGATGCCGACTCCGACGGCGACTGCGATGCGGCCGAGGCCGCCTGCGGCTGCAACGGCAGCGATGCGAGCGAGGTCTGCATGCTGCCCAATCGCCTGGTCGGCCTGCCGGGCAGCGGCGCCGGTGAGGTGCTGCTGAACTGGTACTCGCCGACGGTGCGCAAGGTGCCGATCGCCAGCGATCCGAGCTGTGCGACGGCGGGCGCGTGCACGGCGGGGCGGTGCACCTCGGGCAAGGTCTACGACCTGTGCACGACGAACGCCGACTGCAACCAGCCGGCCGAGACCTGCCGGGTGATCGTGAACTACGCGGACACGACGGACAACGCGCTGCTGTTCGCGCGCTTCGGCAAGACCAACGTGTCGGGCTTCGTCGCCGGCACGCCGAGCCCGACCTCGCCGATCCTGGTTGCGGCGGGCTGCTCGAAGAAGGTCGACGTGAGCATTCCGGCGACGCCGGTGCGCAGCAACAACCTGCGGCTCAAGGCGCAGGGGACGATCGACGGCAAGCTCAGGCGCGATCTGGACGCGATCCAGTTCCGCCGCTGAGCGAGCGGGTTTGGTGACGGGCGGGGTCGCTCGGCGCGACCCCGCCCCGCTACGGAGCGGAGCGAGGAAGGGGGGCAGCCCTTGCGGGCTGCCCCCTCTTCGCATCACACGGCCGAGCGATGCTTCCCGCTCCTCGGCAGCAGATCTTCGTCGCGTATACGCGGCGTCCCGTGCGCGCCGCGTCCTATCGCGGGAGCTCGTCGTGCAGCGTGATGCGGGGCCGGTAGCGCGTCACTCGATGATGTTGTCGTCCATCTCGTCGGGCTTGCCGTTGGGGACGAAGCCCGTGGGCGGACCGGTGGTGGTCCCTGGAGGGGGGCCCCCGCCGGAGGGCGGGCCGGTGACCATCATGTTCCAGGCGTCGCCGAAGCTCTGTAGCTCCTCGACGTCCGCGGTGCCGTCCAGGTCCTCGATGGGGTTCTTGCTCGAGGTGCTCGCGACCTTCTTTCCCTCGTCGCTCAGGCAGCTCTTGTCGTAGAGGTACGGATAGGTGTAGCACGGCTGGCCGGAGTTGGTCGGCGCAGGCGGGGTGATCGGCGGCTCCACCGGAACCTTCGCCGGGGGCTGGTACTGGTTGGGGTTGCCGCCGGGGTTCTGGTTGAAGCCCCCGCCGGAGTTCTTGAAGCTCGTGCCGACGTTGCTCTTGCCGATCATCATGCTGCCGAGCAGGCCGCCGACCGTCTCCACCGTCGGCCCGGTGCCGAGCGGGTCGATGTAGTTGACGGGGTCGCTCCCGGCGTAGGCGTAGAGGTTGAAGCCGCCGCCGGCGAAGCCGATCGGGTCCTTGGCGGTCCAGCGGCCGACCTCGGCGTCGTAGTCGCGCCGGCCGAAGCGGACGAGCTTCGTCGAGGGGTCATAGAGGCCGCCGGCGAAGCCGAACGGCTGGAATCCGGGATTCGTGTCGAGGGTGACCCGGCCGAACGCGTCGTAGTCCATGCGCTGCGCGATGCTCCCCGTCGCCGTGTCGACCACCAGGCGCGGGCTGCCGACGTGGTCGCTCAGGATTCGGTAGGTGGCGCCGTCGCGCAGGACGAGCGCCGGCGTCGTGGAGCCGCCGGCGTAGACGAAGAGCGCGGTCACGTTGCCCGCGGCGTCGAGCTCGGCGATCGGGCGCAGGCCGTCGCGGTACAGCCAGCCACGTACCAGGGTGCCGTCGACCTTGCGTCCGATGCGCCGGTTTCGGCCATCGATCAGGTACTCGATCACCGAGCCGCCGGGCAGCGTGACGCTGCGCAGGTTGCCGAAGGCGTCGTAGTCGTAGAGGGTCGTCTGCGCACCCTCGGTCCGCGAGGTGCGCTCGCCGCCCGGTGCGTAGCCGTAGGTGGCCGCACCGTGGGTGAGCAGGCGATCCTGCGCATCGTAGGTGGCGGTCACCCCGGTGTCGCTGGCGGTCAGGCGGTTGCCGCCTGCGTCGTAGGTGAAGGCCGCGATCTCGACGCCGTCGCGCTCGACCCGCGTCAAGCGGCCGGCCGCGTCGTACTCGTAGTGGTAGGTGTGTGTGGCGCCGGCCACGGTCTCCGTCCGGTCGACGATCCGGTCGATCGCGTCCCGGACGAAGGTCTGCGAGAGCAGCGGCGTGCCGAGGTCGGAGGCGCTCTCGCTGGCGAGCGCGCCAAAGCCGTCGTAGGAGCGCGCGGTCGTGATGCGGTCGGCCGTCGTCCCCAGGGGCAGGCCGTTGGCGGGGTCTCGAGCGATGTCGAGCGCGCCCGCCTGCACGAGCAGGCCGTCGTCGTCGTATGCGTAGTCGGCGGCCGGCGAGCCGTTCACCAGCAGCGAGGTGAGCCGGAACTCGTCGTCGTGCACCCGCTCGACGAGACCGGGGACCGGCCCAGTGACCGACTCCGCAGTGCGCAGGAACGCGTCGAAGGAGACGTCGATCGTGACCCCCTCGGAGTCGACGATGCTCGCGGGCCGACCCGTGACGCCGTCGTAGGCGATCTCGATCTCCCGTGCCCCGGCTGTGATGGAGGTCGGGCGGCCCTTGGTGGCGTCGTGAGCGTAGTCGACGATCCCGCCGTCCGGCCGCTCGACCCGGGTCAGCTGGCGGTCGAGGTCGTAGGTCCAGACGACCGGTCCGGTC
>CAZGUU010000010.1:15015-34624 GCA_964529315.1 uncultured Enterobacteriaceae bacterium
GGTTTGGCCGCGCCCCGCGGGCGGGCGGCCCCCCGGGTAGTGGTGGGGTGGGGGTGGGGTGGGGGGGGGCGGGGGTCGGGGGGGGGGGGGGGGGGGGGGGGGGCCCTGTAGCTGGTCGGGCGGTTCACGGGATCGTAGGTGAGCGCGTGGATCGCGCCGCTCGGTCCGGTGACGGAGAGCCAGTTGCCCTCCGCGTCGAGGTCGTAGGCGACGCTCGTCGCATCCGGCAGGGTCCGCGCGATCAGCCGGCCGTCGGCGTCGTAGGCGAAGCCGTGTATGCGCCCGAGCGGATCCTGCAGCGACGTCAAGAACCCGCTCGAATCGTAGGTGAACGTCTGGACCCGGGCGCCGGGCCCGGATCCGGCCACGATGCTCGCCAGACGGCCACGGGCGTCGAAGGTGAGCTCGAGCGGCTCGAGCCCGGCGACCGCGACGTCGGTGATGCGGCCCTGCGCGTCGATGGCTCTCGACACCTGCCGGCCGGCCGGGCTGGTCGAGGTGAACGTCCGGGTCGCGGCGTCGAAGGTCCAGCTCCAGAGCTTGCCGTTCACCACCCGCTGGTCGAAGCGCGAAACCAGGCTCAGCGGGTCCCCGGGTGCGGCGAACACCGCCACCCGGCTGGCCTCGGTCGACCGCTCGAGGCCGCCCGGGGTTCGCAAGCGGGTCTCCGCTGCGGTCGGCACCTGCATCCCGTAGAGCGGATCCGGGCCGACCAGGAGCTCGGCGATCGACCCGTCGGCCGCCGTGTGCTCCCTGCGTCCCGAGGGCGCCACCGTGCTCTCGCTGGTCGTGCCGTCCCACGCCCTCTGCGATTTGTGGAGCGCGCCGGTCGAGAGGTCCTCGACGGAGAAGCTGGCCGTCCGCCCCAGAGCGCTCGTCTGGGTTACGTCTCGCCCGTCGGCGGTGAGCGCGGAGGCGAGCGTGCTCGACCCTCCGGCCGGATCGAGCGCCTGGACGACACGGCCCTCCGGGTCGTACGCGACCGTGTAGTCGTAGCCGCGCGGGCCGGTGATCCGGGTCAGCAGGCCCGAGGCGTCGTGCTCGAGCGCGACCGTGCGACCTGCGGGGGTGGTCGCCGAGGAGAGGTAGCCGCTGGCGTCGAGGGAGAGCGCCGTGCGGTGGCCGAAGGGGCCGACCACGGCGGTCGGGCTGCCGTCCGGGCCACGCTCGATCGCCGTGACGTTACCGCTTGCGTCCTCGACACGGACCAGGCGCCCGGATGCATCGTATCCCATCTCGAGCAGGGTCGCTCCGGTCAGCGCGTTCAGCGTGCGCAGGTGCCGCCCGGCCGCGTCGAGCTGGTAGAGGGCCCAGCCGCCCTCGCTCGCGATCGCGATCTGCGTGGCGCTGAAGCCGGGCAGCGTCGAGCCCACGCGGCCGACGAAGTCCTCGCTGAGCAGTGGCGCCCAGTAGGTGCGCTCGGGATCGGCGAAATAGACGCTTCCGTCCGGAGCGACGTCGAGCCCGGCCACGGAGTCCAGGTACGCTTGCGCCGCCGGCATCCCGCCGACGAGATCGCTGCCGCCACCTGCGAGCGTTCGGATGATCCCGCTCGAATCCACCAGGCGCACCCGATCGAGCTCGGAGACGTAGATCGTCCCGTCGGGCGCGACCGCGACTCCCCGGGGCTCGTTCAGGGCCGTGCCGACTGCGGGGCCCCCGTCACCGCCGGCGACCCCCGCGGCGATCGCGGTTGCGGCGCCGAGCAGCTCGCGTACGCCGGAGGCAAGCCACGGCAGCACGCGGCCCGCGAGGGTGGTCGTCGCGACCCGCTCGGCGCGATCGCGCGAGGTGGTGACCGCAGGGGCGTTGCCCGCGACGGTCGCGATGATCCCGTCGGGTCCGATGCGGCGAACCAGGGCGTTGCCGCGATCGACGACGTAGAGGCTTCCGTCGGGACCGAGGTCCACGTCCGACGGGGCCGAGAGCTTGGCCGAGGTCGCCGGGCCGTCGTCGCCCGAGAAGCCGTCCACCCCGGTCCCCGCAAGCGTCGCGATGATGCCGTTGGGCGCGACGGTACGGATGCGGTTGCCGTCGGTCAGGTAGAGCGTCCCGTCGGGCGCCACCGCCAGCCCGAGCACGGCGTCCGAGAGCGTGGCCAGCGACGCCGGTCCGCCGTCCCCGGCGAAGCCCGCCGTGCCGGTCCCGGCGAAGGTGGTCATCGTCCCGTCGGGCCAGACGCGGCGGATGCGGGCCGCGCCCGCAGCCGAGGAGACGAACAGGCTGCCGTCCGGACCGATCGCCACGGAGCAGGGCGAGGAGAGCTCCGCAGCCACGGCCGGCACGCCCTCGCCGGCGCTTCCGGGCGAGCCGGTGCCGGCCACCGTGCTGATCGTGCCGTCTCGCGCCACGCGGCGGATTCGGTGATTGTCGGTATCGGCGACGTAGAGCGAGCCGTCCGGCGCGACGGCGACGTCTCGCGGCGAGCTCAGGTGCGCGCTCGTGGCGGGCCCCCCGTCTCCGTCGCCACCGGCGTCGCCGGTCCCGGCCACGAGCGAGAGCACCGTCACGTTGAGGTCCCGCGCGCTGCGTCGCCGGCCGTCGCCCAGGTGGAGGACCTCTGCGGTCGGGTCGTAGACGTGGTGCGCATCGACGCTCCAGCCCCCGACGTCGCGCTGCGGGCCGCGGCCCAGGAGGATCTCGAAGACCTGCTCGAACGAGGCCTCCCGGGCCGCCGGGATGTCGCCGGGGACTGGTACCCCGCTGGGGAAGCCGAAGCTCGCCGCGAGCGCCGGCGGCAGCGCGTAGAACCCTTCGTAGAAGTAGTCGATGCGAACCGTGGCCGGCTGCTGGCCTTGAACGGTCCTGCCGTAGGCGTCCTTGCCATCCCAGTGCAGCTCGTAGGCGAGATCCGCCGCGGGGGCGAAGCTCTGCTCGATGCGGCGGCCGGCGATGTCGATCGTGAGGCCGATCCGCTCGAGGAACGGCGGAACCGTGTCCCCGCTCAGCCGGATCGTCGCCGAGTCGGCGGCGGTATAGCCGGGCATCCGGTCGCTCGCGTAGCCGAGCGAGAGCGGCGTGCCGACCAGTGCGATCGTCTCGCGGAAGACCTGATTCTGGAGCTGGATCGTCCCGAAGCCGTCCTGGTCGACCGGGTAGTCGATCTGCGGGTACGAGTCGACCCGCGGCGCGGACAGGTCCGGCCGCATCGCGCCCGCTTTGGGCACGACCCCATAGTTCGGATCGTACGAGGTGAAGTGCGACACCGGGATGCGCCACAGCGACTGCCCGGCGCCGTACAGCACGCCGAGCTGCGCGCGCTCCGCGGCGGTGACCGGCGGCGCGAGCGCGCTGCCGTCGTCCGCGCTGCCGTCGCCGTCGCTGTCCACCTGCGCCACACCGCCGTCGACCGCGACGATCGCGATCACGCGGCCGTCCTGCGTCGGCACCCAGGCCGCACGCGTCCGGTCGTAGAAGGCCATCGGCACCTGGATGCCCGCGGGCATGCCGACGAAGTTCTCCAGGTAGAAGAGCACGGGCTTGGAGAGCTGGACCGTGGTCGCCCCGGCCGTTGCCGCCTCGTCGGCACCGAGCTCGACGGCGTAGGTGTAGCCGCTGGTCGGTGGCAGCTCGGCCGGCATCGCGGCCGGGCCAGGGTCGCCGACGGTGTACTCGGTTGCTCGCACGTGCAGCTCCGTGACGGGCTGGGTCGCGCCGCCGGGGAGGACGAGCTCGGCCTGCGTGCCCTGCTCGAACAGCAGGGTCGCCTGGCGCGAGCCGCGGCCGTCGCTCTGCACCGTCCCGCGTGCCACCTGGAATGGAGCGGTCGACGTCAGGTCGATCGCGGTCACGGCCGCATCCGCAGGGACGAGCACGACGTCCGAGAGCAGGGCGTACTGCTGCCAGGGCACGTCGAGCGTGCGCTGCGCGGGCAGGAAGCCCGGCTTCTCCAGGGTGACCGTGAGCGGCCCCCCGCCGTTCACCGCGAGGTCGAAGCCGCCGCTTGCCCGGCTCAGCGTCTGCCCGAGCTCGGGATGGCCGAGGATGGCGACCGTCGCACCGGGCAATGCAGCCCCGGTGCGATCGAGCACGCGGCCGCGCACGACGGCGACGCGCAGCGGGTCGACCACCCCCGGCGCCACGCCGGTCTGGATCGGGCTTGCGCCGGTGTAGAGAAACGCGGTCGCGTCGGCGAGGTTGGTCGCGATCGTCGGGTCGAGGGCCGAAGCGACGGTCTCGGGCTCGGGCGGGAGCTCGGCCGAGGGCGTCGGTACGGGTGTGGCCGTGGGCTCGGGCGTGGGGGTGGCCTCGGGTGTGGGCGTCGGCGTCGCGGTTTCGACTGGAGTCGGCACCGGCGAGGGCGTGGCCGTCGGCGTCGCGGTGGGCTCGCTGGTCGGCGTGGGCGTGGGGGTCGACGTCGCCGTCGGGGTTGCCGTCGGCGCGGCCGTGGGCGTCGGCGTCGGCGTCGGCAGGCCGACGTCGTTCTTGTCCACCACGTCGATCACCAGGCGGGTGACGTCGTTGCTCGGATCGGGGTCGGACGCGCCGGCCGGTCCGGCGGCGGTGAGGATCGCGGTGCAGCGCACCGGCGAGCCGGAGCGGAAGGTGGCAAAGCGCGTGGCGTCGACGGAGAGGACGAGCTTTGCCGCCGCGGTCTTGCCGGCCTCGACGAGCGCACTGCCCTGCGCCCCGGGCATTCGCGAGTCGAAGTCGACGGCGCCCACGGTGCCGGCCGGGCAGTCGCCATCACTCGCCGTCAGCGCGATCGCATCGGTGCCCAGGGTGTCCGTATTGGCGACCAGCACGCGGACCGCCTTGCGGGCCTCCGCCTTGCGCTTGGCGACGCTGATCGCGACCGGCTTCGCGCTGCGCACCGACGCCTCGTGTATCGCCGGCGCCTCGGCGTCGTTGCGGTCGACCACGTCGAGTTCGATGCCCAGCGCGTCGTTCGTCGGCGAGACGTCGGCCGCGGCCGGGCTCGCCTCGACCCGCACCGCGAGCCGGCAGCGGTGGGGCGTCTTTCGCCCGAGCGAGAGCACGTCGCCGCTCGTCGCACGCACCGTGAGGAGCGCGGTGCGGAGCTTCCCTGCGGCCACCGGCACCTGATCCTGCGCGCCCGCCGTCCGCGAGTCGAAGTCCGGTGTGCCCACCACCGTCCCCGCCGGGCAGTCTCCGTCCGACGCGATCAGGCGGACGCTGCGGCCGGCTGCATTCGTCTCGTCGGCGTTGCGCACCCGCACGCGGATCGTCCTGGTCGCTTCGGGCTTGCCCGGTGCGATGGTGAGGGAAATTGGCTTGACCGGCAGGACGACGAGGTCCGATGGCGGCGCGGGCGGATCGTCTTGCGGCGCCATCGGGGTGCCGCGCCGCGTCCCCGCGAGCGGGCCGCCGCCCGGGTCATTGCCGGCGAGCGAGAGAAGCGTGACCAGCCCCGCGAGGAGCAGGACGGGAATCGGCAGACGGACGAGACCTCGCGAGCGCATATGAGACTCCGGTGGTGGGTGAGGGCGGCGCACAGCAATAGCTGGGCCAGAGAGGCTGCGCCATCCAGCAAAGCCGATTTCCATCTGACGGTTCCGGGCGTCGCGAGCCCCGGATGCGCGAAGTCGCAGCCCTGGGAAGGGCGCGACGGCGGTCGGCGCGGCCGATGGCCGGCCCGCGGGGCGCTGCCCGAGCCCACTTCGGCGAAATCCCTCTTGCCCGGTCCTCGCGCGGGCAGATAGCCTTCGATTTCGAACGGGTCCGTCACGCCACAAGGCGCTTGCGCCATCCCGCCTCAGCCTCCGTCGAGCGGCCCCCCAACCGGAAGAATGCGAGCAATGGACTACGTCCTTCGGCCGCGATGGCGGCAGCGGCCGGCCGCCCGCGCCCTTGGCCCGGGTCTGCTGGCGGTGGTCGCGACGGCCGCGTGGCTCGGCACGGCGCCGCTCGTCGCGCACGCCCAGGGGCAGCCCTACCTGATCAAGGACATCAACCGGACCGGCGCATCGGTCGGAGCCGACCACCTCCTGGTGGTCGGCGACACGCTGGTCTTCGCCGGTCAGGACGAGGCCTACGGCTGGGAGCTCTGGCGCAGCGACGGCACGGCCCAGGGGACGGCGCGGATCGCCGACATCCGCCCCGGGCCGCAGGGGTCGACACCGTGGAACCTGGTCGACGCGGGTGGCGTGGTGCTCTTCACTGCCGATGACGGGGTGCACGGCGTCGAGCTCTGGCGCAGCGACGGCACGGAAGGCGGCACGGAGATGGTCGCCGACGTGGAGCCCGGCCCGAGCGGGTCGTACCCGTCGAACCTGGTCTGGTCACCGGCGCTCGGCCTGCTCGTGTTCAGCGCCTGGACCGAGGACCTGGGCTACGAGCTGTGGGCGAGCGACGGCACGGCTGCAGGTACCTTCCTGCTCGGCGAGGTCGAGGTGGGGCCGGGCGGGTCCAATCCGGCCAACGTCGTGGACCGCGACGGCACGATCTTTTTCACCGCCTGGGACGCAACGCACCGCAACGAGGTCTGGGCGAGCGATGGGACGCCGGGCGGCCTGGTGCGCGTCACCGATCTGCACGGAACGGGCTGGTGGTCGGCGCCGCGCTCCCTCACCGTCTTCGACGGTGCCCTATTCTTCGCCGCGAACGACGGTGCGCACGGCGCCGAGCTCTGGCGCTGCGACGACCCGAGCGCCGGAGCGAGCCTGATCGACGTCGCTGCGGGGGTAGCCGGCTCGCTCCCCTCCGAGCTGGTCGTCTCCGCGGGCGCGCTCTACTTCTTCGCTCAGGGCCTGCACGACGGCCAAGAGCTGTGGCGTAGCGACGGCACCGCGGCGGGCACGGCGGCCGTCTCCGACTTCGGCGACGAGGAGGACGGCGTCGAGCTGCACGACATGATCGACGCAGGCGGCATCCTCTACTTCGTCGGCGAGGGCCGCGAGCTGTGGAAGAGCGACGGCACGCCTGGCGGCACGGTGCGGGTCGCGGACATCAACATCGGCACCTGCGGTGCCAACCCGGAGGACCTGGTCGCGGTCGGCTCGCGGGTCTTCTTCGAGGCGCGGGTGAGCGGCGAGAAGGGCGAGCTGTGGGTGACCGACGGCACCGAGCCGGGCACCTACCGGGTGAAGGACATCCACCCCGGCCCGGAGGGCTCGGCGCCGCGCGACATGGTCGACTTCGGCGGCCGGCTCTTCTTCACCGCGATCGATGGCGAGCACGGCCGCGAGCTGTGGCAGAGCGACGGCAGCGAGGCCGGCACGAGCCTGGTGGTCGACGTCCTGCTGCGCAGCGAGGGGTCGGTCGTCATCGACCAGACGCTGCAGCCCGTCGAAGGGTCGGTCGTGTTCCTCGCCCTGACCGGCGCCGCTCCCAGCTTCGAGCTCTGGAGCAGCGACGGCAGCGAGGCCGGCACGGCGCGCGTCCCTGGCACCGAGAGCATGACGATCTGGAGCCGGCTCACGGCGAAGCTCGGCTCGAAGCTCGTGCTCTGGGCCGACGACGGGGTACATGGAAGCGAGCCCTGGAGCGCCGATCTCGACACGTCGACCGCCGCGCTTCTACGGGACCTCGGTGGGCCGACGGGATCCTCCGACCCATGGGAGCTCGTGGTCGCGGGGACCGCCGCTTTCTTCACGACTGCACCGCTGCCCTCGATCGGCGGCGAGCTGTGGCGAACCGACGGCACGCCGGCCGGCACGACGCTGGTCAAGGACATCTACCCTGGCGGGAGCGTCCACCGGGCGAAGAGCTCGTACCCGCGGTTTCTCACCGACGTCGCGGGTACGCTGCTCTTCGTCGCCGACGACCCGGCGCACGGCCCGGCACTCTGGCGCAGCGACGGCACCGCCGACGGCACGATCCTGGTGAAGGACTTCATGCCTGGCAGCAGCGGCTCGAACGAGGCGACGGGGAATCTGCGCGCCCTGGGCGCCAAGGTCTTCCTGTTCGCCGACGACGGCGTGCACGGCTCGGAGCCCTGGATCAGCGACGGTAGCGAGGAAGGCACGCTGTCGCTGGGCGACCTTCGCCCGGGCGCCGAGGGTTGCTTCGGCCTCTACTACGAGTCGCTGGCGCACGGCGGCCTGGTGTACTTCGTCGCGGACGACGGCGTGCACGGGGCGGAGCCCTGGCGGAGCGACGGAACGCCGCAGGGGACGGCGATGCTGCGCGACGTCTGGCCGGGTGCGGGGAGCTCGTCGCCGCGCGGATTCACCGTCTCGGGCGGACGGGTCTTCTTCTTCGCCGACGATCAGGTGCGCGGCCTCCAGCCGTGGCGCAGCGACGGCACCACGGCGGGCACCGAGATGCTGCGCGAGATCCGCGAGCGCGATGCGAGCTCGTGGGCCACGCTCGAGATGGCCGACGTGAACGGCACGCTCTACCTCTCGATCGACGACGCGGACCACGGCCACGAGCTCTGGCTGAGCGACGGCACGCTCGAGGGGACGATGCTTGCCGCAGACCTGGTCGCGGGGCCGCAGTCGTCCTACCCCCACCAGCTCACCAACGCATCGGGCCGGCTCTACTTCTCCGCCTTCGACCCCGACCGGGGTCGCGAGCTGTGGACCCTCACCTGCGGCGACGGCCGCGTCGATACCGGCGAGGGCTGCGACGCCGGCCCCGCCAATGGGACCCGATCGAGCTGCTGCGACGGAGCTTGCCGGCTGCAGACCACACCGGACGTCGACGGCGATGCGATCTGCGACCGAGGAGATCCTCTGGAGGGGCGGCTCGCCCTCGATCGGGTGATCGTCCGGCGCCAGACCGAGCGTCCCGCGCCCGACGGCAGCCTGCTCGTGGTCGGCTCGAGCGAGCGGATCTCGGCCGGAGACGCGATCGACCCGCGAGCCGGGATCGAGCTCGAGGTGCGGGCCGCCAGCGGCGTCGCGGAGCGGGTGACCTGGCCGGCGACCGAGTGTCGCGTGCGTGCCGGTGGCAGCATGCGCTGCGTCTCGGCCGACCGCACCGCCCGGCTGCGGACGTGGCCGCGCGACGGCGGCTTCGGGCTGCGCGCCAGGCTCAGCCAGCTCCGCCTCTCGGGGCCGTTCGCCGGGCCGGTTTCGGTGCGCCTGACCCATGGTGGCGCGATCGACCGCACGGCGACCACCGATCGCTGCACGGGGAGCGCCGCCGGGATGACCTGCCGGCGCGGCTGACCCGAGGACCGCTGCGCGAGAGGACCACTCCGTGAGACGGCGGCAGCGGCCGCCGTCCTCTGGTCAGGCGCTGCGTCCGAGCTCGGGCGTCGACCACGGCAGCTTGCGAGCGCCGTTCGGCGCCGTTGCTCGAGAACGTTTCGCGAGAGCATTCTTGACGGCACCGGCCGCGCCGGCATAAAGGGCGCCCTGCATCACCCGCCGATCACCGGCGGCACCAACCGCGAACGTCAGGAGGGGGCATGAAGCGGAGCATGGTGACACTGGGTGTCTGTGGCGTGCTGCTCGCCGGTGCGACGGCGCAGGCGAGCACGCTCACGCAGAACCTGTCCTGGACCATCGACCGGTCGGGGACGTCGACCAAGTATCGCGTCGTCGCCTACGGCGACTCGATCTACGCCGGCTACTACGGCTCGATCACCAACGTGATCAAGCGCGCCGCGACGACCGTCGACAGCGAGTATCTGGCCAAGCAGTGGGGTACGGACATCCTGAACGTCCGCCGCTGCAAGTCGGGCGCCGTCGCCTCGGACATCTACAACAACAAGATCGTCAAGGAGCGCTCGTACATGCAGACCACGGACACCCGCGTGGTCACGTTCGAGATGTGCGGCAACGACGGCCTCCAGGCGCGCAGCAGCTTCGCCGGGCAGAGCGGCACCTGCAATTACGGCGTGCTCGACACCGCGCTGGCGAACTGCACGACCTACCAGGCCGCGGCGATGGACTACATCAACGCCAACGCGTACTCGGGCACGAAGCTCAAGATCATCGCGAACATCTACTACCCGGGCTACGCCGCGGACAACGCGCTGGCCGGCTGCACCGATCCGACGACCGGCCAGAAGCCGAACAAGCAGGAGAAGTTCCTGCCCTACATCGCCAAGATGAACTGGCGGGCGTGCAACTTCGCGAGCCAGAAGGGCTTCGCCTGCGCCGACAGCTTCGCCAACTACATGGCGGCGGACTACGACTCGAACGGCGACGGCCTGGTCGACTCGGCCGCGATCGCCTACGTGCAGGGTGAGTCCGAGGCCGCGTACGTGAACAAGATCGTCAGCACGTACCGCTCGACGCTGCGCGATGCGAACACCCACTTCGTGAACGCGAGCACGAGCTACGACTACATCCAGTCGGACAACACCCACCCGACCTACACCGGCTCGACGATCTTCATCGGATTGATCGGCGGCTCGGGCTCGGGCTCGGGCGCCCCGGGCTACAGCGACACGCAGATCGTCGGCGGCAAGAACCCGGTGTGGAACCAGTACGGTCACGAGCGCATGGGCTGGGCGCTCTCCGTCTACAATCCCGCCACGCCGTGACGCGGGCCTGAGGCGTCGGCGGAGCTCTGCGAGCAGGCGTGCCGCTCCCGCGAGGGGGCGGCACGCCTCGGCTGCGGCTCAGCTCGAATAGCGCAGCGCGAGCAGAGCCGGCACGCCGAGGTAGTACGCGGCGGCGCAGGCGGCCTCGGCGACCCGGCGGGCCCGTCCGGCCCACGAGGGTGCGAGCGCGGCCGTACTCCAGACCGATGCTTCCGCAGCCGCGCGCCAGGCGCCGGCGTACGAGAGCAGCAGGATCACGGTCGTCGCCCAGTACTCGGCGAAGGTGCGCAGGTAGGGAGCGGGGCCCTCCAGGTAGTACTGGCCGAAGGTTCCCCCATAGGCGATGTGCTGGTGGGTGTAGAAGAGCACGCCAGCCGGCAGCGTGCCGAGCACGGGGAACTTGACGATCGCCCCCCACCAGCGCCGCGAGCGCCGCGTGGCCGCGTGGATCACGCCGGGATGGTGGCGGGCAGCCCCCACCGCGACGCCGCCTGCGGCGAGCCCGTCGAGCAGTGCGCTCGGGTCGCGCGTGGCCAGGCGCAGCCCGAGCCGCCGTCCGGAGCGCAGCACCACGGCGAGCCCCATGCACGGTAGCGGGATCCACCACGGCCGCAGCCCGGCGATCGCCGCACACGGGACCGCGACGTCGAGATCGCCGCGGCGCAGCCTCAGGACGTCCGCCTCGATTGCGGCGGTGCCGCGCAAGACGCGCCCGATCGTCCAGGCGAGCAGCGCGGGAAGCGCCGTGCCGAGCGCGAAGGAGCGCACGATGACGACCAGCGGGACCGGCGGAAGGAGCACGAGCGCGAGGGCGTAGGTGGGCAGCGTGGCCAGGCTCGTGGCGACGAGCGTGGCCAGGACGAGCCGCCACGGCGCGGAGAGCAGGATGACGGGGACCATGTGACGCTCGGCTCGGAGAGGTTCTCATATGGTATGGGAGGGCACGATGGCGAGCGCGAAGGGCGTCGGCGAGCGAGATGGCGTCCGCACGAGGCGCGCTCCGGGTGTGCGCCGCGAATTCGTCGCGTCGCTCGTGCTGGGGGTCGGGGTGCTCGCCGGATGGGCCATCCTGCGGTCGGGCGAGTCGCCCGCGCCACCTTCGAGGTCGCCAGCCACGGGGTCGAGCGGTCCGCGTGCCGATGCCGGGCTGCAGCCGGCGCCGAGCGGCGCGGCACCGGCGGGCACGCAGCCAGTGCCGGTGGCCGCCGCGGGCTCCGGCGGCGCCGAAGTCGGCTCTGAGTCGGAAGCCACGGTGAAGATCCCCAAGGGACGCGCGGCGCAGCTGCGCGCCCTGCGCAGGCTCGGCATCCGGCCGACGCGCGGCCCCGACGGCAAGCCGCAGCTCGACGCCGCGCCGGTGATCGAGGCGCTGAATGCCGCCGGGGTCCACGAGGGCATCGCGGCGTTTCCTCCCCCGGGCACCGATCCACCCAAGCCGGGCATCATCGTGCCCGAGGGCTTCGAGCTGCCCGAAGGCTACGTGCGCCACCATCAGGTCACCGACGACGGGCAGGCCCTGCCGCCGATCCTGATGCTCCACCCGGATTACGAGCTGGTCGGCGAGGACGGCCAGCCCGTCGTCGTGCCGGAGGACCGGGTCGTGCCGCCCGAGCTCGCCCCTACCGGCATGCCGATCGAGCGGCTCGAGATTCCCGAGCGGGGTCGTTCCCGCTGAGCGGCGGCCGTCAGGGATCGCCTGGCCGGTCTCCGAGCTCGAGGCTCGCCCTGCGCTGGCCCGGGCACCTGGCCGGCATTCTCGCCACCGCCTCGCTCTCCGGGCTCGCGGGGCGGATCGAAGCTCCCTGGCACTGGCTCGTCTGGCTCCTGCTGATCCCCTGGCTCGTCACGCTCGACCGCCTGGCCTCCTGGCGCGGCGCGCTGCTCTCCGGTGCGATGGCGGCGCTCGCCTTCAGCGTCGCGGTGTTCTCCTGGTTTCCCGCCGCGATGAGCGATTACTCGGGCGAGCCGCTCTGGCTCACGACGCTGCTCGCGCTGGCCCTCACCCCGGTGTTCCAGCCGCAATTCGTCGCCTTTGCCCTGGTGCGGCTCGCGGCCAAGAGGCGGCGGCTGGGCGCGGCTGCGACCGCGCTTGCCGGCGCCGGCATCTGGGTCGGAGCCGAGTGGGCGATGCCCAAGCTGTTCGGCGATACGCTGGGCGTCGGCTTCTACCCTTCGCGCCTGCTTCGCCAGGCGGCCGATCTCGCCGGCCCGGCGGGCCTGAGCTTCGTCGCCGTGCTGGTGAACGAGGCTCTCTATGCGGCCGGGGTTGCCGCCGCACGACGCGAAGCTAGGCGGGCGCTCGCTTCGCTGCTCGCGGGTGCGGCCGCGATCGGCCTGGTCGCGCTCTACGGGGCGCTCCGCCTCGCGGCGCTCGCGACGGCAACCACCGACCCGCCGCTCGCCGTCGCGATCGTGCAGGCCGACATCGCCCACTACGATCGCCTGGCGGCGGAGGTGGGCACCTACGAGGCCGTGCGCCGCATCCTCGAGGCGCACTTCGCGGTCTCCGAGGAGCTGCTGGTGCGCGCGCCGGTGGACCTGCTGGTCTGGCCGGAGACCGTCTATCCGACGACCTTCGGAGTCCCCAAGAGCGCCGACGGCGCGGCCTTCGACCGCGAGATCGCGGGCTTCGCCGCACGGTGGCGGCGGCCGCTGGTGTTCGGCTCGTACGACGCCGAGGCGGGACGCGAGTACAACGCGGCGATCTTCCTGCAGCCGGGAGCGGATGGTGATGCGCGCTTCGCGGCGTATCGCAAGGCATCGCTCTTTCCGCTGACCGAGCGCGTCCCGGCTTGGCTCGATGGCCCGCTGCTGCGGCGCTGGCTGCCGTGGGTCGGGTCGTGGCAGCCCGGTGCGGGGACGGCGGCCGTGGATCTCGAGCTCGAGGGCCGGCGCATCCGCGTGGCGCCGCTGATCTGCTACGACGCGGTCGACCCGCGAAACGTCGCACGCGCGGTGCGCGAGGGGGCCGCACTCATCGTCACCCTGTCCAACGACAGCTGGCTCGACGACGGCGCGGGCGCACGGCTGCACCTGATCGTCTCGGCGTTTCGCAGCATCGAGGCGCGCCGCCCCCAGGTGCGCGCGACGACCACGGGCGTCTCGGCGGTGATCGATCCCACGGGCGAGCTGGTCGCATCGACCGGCGTACACCAGCGCGCCGGCTTGACGGCGCGCGTCTCGCCGCTGCGGACCGCGCCACCGCCCGCCGTACGCTGGGGGGGCTGGCTCGGGCCCGCCGGCCTGGCGCTGGCGGTGGGGATGCTGGCCTTCGGCCGTCGCGGGAAGCCGCGCGTCTGACCCGGGGTCGCGTCGCGAGGTCCTCGAGGCTCAGGCTGGGGGCTCGGGCGGTCGAGACATGGCGGCGACCGGCAGGGCGATCGTGACGGTAGTCCCGGTGCCCGGGACGCTCTCGACGTCGATCCGGCCTCCGTGGGCGGTGACGATCCGCTTGGCGATGGAGAGGCCGAGACCGCTCCCCTTGGCGGCATCCTTGGTGCTGAAGAACGGATCGAAGATCCGCCCGAGAACGCGCAGCGGATCTTCGATCCGTTCTTCACGACCAAGGAGGTCGGCGCGGGAACCGGGCTCGGCTTGTCGATCGCGCACGGTATCGTCGCTGCGCACGGCGGTAGGATCGAGCTGGAGAGCGCGCCGGAAGCCGGGTCCACCTTCCGCGTGCTCCTGCCCGTGGTCGCGCCGGGAGCCGCCCGCAAGGCGGCTTCGAGCTCGCACACCCCGGGGGCGGCGCGCGGCTGACGAGGGTCGAAGCGCCAGCGGATGACGGGGCTGGACGGCGAGGAAGGAGTGCAGGTAGTACCGCCGCGTCGCCTCGTCCCAGGCCCAGGCGGAGCCGCCGAAAGTGGATCGCCACCCGTTGGGCGGACGCCCGTCGTGGCCGTCGTGCCAGACGTACCAGTCGCGCTCGACGCTCTGGCGCGAGGCTCGTGACTCCCGGAACCAGGGGTGAAGGTGCGAGGTGTGGTTGGGCACCAGATCGAGGATCACCCGGATGCCGCGCAGGTCGCCGATGCCGTCGCCGTCGGAGTCGGCGAAGCTGCGCGGGTAGATCTGGTGGACGACCGCCTCCTGCCACCAGGGGCTCGCCGCTCATCGCGGCACGAGGCCCAAGCGGCACGAGGGTGAGTGCCGCCGGCTCACGGCAGGCCCGCTCCGGGCACCGTCACGCGCACCGTCTCGATGCGGCCGGAGCGCAGCTCCCGGCAGCGCTCGGGGTGCGATTCCTGCGCCGTGCACAGGAAGAGCGTGCGGCGGTCGGCGCCGCCGAGCATGCAGGCGAAGGCGTTGCGTCCGGGCACCGGGACGACGTCGCTCACCTCGGCCCCTTCGCGGACTCGCAGGAAGCGCTGCGACATCGGGCAGGCCACCCAGACGGCGCCCTCGGCGTCGAGGCAGATGCCGTCCGGGAAGACGCCGTCGAGCTGCGCGAAGACTCGCCGCGAGCCGAGCGAGCCGTCCTCGGCCACGGCAAACGCCGTCAAGCGCTGCCCGAACGTCTCGCCGAGGATCAGCGTGCGTCCGTCGGGTGTGAGCACCGCACCGTTGGGGAAGGCCAGGTCGTCGGCGACGATGCGTGCCCGGCCGTCGGGCTCGACCAGGATCAGGCAGGTGTTGCGCGGTGCGTCCCCGGAGTGGAGGTCGAAGCCGAAGTTGCCGACGTAGGCCCGGCCGAGGCGATCGACCACCATGTCGTTGCACAGGCAGGGAGCGAGGCTAGAGAGATCCGCCACCGGCACGAGGCCCTGCGCGTCGAGGCGCATCAGGCGACGGTCGACCATCGACACCACCAGCAGGCGGCCATCGGGCAGCCAGCCCAGCCCCGAGGGGCGCTGCGGAACGTGGACCACCGTCTCGGCGCGTCCCTGCGCGTCGAGCGCGACCACACGGTGGTCGTGCATGTCGGAGAAGAAGAGCCGGCCGTCGTGCCAGCGCGGGCCCTCGGGGAAGCAGAGGCCCTCGAGCAGGGCGATCGGTTGCGCGTAGCTCATCTTACGCCCCTCCGTGCGAGCAGGACTACGCCGCCACCGGGCGATGATGCAAGCCGGTGCGCCGCCTGTGTGTGCGGGCCCAGCGTGCGCAACGGCCCGGCGCGCAGGTCCCGCCAGGCCACGGTGTGGTTGGCATGGGGCGGGCAACGCGCTACCCCGGGGCGCGGAGGTGGCGTCGATGGGGAGCGCGACGACGTGCCGGCGCTGACTGGATCTCGCGGGCGAGCCGACCCGCGGCGGCTGGCCCAGGCCGGGGCGCGGAGCGGGGCTAGGCCGGAGGTGCCGGGCGGGGGCGAGCCCGACGTCGTGGCGGGCGTCGACCTGGGGTCGAACAGCTTCCACATGGTGGTCGCCCGCGTCGTCGGTGGACGGCTGCACGTCATCGACCGCATGCGCGAGAGCGTGCGGCTCGCCGCGGGCCTCGACGAGCAACGCCGACTGGCCGGCGAGGCGCAGACCCGAGCGCTCGCCTGCTTGGCGCGCTTCGGCCAACGGCTGCGCGGCATGCCCGCGCCGAGCGTGCGTGCGGTGGGAACCAACACGCTACGCCAGGCGCGCAATGCTCGGCCCTTCTTGCGGCGGGCCGAGCGGGCCCTGGGCCACGAGATCGAGGTGCTGCCCGGGCGCGAGGAGGCGCGCCTGATCTACCTCGGCGTGGCGCACGAGCTCGCCGACGACGCCGGCCGGCGCCTGGTGATCGACATCGGCGGCGGGTCGACGGAGTGCGTGATCGGCGAGCGTTTCGAGCCGATCGAGGCGGCGAGCCTCTACATGGGCTGCGTCGCGTTCAGCCTGCGCTTCTTTCCCGGCGGTCGGGTGCGCGCTGGCGCGATGGAGCGCGCCGGCATCGCGGCACGCCTCGAGCTCCAGTCGATCGAGCGGCGCTATCGCGCGCTCGGCTGGCACGACTGCATCGGCTCGTCGGGTACCGTGCTGCACGTCGCGGCCTTGCTGCGCGACAACGGCTTCGCCGGTGACGAGATCACGCTCGAGGGGCTGCGCCGGCTGCGTGGGGCCCTGCTCGAGGCAGGCCACCTCGAGGCGCTCCGGCTCGCCGGCTTGCAGGCCGATCGGCTGCCCGTCCTGCCGGGGGGCCTGGCGATCCTGATCGCGCTCTTCGAGGGCCTGCGCATCCGGCGCATGCGCATCTCGGCGGGCGCGCTTCGCGAGGGGCTGCTCTACGAGCTGGTCGGGCGCATCCGCCACGAGGACGTGCGCGAGCAGACCATCCGCCGCATCGCCGAGCAATACCACGTCGACCTCGAGCAGGCGGCGCGCGTCGAGCGGGTCGCGCTGCGCTGCCTCGAGCAGGTCGCCGGTGCGTGGCGCATCGATCTTTCGACCGGCCGGCAGTTCCTCTCCTGGGCGGCGCGCCTGCACGAGATCGGCCTCTCCGTGGCGTACGCGGGCTACCACAAGCACGGCGCCTACCTGGTGACGCATGCCGACCTGCCCGGCTTCTCGCGCGACGACCAGGAGATGCTCGCGGCGGTGATCCTCGGCCACCGCCGCAGGGTGCCGACCGCCGTTCTGCAAGCTCTGCCGCCGGACCACGTCGGCGCGACCTGGCGGCTGTGCATCCTGCTGCGCCTGGCGGTCTGCCTGAACCGCAGCCGCAGCCAGGCCCCGCTGCCGCGCTTTCGCCTGAGGGCGATCCGCGGTGGCCTGGAGATCGCCTTTGCCGCCAGCTGGCTCGAGCACCACCCGCTCACCCGCGCGGACCTCGCCGAAGAAGCCCTCCGGCTGACAGCGGCGGGCTTCGCTCTGCGGGTGCGCCGGCTTCCGGGAGGCAACGAGGGACGGGCCGCGAAACGCGAGCCGCGCCCACCCAGGAGGCGCGCGGCACGTGCGCGGTAGAGCGCACCGCTTCGAGCGCAACGACAGACGCGTCGTCTCCATCATCGCGCGAGCCCTCGAGAAGCGCTTTGGGCTGGCGGTACCTGCAGGCGTGGTCGGCCAGGTCTGGCGAGACGGCCGGCGGCAGGTGCGCCTCTTGCGGCTCCTCGGCTCTCCCGGGCCGTCGAGGTCGAGCCTCTCGATGACGCCCGTGCGCGCGCAGCAGGCCAGCTCTGCGGCGTCGCCGGAACGCGGGACGTCATCGACGCGTCGGTCGTCTCGTGCGCCAGAGCGCGCGGCCACGCCGTCTTGACGTCGGACGTCGACGATCTCTCGCGACTCGACCCGTCCCTGCGCTTCGTCGTGGTTCGACTCGCGCGCACTCGATGGAGCCGGTTGGACGAGGATGGGAAGAAGTGCTCGTCCGTCGGGCACCTCGGCGACGATGGCGCGGAGGGGCCGCTTGCCGACGGGTTGCGGCCGTCGCTCGTTCGGATAAGTGGCAAGCAGGAGGTGACATGCGCCACGACGTCGAGTTTCCCGGTTTCGGCGGCACGCGCTTGCGCGGCTGGCTCTACCTGCCCGAGGGCCGGACGCCGGCGCCCGGGATCGTCATGGCGCACGGCTTCTCCGCGGTGAAGGAGATGTGCCTCGACAGCTTCGCAGAGGTCTTCTGCGCGGGCGGGCTCGCCGTGCTGGTCTACGACCATCGCAACTTCGGTACCAGCGACGGAGAGCCGCGACAGGAGATCAACCCTTGGGCCCAGGCCCGCGACTACCGCCATGCCCTGGGCTGGCTGGGGCAGCGGCCCGAGGTCGATGGCGCCAGGCTCGGCATTTGGGGCAGCAGCTTCAGCGGTGGCGAGGTGCTGGTCGTCGGCGCCTGCGACGAGCGGGTCAAGGCCGTCGTCGCCAACGTCCCGCTCGCCGGCCTGCCGGGCGTGGACTACGGCGACACGCGGGCGCGCTTCGAGGCGGTGCGGGCCATGCTGCTCGACGAGAGCGGCCGGGGATTGGCGGACACCGAAGGGGTGGTCATGGGCCCGGTATGCGTCGTCCCGGAGCCCGGCGTCGATCTGCAGCCGTTCCTGCCCCAGCCGGAGTCGGTCGAGTTCTTCCTGCAGCTCGGTCGCGAGCAGGTGGCCACCTGGCAGAACCGGGTGACGCTGCGCAACGCCTTCGGCACCGAGCCGCAGTACGACCCTGGTGTCTGCGTCGCTTACCTCGGCAAGCCGCTGCTCATGGTGGTGGCCAGCGAGGACCGCTTGGCCGAGACCGCGATCACGCTAGATGCCTTCGAGCGCGCCAGCGAGCCCAAGCGCCTGGAGCTGATCGCCGGGCATCACTTCGTGCCGTACACTGGTGCGGCCTTCACGCAGGCCTCGAGCGCGGCGCGCGACTTCTTTCTCCAGCACCTCCGCTGAGCGTCACTGGCCGGCGGGCAGACGGTAGCCCACCAGGCTGCCCAGCCGGACGATCGGGTCGCCGAGCGCTTCGTCGGCGAGGACCGCCTCTTACCGGCACACCCCCCAGATGCTGCGGTACCCCGTGCAGGTGTCGGTGGGGTCGACGAAGCATCGCCCGCCGATGCTCATGCTCGCCGTCCCCGCACCGGGCGCGATGGTTCGCGCGGCCGGCTGGGTGCGGAAGAGGTAGCGCACCGATCGGCCGGTGCGGTCGATCCGCAGGCGCGCGCGCAGGATCGGACCCGTGCCCTCGTAGCGGAAGACACGCTGGCTGCGGTCGCCCACGAAGCTCCCCGCGGGCAGGGTCGTGTCGAGCAGCACGCCGGCCGCATCGCTGATCGTCAGGGTCACGTCCTCGGTCGACGGGGCGATGGTCGCGCCCACCGGGACCACCAGCGTGCCGGTGGCCAGGATCTTCTCGGGGCGCACCAGCGTGCGCCGCGTCTGGCTCGCCGAGGCCACCCGCGCGCAGCTCGGGGTCACGTCCAAGCTCGCGCTGACCATGGGGATCGGCGCGCCCCGCCCGGTGTTGCTCCAGAGCTCGTGCAGCGTGGTGCCCCAATCGTCGGTCACGTTGCCGTCGCGCAGGTGCTCGACGTATTCGCGCGGCGTATTTTGGTAGTACACCGTGACCTCGACCCGCTCCGCGGCTGGCGGGATGGGGAAGGGCTGCTCGTCCCAGTGCTGTCCGTCCGCGTAGCTCGCACCCACCACGGGAGCGCCGCCCGCCGCGAAGGCGGCGTTGTCGAAGCCGCGCGGCGGGATGCGGTTGTCCTTCACGATCGTGTCCGCGAGCGACATGTGCCCGGTGGGTCCGGCGGGCAGGCCGGTCACGACCGCAGCGTCGTCCGAGAGCCCGACGTGCATCTCGTAGACCGTCGTGCTCGCGGTATCGA
>CAZGUU010000011.1:0-34613 GCA_964529315.1 uncultured Enterobacteriaceae bacterium
ACATTCTCGGCCAATCCTCGATCTTAATCCGAGCCACGAGCACCGAGCCGCCCTCGACGGCCAGGCCGTCGGGCGCTTCGCGGGCGCGGGCGCGCACCAGCTCGGCGACGCTGGACGCCGTCGCCTGGCTCATCGCCAGATGTCGATGCACTCGCTCCAGAGTGCACTCTGCTTGATCATCCGGCGCCGCTCGAGCCCGACCTGCAGGTAGTACTCGGTGGGCGGGGCCTGCTGGTCCGCGTACGCCGAGCCGGCCTTGGGCTTCCAGATGGTCGTCATGGGCACGACGTCGTGCTCGACGCACCAGGAGAAGGCCTCGCGCCACGAGCGAACCCCTTCCTCGGGGTCGCGGAAGCCGCCCGCGGCGACCGTCTCGGGGCCGATGACGAAATTCGATGCGACGTGGCCGCGGCCGAAGACGTCGACCGCGTCGACCAGGCGCTTGAGCCACTCTTCGCGCCCGACCCAGCGCGCCTTGCCGGGGACGATCTCGGCGAACAGCCGCGGGTCCCAGGCTTCGAGGTTGTAGGTGACGTTGGTCACGCCCGCCTCGCGCAGCTGGGTCGAGCCCTCCTTGTCGAAGGCCAGCGTGCCGCCGAGGAACATGGTGCTCGCGCCCTGCTCGTCGCGCACCTGCTTCAAGGCCGAGAAGACCTTGGCGTACATGAGCGCCTCGCGGCGGTCGTCGAGCAGGCTGCCGCCGGTGAGGATGAGGATGCGCACTCCGTCCTGGAGCGCGCGGCGGTAGGTCTCGACGATGCGCGGGATCTTGATGCCCATCTCGCGCGCGATGCCCTCGTCGCGCACCCCGCGGGTGCCCTCGACCAGGCTGCAGTACTTGCAGCTCTCGCCGTCGTTGAAGTATTCGCAGTGGCGCAGGATGCAGCCCACCATGACGTCGCGGCCCATGATCTGGATCACCGCCGACATCGGCGTCCCGTCCGAGGTGTGCTGGTCGTACCAGCTGGGCCGCTGCTGGAAGAACACCTCCTGCAGCGGGATGTCGTCGCGCAGCAGCCAGTAGCCGCCGTCGCGCGCCTCGATGCGGTAGGGGCTGCGGGTGTCGAAGCCGATCTGGATCAGCGTGCCGTCGGCCAGGGTGAATCCGTAGGGCGTCTTCACCCAGCCCTCGGCCAGGGCGCCGTTGCCGTTTTCGCCGGCCGACTCGCCGCCGCCCAGCTCGCCGGCCTCCCGCAGGCGGCGGACGTGCTCGAGGTGGTCGTACTCGAACACGTAGAGCGTCTCGGGGACCGCCCACTCGGCGACCTCCCGCAAGACGGGCGTGTAACGCAACCCCTCCCGCAGCACGTCGGTCTTGAGGACCGTCCGGGGTGCGGTCGCGGGAAAAGCCTCCATCAATTGCTGCAGGCGCGGATTCACGGCACCCCCCTTGTGAGCTGGTCAGACCAATAGCCCAAGGAGCAGAGTGGGGTCAAGGGGAATCGAGGAAAGCCTTGACAGAATCGGCTCGCCTGGGCTAGCTGTCGCTGGTCAGACTAGCTCGTACAGCAGGGGGATCCGGCTGTGAAAATGAACGGTGGAGCCCAGACGCTCGAGGATCTGTGCCGGCGCTACCCGCAGGTGCCGCGCAGCATCGTGCTCAAGACCGACCTGCTCACCCGGGGTCTCAACTACACCGAGGACCTGAAGGCGGTGGGTGCCGACGGCCTCTCGGACACCGTGCGCGGCTTCAAGTTCCATCACGACATCGTCTCCGACGGCGACAGCCCGGCGCAGCTGCCGTGGAGCTTCTCGTTCCCCGACCAGACCCACGTCAAGGTCATCATGGATCTCGACAGCCCCTACGCGATCCGTCTGGCCCCGGACGGGCGCTTCGTTCTCCAGCTGGACGGCCAGCCCGTTCAGGAGGTGCTCTTCCCACGGCGTGCCTCGTGGCTCAGCCGCACGCTCGCCGACGGGACGCCGATCACCGCGGTGCTCTTCGAAGTCGGGCCCTGCCGCGCCACGGGCATCGTCCCGCTCGATTACTGCGAGTACTTCAAGCAGGGCGAGCAATGCCGCTACTGCGACTGGAACCCCACCTTCGACCTGGCCAAGGCCGCCGGGTTTCGCACCAAGGTGGCGGCCGACACGAGCCAGCTCGTCGAGGCGTTCGAGATCGCCTTCAGCGGGCCGGACGCGGCGCCCTGCGAGCACGCGCACATCATCGTCGCCGGGGCGCTGTGGAATCGCAGCAAGGAGACCGAGATCTACCTGCGCACGCTGGAAGCGCTGCGCGCAACGCCGGCCGGCCGCCGGGCCAGATTCCTGCTCGGGACGCAGGTGCTCGAGCCGGAGGACGCGCGGAGGGCCAAGGCGGCGGGCTTCGACTGGGCGACCTGGAACATCGAGGTCTGGGATCCAGGGCTGTTCGACGTCATCTGCCCCGGCAAGGCGCGCACCATCGGCCAGCAGCGCTGGAAGGAGCTGCTCCTCGAGGGGGTCGAGGTGTTCGGCAACGGCTACCTGAGCACCAACTTCGTGGTCGGCACGGAGCTGGCGGTCCCAGGCGGCTTCGCCGACCAGGAGCAAGGGCTGGCCTCGGTGGTCGAGGGCTTCGAGTGGTGCCTGGCGCACGGCATCCTGCCCTTCTACCAGTTCTGGCGCTGCTCCCCGGGCTCGGCGTTCTCCGAGATGAACCTGCCCGCGGTGCCCACGGAGTACTACCTGCGGGTGAGCATCGAGCACCACCGGCTCATGGAAAAGTACGACTTCTACCAGCTCACCGACCCGCGCAAGCGCGCCTCGTGCCACAAGTGCGGGATCTTCTACAACAGCTACGACTTCCCGCGCCTGGTCGACGTGGACGCGGGGCCTCGCTGGTTCGAGTGGGAAGGGGCGGGACGTGCCCAGGCTGGCTGACCCCATCCGCATCGGCGAGAAGCTCGAGCTCAAGAACCGCATCGTCGCGGCGCCGATGTACCGCTGCTTCGGCGTCGAGGACGGCTACGTCGGCCAGGGTTACGTCGACAGCTACGCGGCCGAGGCGCGCGGCGGCGCGGCGCTGGTGTGCGTCGCCAACACCGCGGTGAGCGAGTCGGGGATCGCCTTCAACCGCCTGCCGCGCATCGACCACGACAAGTACGTCGCCGGGCTGGCCGACGTGGTGCACGCCATCCACGTCGCCGACGCCAAGGCCGCGATCCAGCTCTTCCATGGTGGCATCATCTGCCGGCCGGAGCTCGTCGGCGGTCCGCCGGTCACGCCGTCGCCCCTGCCGCTGGCCGGCGGCGGCAAGTCGCGCGCCTTGAGCGATGCCGAGATCGAGCAGATCGTGCTCGATTTCGGCCAGGGCGCGCGGCGCGCGCGCGACGCCGGCTTCGACGCGGTCAACCTGCACGCCTGCCACGGCGGCCTGGTGCACGAGTTCCTCTCGCCGCTCTACAACAAGCGCGAGGACAAGTGGGGGATGGACCGGACGCTGTTCGCCCGGCGGGTGATCCAGTCGATCCGCGAGAGCACCGACCCGGATTTCCCCATCATCTGCCGCTTCAGCGCCGAGGAGTACGCCGGCGTCGAGGGCTACGACTTCGAGCACGCGCTCGAGCGCCTGGTCCCGGCGTTCCTCGAGGCGGGCGCCGACTGCCTCGACGTGTCCGCCGGATCGGTGATGAGCACGGTGGCCCTGGCCCACCTCGACCCGCCGATGTACTTCCGGCCGGGGATCCTGGTCGACTACGCCGCGGAGACCAAGAGGCGCTTCGCCGAGGTGCCGGTGATCGCGGTGGGCAAGCTGAACGACCCGCGTCTGCTCGAGGAGGTGGTCGCCGAGGGTCGAGCAGACCTGGTCGCGCTCGGCCGGTCGCTGATCGCCGACCCGGACTATCCGCGCAAGGTGCTCAGCGGGCGGCACGACGAGATCCGCCGCTGCATGTCGTGCAACTGGTGCCTGCTCACGGGCTTCTGGCAGATGCACGCGGTCAAGTGCGCGGTGAACCCGGGCTACGGGCGCGAGCGCGAGTACTACCAGGTCCGCAAGGCACCGCGCGCCAAGCGCATCCTGGTGGCGGGCGGCGGCCCCGCGGGCATGGAGTTCGCCCGGGTGGCGGCGCAGCGCGGCCACGAGGTCACGCTCTACGAGAAGCAGGACCGGGTGGGCGGTCTGGTCAACCTCGCCTCCGCCTTCCCGCACCTGCGCACCCGCGACCTGCGCAACGTCGTGCTCTACCTGCGCGACCAGCTCGACCGCCTCGGCGTGCGCGTCGTCCTCGGGCACGAGGTGACCGCGGCGCTGGTCGAGAAGGAGCGCCCCGACGTGCTGGTCGTCGCCACCGGCTCGCGTCCGAGCTGGCCGGACATCGAGGGCGTGCTCCACCCGATGGTCGTGCACTACGAGGAGTACCTGCGCGGGGACGCGACCATCGGCGACTCCGTGGTGGTCGTGGGCGGCGTCGAGGGCGCCGAGGTGGCGGTGAGCCTCGCTCTGCAGGGCAAGGATGTGGTGCTCGTCGAGAAGACCGGCGACGTGACCAAGGCGCCCTACCTCCTGGACCCGGTGCGCCGGCAGATGCTGGTCGAGGAGTACATCCCCAAGGCGGGCGTCAAGCTGCGCCTGCACCAGAAGGTCGTCGAGATCGGACCGGGCGGCGTGCGCACGATCGACCGCGACGGGCGGCGCGAGACGCTGGTCGCCGACTCGGTGGTGGTGAGCTGCGGGCGGCTGCCCAACGAGCACCTCAAGGAGGCGCTCGAGGGCAAGGTGCCGGAGCTCTACGCGATCGGCGACTGCCGCTCGCCGCGGTCGATCGGCTGGGCGACCCACGAGGGCGCCCACTGGGCGCTGCAGGTCTGAAAAGAGACGAGGAGATCGCGGGAGATGGCACGCACGGACTTCCGCTTCGGCGAGCAGGTCGTCTTCGGCTTTCGCAATCACGTCGCCGAGCTCGAGGTGAGGAAGGTCAAGGCGGATCGCGGGCCGACGCGCGACTACGGCAAGATCGAGTGGCGGGTCACCAAGGCGAACGTCCCGGGCGGCGCGGTGGCCGTCGGCGAGGTGTTGCCGACACGCCGGGTCTACCACCTGGCGCGCAGCATCGACGCGCTGGCCGCGCACGCCTTCGACATGGAGAACCAGCCCCGTTGACGGGGCCGGGAGAGCCCACCGTGTCGGACTGGTACGAGGCGACCCACAAGACCTGGGGAGCCGTGCTCGGCGAGAGCGCGGCGCGCTTCGGCGAGCGCGAGGCCCTGGTGTCCGGCGCGCAGCGCTGGAGCTACGCCGAGCTCAAGCAGAGGGTCGATCGCTTCGCCGCCGGGTTGCTGCGCTCGGGCGTGCACCGCGGCGACCGCGTGGCGCTGTGGATGACCAACCGGCCCGAGTGGGTGGTGGCGCAGCTCGCGGTCTACGAGATCGGCGCCATCCTCCTGCCGGTCTACACGCGCTTCAAGAAGGACGAGACCGAGTACGCCCTGGCTCAATCGCAGAGCGGCACGCTCGTCCTGGAGAGCGAGTTCCTGGGCAAGATCGACGCCCTGGGCATGCTGCGCGAGATCTGCCCCGAGCTCGACGGCGCCGCTGCGGGCGAGCTGCACTCGCGCGCCCTGCCGCACCTTCGGCGGGTGATCTGCCTGGGCGCGGCGCCGCATCCCGCCCTGATCGACTTCACCCAGGTGGCCCAGGGCGATGCCGGCTGGCTCGCCCGTCTGCCCGAGATCCAGGCAGCGGTCGATCCGCTGGACCCGATGAACATCGTCTACACCTCGGGGACCACGGGATTCCCCAAGGGTGGCCTCTCGATGCACCGCAACAACCTGGCGAGCATCTGGAATCTGACCGAGCGCATGGGGCTCGGACCGGAGCACCGCTCGCTGCTCAACCTGCCGCTGTTCAGCAACTTCGGCTGCATGTTCGTCGCCGCGCTGTCCTTCCTGCGCGGCGCAGCGGTGGTGCTGCAGGAGACCTTCGATCCGGTGGAGAGCTTTCGCGCGATCGAAGCCGAGCGCATCACCCACCTCTATGGCTCGCCCGCCTACTTCATCGGCTACCTGGAGGAGCCCCGGCGCACCGAGTTCGACTCGAGCTCTCTGGTCGGCGGCATCGTCGGCGGCTCGCCGCTGCCCGAGGCGGTGATGGACGGCATCGTCGAGAGGCTGCGCTGCCCCGAGATCCTGCACGTCTTCGGCCTGAGCGAGTGCGGCGGCGTGGCGACCACGACCCGCCGCGAGGACCCGCTCTCGCTCAAGCGCAGCACCGTCGGCGTGCCCCTTCCCAATGCCCGCGTACGCATCGTCGAGCCGCGCAGCGGTGCGCCGCTGGGTCCGGGCGAGCAGGGAGAGATCTGTCTGGGCGATGCCCGCCCGGGCTCGTGCGTCGGCAAGGGCTACTGGGCGATGCCCGAGAAGACGCGCGAGACGATCGACGCCGAGGGCTGGTTCCACACCGGCGATCTGGGCGTGCTCGGCGAGGACGGCTGCCTGCGCGTCACCGGTCGGGTCAAGGACATGTGCCTGGTCGGTGGCTTCAACGTCTATCCGGTGGAGATCGAGAACCTGCTGCACGCCCACCCCGCGGTCAAGCAGGCCCAGGTGATCGGCGTGCCCAATCACCGCTTGGGCGAGGTGTGCATGGCGTTCGTCGAGCTGCGCGAGGGCGCCTCCTGCAGCGAGCGCGAGCTGGTCGAGTTCGCGGCGGCCCGGATCGCCAACTACAAGGTACCGCGCTACGTGAAGTTCGTCTCGGAGTACCCCATGACGGGGAGCGGCAAGGTGCGCAAGTTCCTGCTCCGCGAGCAGGCGATCGCCGAGCTCGGGCTGCTCCCCGAGTACTCGGTCGGCGGGGCCGAGCTCGAGATCTGAGGAGGGCGAAGTGCCGATCATCGACGTCCATGCCCACATCAGCACGCAGCCCTGGGTCGACAGCCTGGCCAAGTACAACCAGGCGCTGGAGAAGCACTACCGCGTCGCGACGGCGGTGAAGACCGAGGAAGAGATGGCCCGCGATTTCGTCGACGCGGGCGTGAAGGGCTGCATCGTCGCCTGGGACGCGGAGTCGAACACCGGCATGCCGCGCACGACGAACGACTACGTCGCCGGGCTGGTCGAGCGCCACCCGGATGCCTTTGCCGGCGGCTGGGCGATGATCGATCCCTGGAAGGGCGAGATGGCGATCCGCGAGCTCGAGCACGCGCTCGACGATCTGCGCATGCTCGGCTTGAAGTTCCAGCAGACGGCGCAGGGCTTCTTTCCCAACGACCGCCGCTTCTATCCGCTCTACGAGACCTGTGCGGCGCGCGGGCGGGCCGTGCAGTTCCACACGGGGTTCACCGGGCTGGCCGCGGGTACGCCCGGCGGCATGGGCATCAAGCTCAAGCACACCCGGCCGATCCCCTACATCGATGACGTCGCCGCCGACTTCCCCAAGCTGACGATCATCGCCTGCCACCCGGCCTGGCCCTGGCAGGAGGAGATGATCGCGATCCTGCTGCACAAGGGAAACGTCTTCCAGGAGCTCTCGGGTTGGTCGCCGAAGTACTTCCCCGACTCGCTCAAGCGCGAGATCCGCGGCCGCCTCCAGGACAAGGTGATGTACGGCAGCGACTACCCGTTGATCTCCCACCAGCGGTTGTTCGCCGACTACGAGGCCGAGAAGTACCCGCCAGCAATCCTGGAAAAGATCTACCACCAGAACGCGGAGCGCATCCTCGGCATCCGGCCATGAGCTCGCCGACCTACCAGAGCCTCGAGCTCGAACGCGACGGCCCGGTGACCTGGCTCCGCTTGGCCCGCCCGGCGCGGCTCAACGCGCTCACCGAAGAGCTGTTCGGCGAGCTCGCGGCGGCGCTGCGCGAGATCGACGCCGACGGCGCGACGCGCGCCGTGGTGCTCACCGGCAAGGGGCGAGGGTTCTGCGCGGGGAGCGACGTCGCCGGGCTCGAGGAGCGCTTCTCCTGCACGGCGGCAGAGCAGCTCGATCGGCTCACGCGCCTCGGCCGCGACGTGGTGCTCGCGCTGCACGGCCTGGCCGTGCCGACGATCGCCGCGGTGAACGGCGCCGCGGCGGGTGGGGGCTTGAGCCTGGCACTGGCCTGCGACGTGCGGCTCGCCTCCGAGCAGGCGAGCTTCACCTTCGCCTACGGAGCGATCGGCCTGGTTCCCGACTTGGGGGCGAGCTACTTCCTGCCCCGCGTCCTCGGGCTCTCCCGCGCGCACCGCCTGCTGTGGACCAACGCCCGGCTCTCGGCGACGGACGCTCTGGCCGCCGGCCTGGTCGACGAGGTCGTTGCGGTGGGCGAGCTCGCACCCCGTGCGGCGGATCTGGCGACGCGCGTAGCCGCGGCTCCGCAGCTCGCCCTGCGCCTGGGAAGGATCGCCCTGCGCCGCGGCGGCGAGGGCGGGCTCGAGGAAGCCCTCGATGCCGAGGCGATCGCCCAGAGCATCTGCCTGCAATCCACCGAGCACCGCGAGGCGGTGCGAGCCTTCGCCGCGCGGCGCGCCGAGCCGCCGTCCCTCAGGGGGTGATTCGTCGTGCTGGGTCCGATCGAGAAGAACGTCAAGATGTCGCAGAAGGTGGTGGAGCAGGTGCAGCGCCTGATCACCGAGGGCCAGCTCCAGCCGGGCCAGCGACTGCCGACGGAGAAGGACCTGGCCGAGATGCTGCAGATCAGCCGGCCGACGCTGCGCGAGGCCTTGACCGTGCTCGAGGCGATGGGCCACATCGAGATCCGCCCTCGGGAGGGGAGCTTCGTGCGCACGCTGATCCCCTCGCAGCTCGGCGACTCCGTCGTGGCCCTCCTGACGCGCCACCCCGAGAAGATCTTCGAGCTGCTCGAGGTCAAGCGCACGATCGACCCCGAGGGCGTGGCGATGGCGGCTACGCGCGCCGGAGAGCGCGACGTGGCCCAGCTCCAGGAGTACCTCGAGCGGGCCAAGGTTCTGGTGGCGAGCGGGCGGTCGATCTTCTCGCCCGACGTGGCCGACATCTACGCCAAGACGCTGCTGCGCATCGCCGAGGCGACGCACAACAGCGTGTACGCGTACGTGATGCGCATGCTGTGGACGATGGTCGAGGGCGCGCTGCCCTATAGCCGGGAGAAGCTCGCCTTCGCGCCGCGGATCTTCCCGCAGCTCTTCCAGCAGTACGTGGCGATCGTCGAGGCGGTGATCGCCCGCGAGCCGGCCAAGGCGCGCCGTGCGATGAGGCGGCACCTGGAGTTCGGAGAGCAGGCCCTGCGCCGCGTCCTGGCGGGCGAGGGCACGGCAGCCGTCGCGGGCGGCGGGACGGGTGACGCGAGTGGCACCTGGGGCGGATTGGCCGCCTCGGGGGGAGCCACGCGACGAGACGTGGAGACGTGAAAGGAGAACGAAGATGCCGATCAATGAGCCCAAGGAGTGGTTCGAGAGTGAGCTTCCCAAGACCGCCGAGACGGATCCCAAGAAGATCGAGGGCTTCGAGGGGACGCTCGTGTTCGTGATCAACGGCGATCAGGGCGGCACGTGGACCTTGGACATCCACGACAAGAAGCTCGCGGTGAAGACCGAGGCCGTGGCCAACCCGGACATCACGGTGACGATGAAGGATGCCGACTTCGTCGCCTTCATCAACAAGAAGCTCAATGGCCAGATGGCGTTCATGACCGGCAAGCTCAAGGTCAAGGGCAACATGGCGCTGGCGATGAAGCTGCAGAACCTGATCGCCTGAGACGGCGGCGCTTCGCCTCGGGGGAGCACGATGAAGGCATTCGTGACCGGCGCCACGGGCTACGTCGGACAGGCCGTGATGCGGGATCTCTTGCAGCACGGCCATCAGGTCCGCGCACTCGTGCGCAAGACCAGCGACACGCGCTATCTCGACGGGCTGCCCGTCGAGCGGGCCTACGGCGACCTGCGCGATCTGCAGTCGATGCGCGAGGGGATGAAGGGCTGCGACACGCTCTTCCACGTCGGGGCGGCCGTGGCTCTGTGGGCGCCGGACCCGAGCGAGTTCATCGACGCCAACGTGGTCGGGACGCGCAACATCCTGCGCATCGCCCGCGAGTACGGCTACCAGAAGGTCGTCTACACGAGCAGCATCGCCTGTGTGGGGCCGGAGCTCGACGGCCGGCCGGCGACCGAGGAGTCCATCTACCGCTGGACGCCCAACGACCCCTACATGATGTCCAAGTACATGGCGGAGATGGAGGCGCTGCAGGAGGTGGCACGCGGCTGCCCGGTGGTCATCGTCAACCCCGCCTCCTGCTACGGCGAGAACGACTACCGCCCCTCGCTGCCCGGGATGCTCGTGCTGCACTTCCTGTGCGGCCGGATGAAGGTCTACATCGACAGTACGATGAACATGATCGACGTCCGCGACCAGGCGCGCGGGCACGTCCTGGCCGCGGAGAGGGGGCGGATCGGCGAGCGCTACCTGATCGGCAACGAGAACGTGGGGGTGTGGGACGCCTGCCGGATGATGCACGAGATCACCGGGCTTCCCCTGCCGAGCTTCAAGATCCCGATCCAGGTGGCGATGGCGTTCGGTCTGCTCGCCGAGCTGCGTGCGCAGTACGTGACCAAGAAGCCGCCCTCGATGAACTTCCACGCCATGAAGATGGGGGCCTTCCACATCTCCTACGACTGCTCGAAGGCGGTGCGCGAGCTCGGCCTCGAGCTGCATCCGGTGCGCGGTGCGCTGGAGCGGGCCATCGAGTGGTTCATGGGCAACGGCTTCGTGCCGGAGAAGTACCAGCGCGTGTACCGGGAGCATCGCGCGAAGCTCCGCCCCGAGGCGGACCGGGCGGCGGCGTGATGGCGACCTTCGAGTACCTGTTCACGCCGCTTCGCATCGGCAACGTGACCGTCCCCAACCGGATCGTCGCCACGCCGCACACCACGCTGCTCTCGACCGACCACCTGATCGGCGACCGGCACGTCGCCTACTACGAGGAGCGGGCCAAGGGCGGCGCTGGCCTGGTGATCGTCGAGACGCTGATCGTCCACCCGACCTCGCAGCCGCTGATGAACGAGGCGTTCGCCTTCGACGAGCGCGAGGTGCCCCGCTATCGGGAGCTCACGGCGGCCGTCCACCGGCACGACGCGAAGATCTTCGGACAGATCGCGCACGGCGGGCGCCAGCTGATCGACGGCAGCATCAGCCGCTTGCCCCTGTGGGGTGTCTCGCCGGTGGCCCTGTCGGTCGCCAGCGAGGTGCCGATGGAGATGGGCGAGGCGGAGATCGCCGAGCTGATCGAAGCCTTCGCGCGCTCGGCTGGCTACTTGCGC
The DNA here is from genome assembly GCA_964529315.1 of uncultured Enterobacteriaceae bacterium. Classification (GTDB taxonomy): domain Bacteria; phylum Desulfobacterota; class Binatia; order UBA12015; family UBA12015; genus CAZGUU01. The sequence goes on from CAZGUU010000011.1 coordinate 11,197, forward strand.
GAGGGGGGCTTCGACGGCGTCGAGCTGCACTCCTCGCACGGCTACCTGATCCAGCAGTTCTTCTCGCCGCTCTCCAACCGGCGCGAGGACCGCTGGGGTGGATCGCTGGAGAACCGGATGCGCTTCGCCTTCGAGGTGATCGGGGCGGTGCGCAAGGCGGTCGGCCGGGACTTCGTCCTCGGCATGCGCCTGTCGGCCGACGAGTTCGTACCCGGCGGCCTGACCACCGACGACACGCAGGAGATCGCACGGCTGTTGGTCGCCGCAGGCCAGCTCGACTACCTGTCGGTCAGCGCCGGGATGGGCCAGACGCCGTTCCTGATCACCTGCGACATGAGCTTTCCGCCGGCCTCGCAGGCCTACCTGGCTGGGTTGATCAAGCAGGCGGTGGGCGACGTCCCGGTGTTCGCCTCGCAGCGGATCAACGACCCGTTGCTCGCCGAGCGCATCCTCGCCGAAGGGCAGGCGGACATGGTGGGGATGTCCCGAGCGCTGATCGCCGACCCGGAGCTGCCGCGCAAGGCCCGCGAGGGCCGGCTCGACGACATCCGCGCCTGTATCGCGTGCAACCAGAACTGCATCGGCCGGGTGATGCAGAGCAAGTCGGTCGGCTGCATCCAGAACGCCGCGGTGGGGCGGGAGCGCGAGTGGGGCATCGGGACGCTGCGGCCGGCGCCGCGGCGCAAGCGCGTCGTGGTCGTGGGCGGCGGGCCGGGCGGCATGGAGTGCGCGCGGATCCTCGCCGAGCGCGGGCACGCGGTGGTGCTGCTCGAGAAGGCGAGCGAGCTGGGCGGGCAGGTGAACCTGATCACCCGCGTGGCGAGCCGCCAGGAGTTCGGCGGCGTGGTGCGCTACCTGTCGCGCCAGGTGGAGAAGCTCGGCGTCGAGGTGCGCCTGGGCAGAGAGGCCACGGCGGCGGACGTGCTCGCCGAGCGGCCCGACGCCGTGGTCGTCGCCACCGGCTCGGTGCCCGACCGCCCGCCGATTCCCGGCGCCGACGGCCCGCGGGTGTGCGATGTCGCCGACCTGCTCGCTGGCCGCGTCGAGCCGGGCAAGCGCGCCGTGGTGCTCGACGGAGAGTGCTTCTACCGCGCGCTCAGCGCCGCCGACTTTCTCGCCGAGCGGGAGGTCGAGGTCGAGGTGCTGAGCCCGGTGTTCTTCGTCGGCATGAACGTGGCGATGCCGAGCCTGATCATCACCTACATGAACCTGTGCGGGAAGGGAGTGCGCTTCACCCCGATGCACATGGTGCGCAGCATCGAGGAGCGGCGGGTGAACGCGTTCCACGTCTTCTCCTTCGCCGAGCACACGATCGACGAGGTCGACGACGTGGTGCTCGCGTACCCGGGCCGGGCGGACTCCGGGCTCTACCGGGAGCTCGAGGGCGCGGTGCCCGAGCTCTACCGCGTCGGGGACTGCGTGGCGCCGCGCAAGGTCGACATGGCCATCCACGAGGGCCACGAGGTGGGAAGGCGCATATGACGGACGGCGACGGCGGGACTGCCGCGGGCAAGGCGCTGGAGACCCCGGCCTTCGGGCCGCTCCAGGGCGTGCGCATCCTCGACACCGGGCGCAACAATGCCGGTCCGTGGGCGGCGTCGCTCGCCGCCGACTTCGGCGCAGAGGTGATCCACGTCGAGCCGCTCGAGGGAGAGGTCTACCGCTTCGACCACGCGGCCTGGGCGCAGGAGAAGCGCAACCAGCGCGACCTCACGCTGGACCTGCGCGACGAGCGCGGGCGCAAGGTGTTTCTCGAGCTCGTCGCGCGCTCGGACATCTGGATCGAGAGCTCGATCCCCGGCACCTACGCCAAGCTCGGGCTCGAGGACGCCCGGGTGTGGGAGGTGAACCCGCGCCTGGTGATCGTGCACGTCTCGGGCTTCGGGCAGACCGGCCACCCCGACTACGTGCGGCGCGCCTCCTACGACATGATCGGCCAGGCGTTCGGCGGCCTGATGTACATCCAGGGCCTTCCCGAGCCGAGCCCGCCGATCGCCGCCAAGCCCTACCTCTGCGACTACATCACCGGCCTGTGGTCGCTGTGGTCGGCGCTGGCGGCTTACGTGAGCGCGCAGCGCACCGGCCGCGGGCAGGCGGTCGACGTGACGCAGTACGAGAGCGTGCTGCGCATGCTCTGCGACACGGCGATCAACTACTTCCAGGACGGCCTGGTGAAGCAGCGCCTGGGCAACCGCCACCCCATGGCCGTGCCCTGGGACACCTACAAGAGCCGCGACGGGACCTGGTTCTGCATCAACGCCGCCGGCGAGCCGTTCTCGCGGCTGTGCCGTGCGATCGGCGTGGACCCGGCCGACGAGCGCTGGTCGCCGCAATTCGCGAACTGCCTGGTCGGCACGCCGGGCGCAGTGGTCTTCGAGGAGGAGCTGCGCCGCTGGATGGCGGCGCACGACGCGGACGAGGTCGAGCGGGTGCTCACCATCGAGCACCAGGTGCCCTGCCAGCGCGTGTACGGCATCCGGGAGCTCGCCGAGGATCCGCACTGCGCGGCGCGCGAGAACTTCGTCGAGTGGCAGGATTCGTACTACGAGCGCGTGAAGGGCGTGGGCATCGTGCCGAAGTTCTCGGCGACGCCCGGGCGCATCTGGCGCGGCGCCCCGACCCTCGGACAGGACAACGAGGAGATCCTGCTGTCGCTGGGATACGACCGGGCGCAGATCGCGGAGCTGCGCGCGGCGGGCGTGGTGGGAGAGGAGATCTGAGGATGCACTTCGGATTCACCCCGGAGCAGGAGACGCTGCGCGAGAGCGTCCGCACGCTGATGCAGCGGGAGTGCCCGCCGGAGTACGCCCAGCGCTGCGACGAGGAGCACAGCTTCCCGGTCGAGCTGCGCGCCAAGCTTGCCGCCAATGGCTGGTTCGGCACCATGGTGCCGGAGGAGTACGGCGGCAGCGGCCGCAGCATCACCGATCTGGCGATCATCATCGAGGAGACGGCCCGCTGGGGGATGGGCTGCGACTTCATCCCCACGGGCATCTTCAGCGTCGAGGGCCTGGCCAGGTACGGCACGGAGAAGCAGAAGGCGTACTACCTGCCGCGCATCGCCCGCGGCGAGCTGGTGTTCGCGGTCTCGTTCACCGAGCCCAATGCAGGAACCGATTTCGCCGCCCTGACGACCACCGCCGAGCTGCGCGGCGACCACTTCGTGCTGCGCGGGCACAAGATGTTCACCAGCCTGCTCGACCGGGCGGACGTGGTGATCGTCGCGGCGCGCACCGACAAGACGGTGAAGAAGCACAAGGGCATCTCGCTGCTGATGGTCGACGCGAAATCGCCCGGCATCCGCAGGAGCGAGGTGCCCAAGATGGGCGGCCACATCATCCCGACCTACGAGGTCTGGTACGAGGACGTCGAGGTGCCGCGGGAGAACCTGCTCGGCGAGCTGAACGGCGGCTGGTACCAGCTGATCTCGACGATCAACATCGAGCGGGTCGGCATCTCCGCGCACAACACCGGCAGCGCGCGGGCGGCGCTGGACTACGCCGTGCAGTACGTCGCGGGACGCGAGCAGTTCGGCCAGCCGATCGGCAAGTTCCAGGCGGTGCAGCACAAGCTGGCGGCCGACTACGCCGAGATCGAGTCGTCGCGCCTGCTCACCTACAGCGCGGCCTGGCTGCTCGAGCAGGGCGAGAGCGCCGAGACGCACATGCAGTGCGCGCTGGCCAAGCTGAAGTCTTCGGAGACCTACAAGCGCGTCGCGCTCGACGGCATGCAGGTGATGGGCGGCTACGGCTACTGCATGGCCTACCCGATGCAGCGCTGGCTGCGCGAGGCGGTCCTGCAGACCGTGGACCTGGGCAACACCGAGGTCATGCTCTCGACCGTGGCGTTCCTCATGGGCATGCCCAAGTAGGAAGGGGAGGAGCCTCGTGCCGTTCGTCACCGTCGATGGCGTCCGCCTCCACTACGAGGAGGCCGGCCGAGGGCCCGCCGTGGTCTTTGCCCACGGCGGCGGCGGCGACCTCTCGCAGTGGCGCCACCAGATGCCGGCCTTCGCCGAGCGGTACCGGGCGATCGCCTACGACGCGCGTGGCCATGGGCGGTCGGCCACGGCGAACGATTACGGCATGACGAGCTTCGTCGCCGACCTCGTGGGGTTGCTCGATCACCTCGAGATCGGCGAGGCGGCTCTGGTCGGCGCGACGCTGGGCGGCGTGGCGGTGCTCGAGCTCGCTCTGGCGCATCCGGATCGAGTGCGGGCCGTGGTGCTGGTCAGCACCGCGCCCGACGCGACCGACGAGATGCGGGCGCGCTTCGAGGCGTCGGCCCAGGTGGTCGAGTCGGGCGACCTGGCGGCTTTCGCCGAGGGCTACGTGGGGTTCATCTTCTCGCCCGATTGGGTGGAGGGCCATACCGGAGAGGTGGCCGATTTCCGCGCGCGCCTGGAGCGCATCGATCCGGCCGGCTACGCGGGCGCGATCCGCGCCCTCGGCAACCGCCCGGACCTCGGGCCGCGGCTGGCGTCGCTGCGCGCCCCGGCCCTGGTCGTCACCGGCGCCGTCGACCCCATCCCCACCTCGGCGCCGGGCGCCGAGGCACTGCTGCGTGGCATCCCCGCGGCTCGAGCCGCGGTGATCGCCGGTGCGGCGCACCTCCCGCAGATCGAGCGGCCGCGGGAGTTCGATCGGCTGGTGCTCGATTTCCTCGCCACGGCGGGCTGGGCGGCGTAGCCGGCGAGGCCCAGGTGCGAGCCGCGAGGCGTAGATCCGAATGCGAACGGGAGGCGACAGGACGATGAGACCCCCACGTGGAATCCGTCACATCGGCGATCGCTACGACGCGGTGATCGTCGGCGGCGGCGCGGGCGGCCTCTCCACCGCGGCGCTGCTGTGCAAGGCGGGGATGAAGACCCTGGTCGTGGAGCAGAAGGAGGAGCTCGGCGGGCGCTACCGCGCCATCGAGTTCGCCGGGTGCCGCGTCGACATCGCCGAGCACCTGCTGACCGGCATGGTCACCGACGTGCACGACGCCTACGCCAAGCAGCTCTTCGACCGCCTCGGCCTGCCGCTCTCCCAGAAGGAGATCCACTGGGTGATGGGCCTGGTCGGCCGCGGCGCGGGCGGCGGCGGCGGTGCCGCCAACGGCGCCGGCGGCGGTCCGATCGAGTTCTTCGCGATGGATCGCGGCAAGGGCATCGACAACTTCTTCGACTTCTTCGCGTTCGCGGCGAACATGGACTTGGGCGACCCGGAGAAGCGCGAGATGGCCCGGCTCTTCCACCTGATGGCCGACATGTCGCGCGACGCCTGCCGGCAGCAGGTCAACGTGAGCTTCGCGCAATGGCTCGACGCGCACGCGCAGAACCCCATCGTCCACATGGTGCTCGCCGGCGTGACGGGTCCCCTGCAGGGCTGCACGGCCGACCGGGTGAACGTCGGGCAGATGGCCAACATCTTCGGCTCGTTCCCGCGCATCGGCGCGGTGCCGTTCTGGTACCCGGCGGACGGCATCCTGGCCGACACGATCGTCGCGCCGCTCGCCGACTACGTTCGCGATCACGGCGGCGACATCGTCTGCGGCGTCAAGGCCCGCCGGGTGCTCTTCGACGGGCAGACGGTGACGGGCGTCTGGCTGCGCGACGAGGACGAATCGCTCAAGGAGGTGGTCGCGCCGCGCGTGGTGATCGCCTTCCCGGTGCAGTTCGCGGTGGGCTTCCGGCGGCCCGTGCCCGAGGAGGTCCTGACGCCGGAGTGGCGGGCGTCGATCGCCAGCATGCGCGAGCTCTCGCACGAGGATCTGACCGTGTTCTACCTGCTGCGAGAGCGCGTGATCCCCGAGGAGTACTACGGCTGGATCCACCTCTTCGACGCCGAGGCCGGGCAGCCCAACTACGTCGGCGATTGGATCGTCGGCGACATGATCAACGCACGGGTGCCCGCCGGCAAGCAGCTCGTCGGCAACTACATCACCGCCAACTTCGAGGGGACGCAGTTCGGCTTGGACGCCTCGCCGGTCATGGTTCGCAAGGCGATGGAGCAGTGGGAGCGCTCGATGCGCAAGGCGTTCCCGGAGTTCGATCGGTACGTCGAGGCACGGGTCTACAACCTGCAGCTCAACTGGGGGCGCTACGCCTACTCGGTGGTGCCGCAGGAGCTCTCCGTCCAGGCGCCGGGGGTGAAGGGGCTCTTCTTCGCCGGCGACTCCGTCCTCTCCGTGAGCAGCTTGGCTTCGGACAAGGTGTACGACGTCGCAGCGCAGTGTGCCGACGCCGTCCTGCGGGAATGAGAAACGGGAGGCTCGCCATGTACCGGATCGCCGCAGTAGCGCTCGTCTCGATCCTCTCGGCGACCGCGCCCTTCGCGGCCCGGTCCGCGGGCGCTGCGCCGGCGCCGGGCAGCGTGCTCGACACCACCACCTGGCAGCAGGCCGAGGGACTCCTGCCGCCCGAGATCCTCTCGCACTACCGAGCGGGCGAGTACGTGAGCAAGGTCGATGAGTGGAAGGATGGGGCGGTGCGCTGGGGCGAGGAGTTCACCCAGGCCACCGCGGAGAATCGCGAGCGGCTCGACGTGACGCCGCAGGGGACCATCGTCGATCGGCGCACCGGGCAGCGCCCCGAGCACGTCTACGGGTTTCCCTTTCCCGCGATCGATCCAGCCGACCCGAACGCGGCAGTCAAGATCCTGTGGAACTACTTCTACGGCTACTGGTCCAACGGGAGCCGGCGCAACATCTCGGTGCTCGAGTGGCTCGGGCCGGGCAGCCGCGACCGGGCCGCCGTCCAGGACGTCTACTACCTGCAGTACGACGGCATCCCCGCCGACGCCCGGCCGAAGTCGAATCCCACCGACCTGCTGCAGCAGTTCCTCTCGACGGCGCTGGAGCCGGCCGACCTGCAGGGCACGACCGCTCTGGCCTGGCGCTACCGCGCACCGGACCGCCGTGACTCCAACTGGGCCTACGTTCCGGTGCTGCGCCGTGTGCGCGCGGTCACGCCCGCGAACCGCTCGGACGGCTTCCTCGGCTCCGACATGAGCCAGGACGACGGTCCCTTCTTCGACGGCAAGCCCGAGGATTTCGCATGGAAGCTGGTGGGCGAGACGCAGGCGCTGCGCCTGGCCGATCCCTACAGCCTGAGCGGCGACTACGAGTACCTCGCGCGCAAGGACGGGGGCTGGCGGGTGCCCTTCAAGCCGGTGCCCATGGCCGGCTTTCAGGACCCGGAGTGGAAGGGGCTTCCCTGGGCGCCACGCCACTTCGTCCTGGTCGAGCGGCCGTTCTGGATCATCGAGGGTGTACCGCGCGATTCCTACTACAAGGCGGGCAAGATCCAGCTCTACATCGACAAGGAGAATTTCCGTGGGGCCTGGTCGCGCAAGTTCGACTGGGCGGGGGAGCTGATCAGCACCTACCAGATCGGTGGCTACGTGAACGGGACGCCCGATGGGAAGCACTTCTTCTGGGGGCACGGGCTCTACTACCAGGTGGCCGAGGACTTCAAGCGTCGCCGGGCGACGTTCGCCGGCGTGCCCCCGCCGGGCATGGAGCAGGTGAACGACTTCTTCGTGCCGCTCGAGCCCACGTTCTTCGACAACGAGCGGCTGATCCGATTCAGCAAATGAGGCCGCGCGCCGCGGCGGCGCGGGCGGCGAGTGGCGGCCGCGGGGCCGCCCGAGGAGGCGAGCCATGGACGCGACGAGCTCGGAGAAGGGTAGAGACCGGATCGCGCAGCTACGGGCGCGCTTCCCGGAGGTTCCGCGGGCCATCGTGATCAAGACCGACGTCCTGCGCGAGGGCATCCACCCGAGCGCCATCCTGCCGGAGATCGGACCGCTCTCCTTCCCGCACTTTCTGGTGTGGAACTCCGACCACCCGTGGAACCCGGCGGTGAAGCGCGAGGGTGAGGGCGCGGGCATCAAGGCGATCCCGTGGAACTTCATCCTCGAGGACGGCCACACCCCGGTGGTCTGTCGGGTCGACCCGGCGAGCCCCTACGACATCCGGTTGACCGAGAGCGGCGCCTTCGTGCTGTTCCGCGATGGCGAGCCCGTCGAGCCGGTGCGCTTCGAGCGCGGCGCGCGCTGGATCTTCGAGGAGACCTCCGACGGCACGATGAACGGCTCGGTGTTCCTGTCGTGGACCCGCGAGGCGCTGCTCGGGGCGGCACTGCGCTACTGCGAATACACCAAGTCCGGCGACCAGTGCCGGTACTGCTGCCTCGACGCGGAGGCCTCGCGCTTCGGCGAGCTCGGCTTCAAGATGGACCTCGCCGTGAAGGCGAGCTGCGCTGCCGAGGCCTACCGGGCGGCGTCGGCCGAGACCGGCGGGATCCGCCAGGTGGCCTTCACCGGGGGCAGCCTGCACGACACGAAGAAGGAGATGGAGCGCTACGCCGCGCTCTACGGCGCGATCCGCGACGTGCGCGACGAGATCGGCGCGGACACGCAGTTCTACGCCTGCCTCACGGCGCCGCCGGATCGGGACGTCCTGCGCCGGCTGCGCGACTCGGGCCTGAACCACATCGCCCCGAACATGGATTGCTGGGAGGAGCGCCTCTGGCCAGTGATCGTGCCCGGCAAGCACAAGTTCGTCGGGCGCCAGTTCTGGATCGACTCCATCCTGATGTCGCTCGAGGTCTACGGACCGGGCATGGTGGGCAGCGCCTTCGTGGTCGGCCCGGAGATGGTCGCGCCCTGGGGCTTCGGCTCTCTCGAGGAGGGGATCGCCTCCTGGGCGCGCTGCTTCGACTGGTGCACCGAGCACCAGGTCGTGCCGATGCTCGTGCCCTGGCAGAAGGAGGTCGGCTCGCCCTGGCAGCACGAGGCCCCTCCGCCCACCGAGTACACCCTGGCGGTCTTCCAGGAGCGCCACCGCCGCATGGTCGACACCGGGCTCTACGGCGTGATGGACCACAACTACTTCATGGCGCAGGCATGGGACACCAACGCGGACTTCCGTCGCCTGGCGCATGGCTGCGACTGCCGCAACTGCGCGCCGCCGCCCTATCCGGCCGCGTACTACGTCGACCCCCACGAGCTGCGCGCGACGAGCTCGCTCGCCCCGGAGCCGGCGTGAGGCGCTCCGGTCCTGTCGGCCCCGGCGGGTGCTCGCCCGCGTGGGGCCAGGCCTGACCATGCGTGCGCTGCGCTGGCACGGGCGGGGCGACCTGCGGCTCGAGTCGGTTCCCGAGCCCGAGGCGGGGCCGGCGGAGGTGGTCGTCCAGGTCGATTGGTGCGGCCTGTGCGGCACGGACGTGCACGAGTACCTGCACGGCCCGATCCTCATTCCATCGCGCCCGCATCCGCTCACCGGCCGCAGTGCGCCCGTGACTCTCGGCCACGAATTCACCGGCACCGTGGTCGACGTGGGGGCGGGTGCCCGCTTCACGGCTGGCGACCGGGTGACGGCCAACGCCTGTCTGGTGTGCGGCGAATGCTCGTGGTGCCGCGCGGGGAAAAGCAACCTCTGCGCCCGGCTGGGCAGCATCGGCCTGTGCGCCGACGGGGGCTTGGCCGAGCGGGTCGCCGTGCCGGCCTACTCGCTGCACCGCGTGCCGGCGGGTTTGTCCGCCGAGGTCGCGGCGCTCAGCGAGCCGACCGCGGTCGCGCTCCACGCCGTGCGCCGCGGCCGCCTGTGCGGCGGGGAGACGGTGGCGGTGGTCGGCGCGGGACCCATCGGCCTGCTCGTCCTGCAGGTCGCCCGTGCGCGGGGCGCGGGCTCGGTGTTCGTCATCGAGCCGGTCGAGGCGCGCCGTGCGCTCGCCCTGCGCCTCGGTGCTCGGGCGGCGCTCGACCCGGGCGCCTGCGCCGTGGACCGGGAGATCGCCGCGGCCACCGAGGAGCGCAGGGCGGACGTGGCCTTCGAGTGCACGGGGTCGGTGCGCGGCGTGGAGACCGCGCTCAAGGTCTCGGGCAAGGGGGGGCGCGTGGTGATCGCCGGGATCTACCACGAGGCGTCCCCGGCACCGTGGGCGCGGCTCCAGGCGCACGAGAAGGAGATCGTCGGCTCGAGCGCCTACACCGACGAGTTCCCAGAGGTGCTGGAGCTGCTCGCCTCGGGTCGGGTGCAGGGCGAGCCCCTGGTCACCGACCGCATACGCCTCGAGCAAGTCGAGAGCGCCGGCCTGCGCGCGTTGATCGACGAGCCGGCGCGCCACGTGAAGATCCTGGTGCGGCCGTGATCCCGCGGCGAGCCTGAAAAGGGGAGGGGTGGGTGCAGCTCGAGCTCGACGAGGATCAGCGCCGCATTCGGGATCTGTGCCGGGACTTCGCGGCCCACGAGATCGCTCCGCAGGCCGAGCGCTGGTACGATGCCTGCGAGTTCCCCACCGGGGTCTTTCGCCAGATGGCGGACCTGGGCCTGATGGGGTTGCTCGTGCCCGAGCGCTGGGGCGGGACCGACGTCGGCACGGTGGCGTTCGTCGCCGCCATGGAGGAGATCGCCGCGGTGGATCAATCGATCGCCGCGACCTGGAACGCGCACCTGACGATCGGCTCGCTGCCCTTCCTCCACTTCGGCAGCGACGCGCAGAAGGAGCGCTGGCTCGTGCCCCTGGCCCGAGGCGAGCACCTCGGAGCCTTCGGCTTGACCGAGCCCGGCGCGGGATCGGACGCGGCGGCGATCGAGACCAGCGCGGTGCGCGACGGGGACGAGTGGGTGATCGACGGCACCAAGTGCTTCATCACCAACGCCGGCACGGATCTCTCCTACGGTTTGGTGCTGCTCGCCGTCACCGCGCGCGAGCCCGGCGGCAAGAAGCGCTACAGCACCTTCGTCGTTCCGCGCGGCACGCCCGGCTACACCGTGGGGCGCCGCTATCCGAAGATCGGCTGGCACACGGTGGACACGCGCGAGCAGGTCTTCGACGGCTGCCGCATCGCGCACGAGAACCTGCTCGGCGCCGAGGGGGCCGGACTGCGCCAGTTCATGCAGACTCTCGACGTGGGCCGGATCAGCATCGCTGCGCTCTCGGTCGGCCTGGCGCGCGGCGCACTCGAGCTCGCGCTGCGCCACGCCCGGGAGCGGGTCGCCTTCGGCGTGCCGTTGTGCCGTCACCAGGCGATCCAGTTCAAGCTCGCCGACATGGCGACCTCCCTCGAGGCCGCCCGGCTGCTCACCTATCAGGCGGCGGCGCTGCGCGACGCGGGGCGGCCCTACGCCAAGGAGGCGGCCATGGCCAAGCTGTTCGCCTCGGAGGCCGCGGTGCGAGCTGCGGAGGAGGCGGTGCAGATCCACGGCGGCTACGGCTACACGCGCGAGTACGCGGTCTCGCGCTTCTACCTCGACTCGAAGATCCTGACCATCGGCGAGGGCACCAGCGAGGTGCAGCGGATGGTCATCGCCCGCCACCTGGGGTGCTGAGCGATGGACCCGCGCGAAACCCGCGAGCTCGGCCGGCGTGTGCGCCAGCGGCTGGAGGAGCAGCTCGCGCGTGGCGACCTCGCCGCGGCGGACCGCGAGTGCACGGCCCTGGCCAAGGAGTACGTGCTCGTGCACAAGGGCCTGCGCAAGGTGCTCGAGTACGCCCTGGAGCACGTCGAGGCCGTGTTCCGCACCGAGCAGGCGGCGATCGCCGAGCGCATCACCGCCGCGGTGCGTGCGGGTGACGTCGCCGGCGCGCGCGAGCTGCTCGCCGAGCGCGACCGCCAGCACGAGGTGGTGCACGACCGCTTCATCGACTTCAAGGCGAGCCTCTACTCGTACGCGGGCTCGGTGTTCGGCGATCGGGGCCTCGAGGGCATCCTGCGCCACACCGGCGAGCGCCAGCGCGCGGGATTCGAACGCTGGGAGGCGATGTCCGTCGAGGACTTCGTGCGCGCGACGGCCCACCTGCTGCGCTCGCACATGACCGAGCTCCAGGTGACCGAGGACGACGAGCGCTTCACCATCACGCAGGACCCGTGCGGCTCGGGCGGCCGGCTGATGCGAGAGGGCGCCTACCAGGGGGAGCGGGGCCAGCATCGGGTTCGCGAGGCGCAGCCCATGACCTTCGGCAAGCCCGACTTCCCGAGCTACTGCGCGCACTGCGCGGTGTGGAACGCGATCCAGTGCATCGAGTGGTTCGGCCACCCGCAATGGTGCATCGACCATCCGGCCACGCCCGCGGATCCGTGCCGCATCCACATCTACAAGAACCCGGGACGCATCCCCGAGCGCTACTGGGAGCAGGTCGGCAAGCGGCATGCCCGGGCGACGGGCGGCGACCGCAGCACAGGAGAGAGAGACGATGGTTGACACGGCAAGCGCCGACGTCGTGGTGATCGGCGCCGGACCCAACGGCCTCTCGGCCGCATGCTACCTCCAGCGAGCCGGGCTCGACGTGCTGGTGCTCGAGCGCCGGCCCGACGGGGTGGTCGGCGGCGGCGCCACCAGCGAGGAGGTCACCCTTCCCGGATTCAAGCACAACATGGGCGCGCTGTGGATGGGCGGCACGCTGTGGACCGGCGTGCACAAGGAGCTCGAGCTGGGCAAGCACGGCGCGAAGTATCTCTACACGGACATCTCGATGTCGGCGGTGTTCGAAGACGCCACGTGCCTGCACTGGTACCACGACCTCGACAAGATGTGCGCCAACATCGCGCGCTACAGCCGCCGGGATGCCGACACCTGGCGGGAGCTGTTCCTGCTGTACAAGGACACGGCACCGATGTGGGCGGCCGCCGAGGAGACGGTGAGCGGTGCCGGCTCGGCCTCGCCGGGCGCGCTCTTCCTCTCGCCGCTCGAGCGCAGCGTCGCGGGACGCGAGCTGATCCGCCTGAGCATGAAGCCACCCTCGGACCTGGTGAACGACCTCTTCGAGGAGCCACGCCTGCGCACCCTGCTGCGCCAGCGGATCTCGGAGGGCTTCACCCGCCCCGACGACGAGCCGCAGCTCGGCAACCCCTTTCTCATGCACCTGGTCATGAGCCACACCGTGGGACGGAGCTTCGGTCTGGGTCAGGGCGGGACGGGCACGGTGTGCGAGGCGATGCGTCGAGCCTTCGAGGCCGCCGGCGGCCGGGTCGTCTTCGGCAAGCACGTCTCGGAGGTCGTCACCGAGGGCAAGGCCGCCACCGGCGTGGTGTGCAGCGATGGCTCGCGCTTCGCCGGGCGCAAGGGCGTGATCAGCGACGTAACGCACGTGACGACGTTGATCGACATGGTCGGCGAGGAGAAGCTGGAGCCGAAGTTCGCCGCCAAGGTGAAGAGCTGGCGCTGGGAGGAGCACAGCTTCCACAACACCCACTGGGCGCTCGACGGGCCGGTGCAGTGGAAGGCGGCCGACGGTGACGCGGACATCCAGCGTTGCTGGTCGATCGCCGTGCTGCCGCTGGATTCCGACGGACACTGGCGGCAGTGCCACGAGGACAACCGCGCCGGGCGCCCGCCGCGATCTCTGGGCTACTACGGGTCCTTCCCCACCGTGCTCGATCCCTCGCAGGCGCCCGCGGGCAAGCACACCGGGCTCGCCTGGAAGCACGTGCCCTACGATCTCGAGGACGGCGGCGCGCAGCGCTGGGACGCGATCAAGGAGGAGTACGCCGACCGCGTCGAGGAGTTCACCGCGCGCTTCACCAAGAACGATTTCCGCAAGCTGGTCCTCGGGCGTCACGTCGACTCGCCGCTCGACATCGAGCGGCGCAACCCCTCCTTCGTCAAGGGCTCGTGCTGCAACGGCTCGACCCAGCCGTACCAGGTGGGCTACTTCCGACCGTTCCACGACTACCCGCAGGGCCGCAGCCCGATCGACAAGCTCTATCTCGCCGGCGACTGGGTCGGCGTGACGGGCGGCGCCGGGCGCCACGTGGCGAGCTGCATCCTCGACGACTTGAAGTCCAAGAAGTGGTGGGCCAAGCGCTGAGGGAAGGACCAGACCTCATGCCTCGTACGATCAAGATGGTCTCGGACATGGACACCACCATGATGGAGGTCGAGCGCGTCGACCGGGTCGGCGACCGGCTGATGGTGACCGGAACGATGATGGGCAGCTTCCCGACCGAGATCTTTCTCGAGCCGGGCGATCTGCTGGCCATGGCGGGCATGCACCTGCGCCCCTCGCCGCTCTCCTTCGTGCTCGGCTTGCCCTACTTCCTGCTGCGCCGGGCCTGGGCTCGGGCGGCCGACGAGGGCGGGATCGCGGCCAAGCTGCGCGCCGTGGCGACGTCGGCCGCCGTCGCCCTGGCCGGCTGCCTGGGGGCCGTGGTGATCGCGCTCGGCTGCGTCGCGCTCCTCCGGCTCGTGGCCGACCTGCTCCATGGCGTCTGAGGCCGGCGGGCCGCCGCGAGCGCCCACCTGGCTCGACGACGCCCTGCTCGAGCGCGCCACGGCGGCGGCGCGCCAGTCGCCGCGCGGGCGGCGCAACGTCAATCTGCACCAGACCGAGAGCGAGCCGTGCAACCGACTGCTGAACGCGATCGAGCCGGGCTCGTACGTGGCCCCACACCGCCACCTCGGCGCCGGTCGGGACGAGTCGATCGTCGTGGTCCGTGGCCGGCTGGGCGCCGTGCTGTTCGACGACGCTGGAAGGATCACGGCCAGCGCGGTGCTGGCGCCCTCGAGTCGCTGCTTCGGCCTCGATGTGCCGCACGGCACGTTCCACTCCCTGCTCGCCATCGAGCCGGGCACCGTGTTCTTCGAGTCCAAGGCTGGCCCCTACGTACCGCTCGCACCCGAGGAGCGCGCCCCCTGGGCGCCGGCCGAGGGAAGCCCCGAGGCGTCGGCCTACCTGGCCGGGCTCGAGGCGGAGGTGCTCGGGGCGGTCGAGGCTGCGGGCGGCGCGCCAGGACCCTGACCGCGGCGCGGCCGGCCCGACGCACCCGGGCACGCAGCGGCGGGCAGCCGCGCGCGGGAGGTCAGGAGCCGGGGTCCGCCGCGTACTCCGGTCCGGCGTCGCCGGGCTCGTGGCCCGCACGTGAGCCGGTACGCAGCCGGTCCCGCCAGCGGCCGAGAACCCGCGCCAGCTCGCCCTGGCGCACCGGCTTCGAGACGTAGTCGTCCATCCCCGCGGCCAGGCAGCGCGCGCGGTCGCCCTCCATCGCGTGGGCCGTCATGGCGATGACCGGCAGATGCTCGCCCGTCGCGCTCTCTTGCCGGCGGATCGCGGCCGTGGCGGCAAAGCCGTCCATCTCGGGCATCTGCAGGTCCATCAGCACGGCGTCGTAACGCGCGCGCGAAAGCGCCTCGAGGGCCTCGCGTCCGTTGGCCACGGTGTCCGCCGAGCAGCCGAGCTTGCCCGACTCGATCTTCGAGAAGTCGAGGATGTCGTTGATCACCGACAGCAGGCCCTCGCCGCTGTCGCGGATCGTGACGGCGAGATCGCGCTGCTCTTGGTCGAGTGCCGTGTCCATGAGGATGCCGGTCATGCCGATGATGCCGTTGAGCGGCGTGCGGATCTCGTGGCTCATGTTGGCGAGGAGGATCGACTTCAGGCGTGCCGCTTCGAAGGCCTCGGCGCGAGCTCGAGCGAGGGTCTCGTTGGTGTGGACGAGCTCGCCCACCAGGTGTACCCGCTCGAGTGCGGCGGCGGCCATCGCGACCAGGAGCCAAACATCCTCGAGCTCCTGCTTGCCGAAGGCGTTGGGGCGAGCGTGCCCGAGCGCCAGGCAGCCTAGGGTGCCACTGCGCCCGGGCAGAGGCGCGGCGACGACCGTGCGCAGGCCGGCGCGGTGCGCCAGCGCGCAGGACGCCGCGTTCTCCTGGCGGGTGTCGAGCACGCGCACGGTGGACCCGCTGCGAAAGGCCCGCACGATCGGATCGTCGCTGCGGTCGAGCGGCAGGCGCAGAGAGCCGAGGTGGGCATCGAGGCCGCTCGCCCCGATCGCGATCAGGCTCGCGCCCTCGGGGACCATCAGGACGGCCGTGCCCGCGCCCAAGAGTGCCGCGCCTTGCTCGCAGACCAGGCGAGCGATGGCCGCCGGGTCGCTCTCGGCGTTGAGCTGTGCGGCCAGGGTGGCCAGGCCAGCGCGCAGCGTGGCGGCTCGCTCGGCGCGAGAGAAGAGGCGCGAGTTGTCGGTCAGCGTCGCCGCCTGGCGGGCGACGCCGCGCACGATGGCGAGCGCGGTGTCGTCGAAGCTGGGCGGACGCTCGAGGCCGACGGTGATCGTGCCCCGGGTCTCGCCGCGCACGCGCAGTGGGACCAGGGCCAGGGTGAACTGCTCGGCGCCGCGCAGCAGCTCGAGCGCCTACGCCGACGGATTTGCGTCACGCGAGAGCACGACGGCCCTGCCGGCCGTTAGCTCGTCCTCGAAGAACATCTTGCCGCTGAAGAAGTGGTTCTCGATGAAGTAGGCGGCGACGTGCTCCGGCATGCCACAGCCGGCGATCGGGATGTAGGCGCGGCGCCGCTCGCTGAAGATGTAGATCGTGCAGTTGTCGCACGGCGTGAGCTCCGCGGTGAGGCGGCAGATGCGCTCGAGGACGTCGCGGAAGGCCAGGGTCTCGCCCGCCTCCTCGGCGACCCGGACCAGGGCGTCGGAGATGCGCTTCTCGCGCTGCAGCGCGGCGAGCTGCTCGCGCATGGAGCGGCTCGCGGCCGTCGGTCGGGCAGCGCCGCCCCGGGTGCCGTGGGACGGGACGGCTATGCGGCTTCTCGGAGGCATGAGACGCACCAAGGGTTCGAGGTTGCACGAGGTACTCGGCCAAATCGGCCAGGAACTTGAGCGGGTTCCTGCGGGCAGGGAGGCCTGCGAGCCATCTGTGGGGCACTCGCTGGCGATTTCGTTGGCGCCCGTGCGGCCGGCAGCGCAGAAACGGCTTGCGCCGCTGGCAGCCTTTGCGCCATCATCCCGCGCCGTGCGCGACCCTGCCGGCCCACTTGCGCGACGGCTGCGCTGGCTGCTCGTGCCCCTCGTGCTGGCCGCAGACGGAGGGCAGGGCAGCCTCTGGGCGCATGCGGACCTCGAGGCTCTCGAGCGCGTCTCGGGCGAGGAGGTCGACCACCACCCGGAGGATCCCGAGGTCTACCTGCGGCAGGCTCGGGTTCAGCGCGCGGCAGGCGACTGGGACGCGGCGCTGCTCGCGCTGCAGCGCGCCGCCGAGCACGGCGCCGACGCCGATGTGGTCGGCGCCGCACGCGGGCAGGTCTACCTCGACGCCGGCTGGCCGCACATGGCCCGATTCGAGCTCGACCGCGTCCTGGCCCGCCGCCCCGACGCCTTTGCCGCGCTGTTCGATCGCGGGCGCGCTTGGATGATGCTCGGCGAGCCCGAGCAGGCTGCACGCGACTTCGCCCGTGCCGTCGAGGGTCTGCCGCAGCCGCGGCCGGAGCAGGTCTTCGCCTGGCGCGACGCGCTCGTCGCGGCGGGTCGGCGCGAAGAGGCCGTGCGGGCGCTCGACGTGGGCATCGCCCGCCTGGGGCCGGCCGTGTCCCTGCGCCTTGCCGCGCTCGAGCTCGCGGTCGAGCTCGAGCGCTACGACGATGCGCTCGGTCGCCTCGAGCAGATGCTCGCCGACCAGCCGGACAACGCGGCGTGGGTCGCGCGACGCGGCGAGGTGCTGGAGAAGGCGGGCCGGCCGTCGCAGGCACGCGCCGAGTATGCGCGAGCCCTCGAGCTCCTCGAGCGGCGCTCGCGCGAGCGTCGCGGCGAGCGCTCCGCGGAGCTCGAGCGACGGCTGCGCCTCGCCGTTGCTGCGGGCGGGCCGCCGCCCGATGGAAAGCCACTGGAGGGTACACCATGATCGACCTGAGACCCACGAGACCACGGACGAGCCTGCTCCTGGCGATGCTGCTCGGCGCGATCAGCCTCACTGCCGGCCCGGCCCTGGCGGCCACCGTCACGCGAGGCCCCTATCTGCAGATGCCGGCGCCGAGCCGCATCCTGGTGCGCTGGCGAACCGACGTCGCCACGGACAGCCGCGTGCAGCTGGGAGCCGCCCCCGGCGCGCTCACGCAGACGGTGGACGACGGTGTCGTCACCACCGAGCACGTCGTCGCGCTGACTGGGCTCTCGGCGGATACCCGCTACTTCTACTCGGTCGGCTCGACCAGCGAGGTGCTCGCCGGCGACGATGCCGACCACTTCCTGCGCACCTCGCCGACGCCCGGCCCGGCGCGACCGATGCGCATCTGGGTGACCGGTGATGGCGGATTCGCCAACGCCAACGGGCGGGCGGTGCGCGACGCCTACGCCGCGTTCGCCTCCGGGAGCCCGACGGACTTCTGGCTGCTCCTCGGCGACAACGCCTACTGGTTCGGGACCGACGCCGACTACCAGGCCGCGCTGTTCGACATGCACCACGACATGCTGCGCAGCGTGCCCACCTGGCCGACGTTCGGCAACCACGAGGCCTTCTCGTCGAATTCGCTCACCCAGACCGGGCCGTACTTCGACATGTTCAGCCTGCCCACCGCGGGCGAGGCCGGCGGTGTCGCCTCCGGCACCGAGGCGTACTACTCGTTCGACTACGCCAACGTCCACTTCATCGTGCTCGACTCGCAGTCCGCGGCGACCACCGCCGGGAGCCCGATGATGCTCTGGCTGGAGGCGGACCTGCAGGCGACCAGCGCCGACTGGCTCGTCGCCTTCTGGCACCACCCTCCGTACAGCAAAGGGCTGCTCCACGACTCCGACGTCGAGGTCGGCGAGGTCAACATGCGCTCGCGCGTGCTGCCGGTGCTCGAGGACTACGGCGTCGACCTCGTCCTCTGCGGGCACAGCCACTCCTACGAGCGCAGCTTCCTGCTCGACGGCCACTACGGGCTCTCGAGCACCTTCCAGGCGAGCCATCAGGTGGACGCCGGCGACGGCGCCCCCGGTGGCGACGGGGCCTACCGCAAGAGCTCGAGCGGTCAGGTGGCGCACCAGGGAGCGGTCTACGTCGTCGCCGGCAGCTCCAGCGAGGTGCGCACCACGACGCTCAACCACCCTGCGATGCACGTCGGGCTGCTCGAGCTCGGCTCGCTGGTCCTCGACATCGACGGTGAGACCCTGAACGCGACCTTCTTGAACAATCTGGTCCAGGCGACCGACACCTTCCGCATCACCAAGGGGTCGGGCTGCCCGAAGGCGCCGAGCACGGGCTGCCAGGCGGGGGCCAAGGGGAGGCTCCTGCTGCGCCGAGCGAAGGATGCCGCGCGCGACACGCTCTCGTGGACCTGGCGCGACGGCTCGCTCGATGCGGCGCAGCTCGGATCGCTGCAGGACGAGGTCGACCTCGGGATGTGCATCTACGACCAGACCGGCAAGCTGGTGGGCGGCGCTCTGCCGCACGGTGCCGCCTGGATGCAGACGGCGACCGGCGCGCTGGTGTACGACGACCGGGGCGGCTCGCACTCGGGTATCCGCCGCGTCAAGCTCAAGCCGGGCACCGGACCGAAGGCGTCGCTGCGCGTGGTCGCCCGGGGCAGCGCGATTGGCATCCCGACGCTGCCCGCGACCGCGCCGGTCACCGCGCAGCTGCACAACCTGCGCAACGGAGCGTGCTGGCAGTCGGCGTTCACGTCGGCGTCACGCAGCGACGGCGTCGTGCTCTCGGCCGTGATTCCGTAGTCGGGTGGTCAGGCCGCGTCGCCGAGCCGCTGCACGCGGACGGCGCGCGCGGCCGCGCCGGTGAGCAGGCCCTCGACGCGACGCTGCCAGAGCTCGGCGAAGCGGCGTCGCTGCTCGACCGTGGCCTGCGGCGCGAGCGCCGCGCGCATGGCATCGGGGAGGTCCGGCTCGGCGGGAATGGCGCCGCGGTCGAGCTCCACCTCCACGGTCGCCCCGGTGTCGGTGCGGCGAAAGCGCATGCGGCCCTCGAGCGCCGGGTCGAAGCGCAGCAGGTCGCGGCGCCGGCAGTGGCCCGCCAGGCCACCGAAGCCGCTCTCGGGCGCAGCACCGGTCAAGAGCTCGACGACGCGCGAGGCCGGCCCCGTGCTGCCGTCCCGCGGGTCGCCGCCGATCACCACCTCGATCTCGCCGCGCACCGGGACACGATCGCCATACAGCTCGCGCACGGCAGCGATCGTCATGAGCCAGGCGCGCGCCACGGTGGGGCAGGAGTGGCCGCAGAGCTTGACCGCGTCCTCGTAGGTGTAGTGGAACGCCTGGCCGGGCTCTAGGGCGCCGAGCAGCTCGGCCAGCGGATCGTGCACGGCCAGGGTCGCCACGCGATCGGCGAACTGCAGGGCGGTCTGGCGGTCCTGGGGCATCGGCGTCTCTCCTCGGCGGGGCCATCGCGCGATCGGCTCGGCCGCCGTCCGATCGCTGGGGTACGAGCTCCACTACGACAGCCAGGAGGCATTGTCACAAGACCCCGGCGGCCGCACCCCGGGGCTCGCCTCGTGCGCCCGACCTCTGCTATGAGGCGCGCGTGAAGGGACGGCCCAGGAGATGCAGGGCGTCGATCTGGACGCTGGTCGCCCCGCTCGCGCTGCTCCTGTGCGGCTCGGCCCATGCGGAGGAGGTCGGCGAAACCCTAGGCCGCTCGCTTCGCCTGCCGGAGGCGCCCGGTGCGCACTGGTTCTGGCTGGGCGACGTCCTGCTGCACCGCACGGCGCTGTTCGACGGCGACAGCGGCGAGCTGCTGGGCACGATCACCTCGGGCACCCCGGGCGTGGGCTTCGTCCTCTCGCCGATGTTCTCCCCCGATCACCGCGAGATCTACCTCGCCGAGAGCTACTTCTCGCGCGGCGTGCGCGGCGAGCGCACCGACGTCGTCACGGTCTACGACGGCGCCACGCTCGAGCCCGCGGCGGAGATCCCGATCCCGCCCAAGCGCGGCGAATACTTCCCGGGCGTGGCGGCCAACGCGATCTCCGACGACGGGCGCTTCGTCGCCGTGTTCAACGTCGCCCCAGCGACCTCGCTCAGCATCGTCGACGTGGTCGGGCGGCGCTTCGCGGGGGAGGTACCCACGCCCGGCTGCGGTCTGGTGTACGCCGCCGGCCCACGCCGCTTCTTCTCGCTCTGCGCCGACGGTGCCCTGATGACGGTGGCCCTCGACGACGCCGGCGCGCCGCGCAGCGTCGAGCGGACCGCGCCGTTCTTCGATCCCGAGGCGGACCCGCTCAGCGAGAAGGGCGCGCGGCAGGGAAGCCGGTGGCTCTTCTCCACCTTCGAGGGGAAGCTCCACACGATCGACTTCTCGGGCGACGCGCCGCGCTTCCTCGAGAGCTGGCCCTTGCTCGGCGAAGCGGACCGCGCCGAATCCTGGCGCATCGGCGGCGGGCAGCACACGACGCTGCACCGGGCGTCGGGCCGGCTCTACGTCCTGGTGCACCAGGGGGGACGCGATACGCACAAGCAGGCCGGGACCGAGGTCTGGGTCTACGACCTCGCCACGCGGCGCCGCGTGCAGCGCATCGCGGTGGAGAACCCGATCACGAGCTTCGTCCGGCTGCAGGCCGAGCTCGACCGGACGACGTGGACCAGCCGCCTGCTCTCGTGGGTCCTCGGCCTGGCCCTGCCCAACCTCGGCGCCAACGGCATCCTGGTCACCCAGGACGAGCGGCCGGTGCTGGTCGCGCTGTCGATGATCCCGCCGGCGGTGACGGTCTACGACGCGATGAGCGGCGTGGTGGTGCGCGAGGTCTCGGAGCCGGGGATCTCGGGCAGCCTGCTGGTCGCTCCCTAGAGGCAAGGATGCCGCTCGTGGACCCGGTGGTGGTGGCGACCCTGCGCGCGGCGCTCGGCCTGCTCTTCCTCGGCGCGGCGCGCCACAAGCTGCGCGATCTGGCAGCCTTCCGGGCGACCCTGGCGCAGTACGACCTCCTGCCCCGGGCGGCGACGCACGTCGCCGCGATTGCACTGGTGGCCGCCGAGTCGGCCACGGCGATCGGCTTGCTCGCCGCGGCAGCCGCGGTGGTCGTCGTCGGGATCGCCGGGGCCGAGGCTCCCGTGCGAATCGCGGGGGCCGAGCGCGATGCCCATGCGGCGACCTGGGAGGCGGCGGCCGCGGCGCTGGCTTCGGTCCTGCTCGCGGTCTACACGGCGGCGATCGCAGCGGGCCTCGCCCGAGGGCGCCGCGGCATCGACTGCGGCTGCGCCGGGCCGGCGCTGCAGCAGCCGCTGGGCGGCGGGCTCGTCGCGCGCAACCTGCTCCTGCTCGGCGCGGCGCTGCTCTGCCTGGGGCCGATGGGCAGCCGGCCGCTCGTGTGGCTGGATGCGTTCACCGTGCTCGCCGCGGTCGGGGTGCTCGCGACCTGGTACTCGGCGCTCGAGCGCCTGATGGCGGTGGCGCCCGTGGTGGCGCGCGCGAGGGCCCGAGCGTGACGCAGGCGCTGCTCGTCTCGAACCTGCTGCTGTGGGTCGTGGTGCTGGCGCTCGGCGGCGTGGTGCTGGCCCTGGCCCGGCAGATCGGTGTGCTCTACGAGCGGATCGCTCCGGCCGGGGCGTTGGCCATCGGACGTGGCCCGGCGGTGGGGGAGGCGGCACCGCAGGTGAGCGCCTCGACCCTCGACGGCGCGACGCTGGACGTGGGCGCGCCCAACCCCGAGGGGCGTCAGACGCTGCTCTTCTTCCTCTCGCCCACCTGCCCGGTGTGCAAGACGCTGCTTCCCGCGCTGCGCTCGCTGGCGCGCGACGAGCGGCGCCGGCTGCGCGTGGTGCTGGCGAGCGACGGGCCGCTCGAGGACCACCGGGGCTTCGTCGCGGCGCAGGGCATCGCGGGCTTCCCGTACGTCGTGTCGGCCGCCCTCGGGCTCGCCTGGCAGGTCCCCCGGCTGCCGTACGCAGCACTCCTTGACGCGAGCGGAATCATCCGCTCGAAGGGGCTGGTGAACACGCGCGAGCACCTGGAGAGCCTGCTCGAAGCCGACGAGCGGGGCGTGGCTTCGCTGCAGGAGTACCTGGGTGCCCGGGCCGAGCCAGCGCCACGGACGGGCGAGGTGACACGGTGATCGACGATCGGCCGGGAATCGACCGCTGGGCCGAGCGCTGGGCCCGATCCCTGGCGCGCGGCACCTCGCGCCGCGGCGCGCTCGGCCGGCTCGGTGCCTGGCTGGTCGGCGTCGCGGGTCTGCCCCTTCTTCCCGTGGCACGCGAGCTCGCTTCGGCCGGCCAGGTCCCCGACGACGCACGGATCGAGGGCGACGCCGGGGATCCGACCAGCTGCAGCTATTGGCGCTACTGCGCGATCGACGGCTTCCCCTGTGCCTGCTGCGGCGGGACCCAGAGCGCATGCCCGCCCGGGACGGAGATGTCGCTGGTCACCTGGATCGGCACCTGCCGCAATCCCGGCGACGGCAAGGACTACGTGATCTCCTACAACGATTGCTGCGGGTCGACGCTGTGCATGCGCTGCCAGTGCCGGCGGACGGAGGACGAGAAGCCGCCGTACGTCCTGTGGAAGAACAACGACCTGCTGTGGTGCTTCGGCACCAAGAGCCGCGCCGTGCACTGCACGGTGGCGGCGGTGATCGGGGTAGCGGAGCCGTGAGGGCCGCCGGGGGCCGAGCCCGGCGCGCACCCGCGCCACGGTCCACGGCGCGGCTCCCGCGCCGCTCGCTCTGGCTGCTGACCCTGGCCGCGCTCCTGGCGTCGCCGTGCGGCCTCGCGCCGGTG
>CAZGUU010000012.1:0-33873 GCA_964529315.1 uncultured Enterobacteriaceae bacterium
CCGCGCCTCGGCGCGTGCCGCCAGGGTTCGCCCGCCGTCGAAGAAAGGAAAATCCACCATGACGGAGACGAAGTAGGACTCGCGCTCGACCCCGACGCGCCCGCTCTCACCATGCCACTCGCCGAACGACTCGGCGCGGAGCGAGGGGAGGTTGCCTCGGCTCGCCGCGCGCTCGCTCGCCTCGGCGGCCTGGACCCCCGCGTCCGCGGCGAGGATCGACGGGTGTGCATCGCGCGCGGCGCGCATCACGGCGGCCTCCTCCTGGCCGTAGGCCGGGACGCCGACGGCGTGCTCCGGGACCTCGACCGACTCCGGCGCGACGCCGATCACGGTCGCGAGCTGGGCGCGCGCCAGCTCGGCATCGTGTCGTGCCGTGAGGAGCCGCTCTCGCGCCTCGTCCAGGCGCACCCGTACCGAGAGCACGTCCGAGCGCAAGGCCTCGCCGGCGTCGAGGCGACCCGCGGCGAGGCGCTCGTGGGCCTCGAAGAGCCGCTCGGTCTCCTGCCACAGGTGTACGGCGGCTCGCGCGCGGAGCAGGTCGTGGTACGCCGCGGTGACGGCGTACCGGACGTCGCGCCGTGCCGCCGCCTCCATCTGGCGAAGCCGATCTGCGTCCGCTTGGGCGGCCTCCAGACCGGCGCGCCGCCGGCCGAAGTCGAACAGCAGGGCGCGGGCGTAGAGCTGCGTCGCCCAGTCGTTCACCACGCCCGGGTCGTTCGGGTTGCTGGTTTCGGAGAAGCGCCCCTGGTTCAGGATCGCGAAGAAGCCGAGCGGCGGGTTGTCGGTCGAAGCGAAGCGCTCCGAGGCGCCGATCGTCGGGAGGTAGGCGCTCTTGGCGCCCCAGACCCGAGCTTCGCCAGCCTCGGCGGCCGCCCGTGCCTGGGCGAGCAGGGGCGACGACTCGAGCGCCCGGTGCACCAGGCCGTCGAGCACCGGGTCGGGCTCGGCCGAGCGCCCGAGCCAGGGGTCGCCGGCCTCGGGCCCCGAGTGGCTGGCGAGGCCCGGTGCGAGTCCGGAGTCGGGCTCCGTCTGCCCGCCGCCGGCCGGGCCGGTGAGGAGCAGAACGGCCGCTGCGACGCCGGCGAACCCCGAGGCACAGGCCCTCCTCACGACATCCCTCGATCGTGCACGGGCCCGGCACCAGAGCGAGAACCTTGCCGCGATCCCCGTGGCCGAAAACCGCATCGGCGTCGCATCCCGCGCCTCGCCCCTTCCCAGGCTCGGGAAGCCCGGGGTCCAACGCTTCGCGTGCGCGGCGCCCGCCGCCCGCGGTGCCCTCTCGGGCGGAGCCCTGCTCGAGCCCGACCCAGCGTATCCACCGCCGCGCTCGCGCTCAAGCTCGTGCGGCCCCCGGAAGCCGCCTCGCTGCTCGTCGCGGGCCTCGACGACCGAAGCCGACCGCCTCGCCGACGGCGTCCGCTTCGGGAGCGCGTCTGGATGTGGCGAGGGTGCTGCTGCCCTTGCCGGTCACGCGACCGCGGCGGCGAACTGGGCAAACAGGTCGCCCGGCAGGGGCCGAGCGAGCTTCCAGATGATCGCCATGGGCCGCTCCGACTCGTGGCGCACGTAGGTGGCGGGGCCGAGGAACCAGAACGCCCGGTCGTCCGTGTGGAGCCTGGCGAAGAGCAGGATCGACGTTCCGAGCGAGACGTGGCGCTGGTATCTCCGTCCGGTCTCGCCGTCCGCGCGCGTCGCGCCCTGGCTCTCCCAGTGGATGAGCTCTCGGCTGATCG
Organism: uncultured Enterobacteriaceae bacterium; assembly: GCA_964529315.1. Lineage (GTDB taxonomy): Bacteria > Desulfobacterota > Binatia > UBA12015 > UBA12015 > CAZGUU01. Next base: position 1,734 of record CAZGUU010000012.1, read on the forward strand.
CGTAGTCGCGGTAGCGGGTCGTCGGCGAGAAGCCGCCGCGCGTCTTGTCGAGCGTGAAGGCGAGGAGATCCGCCTTGGCGTTCTCCTCCCAGAGTACGCCGGTTTGCCACGGCTGAACCTTGGCCGAGCTTCCGACGCCGAAGGCGGCTAGGATCTCGACTCGGGTGTAGCGCGCGTGGACCTCCAGCGGCACCTCGGGGTGGCTTCCCAGGGGCGCGTGGACGTGATCGACACGCGATTCGAGTACGTCGAGGAGCTCGAGAGCCTCGGCGCGAACCTGCGGGTGCTGCCACGCGAGGCGACAGCCGTCGTCCAGGGGCGTCGTCTTGTCGACGGCCTGGTCCGTCAGCGAGCCGATGAGCATTCGCACGGAGCGGCGGTCGCGAGCGCTCGACCCGTCCAGGTCCGGGGGCGTATCGCAGGCGAGGATGCGGCGGTAGGTGGCGATTCGCTCGGCGTCGTCGACGTGCAGGAGGCGTCCGCAGGCGCGCCTCAGAGTCTGCTCGTGGGGGCCCGGGGGGCGCAGCTCGGCGCCGGCATCGGCACAGAGGTCCGACCAGGACTTCTGGCCGGTGTAGACGTCGCCGAGCTCCAGGCCCGAGTCGTCGAGGAACTGGCCGAGCGTCGGCCTCCGCCCGGCCTTGATCGCACGGCGCAGCTCTTCCACCTTCGCGGTCCAGTGCGCGGGGATGGCGCTTCGCACGCTCGCGAGGACGATCTCCTCGGCCACGCGGTCGAGCTCGAGGTGGCAGCCCGCGGGAAGGAACGGGAACTTGTGCTCGATCTGGTCCTCGAGCTCGCGGCGCGAGCCGCCGAAGAGAGCCCGAAGGCGGCGGTCGAAGCGAAACTCGACGTGGTGGCGTCCGATGAAGTCGAGCACGGTGCAGAAGGACTTTCCCCGCGCCTTGCGCAAGCCGCGGCCGAGCTGCTGGAGAAACAGGGTCGGGCTGTCCGTGGGGCGCAGTAGCAGGAGCGTGTCGACCAGCGGAACGTCGATGCCCTCGTTGAAGAGGTCGACCGAGAAGACGACGTTCACGGTGCCGGCCGACAGGTCGGCCAGCGCTGAGCGGCGCTCGTCCTCGGGGCTGTCGCCCCAGATCGCCGTCGCGTGGACTCCGTGGCGGCGGAACACGCGCGCCATGAAGCGAGCGTGGTCGACGCTCACGCAGAAGCCGATGGCCTTCATCTGGGCGGGGTCGTCGACGCGCTTGCGTACCTGATCGAGCACGAGCCGAGCCCACGCGTCGTCGGCCGTCAAGAGCTTCGATAGCTCGTCCACGTCGTAGCCACGACCGCGTCTCCACGGCACGGCCTGCAGGTTCTGGCCGTCGTGGATGCCATAGTAGACGAACGGGGCCAGCCGGTGCTGATCGATCGCGTCCCAGAGGCGCAGCTCGGCGGCGATCCGGCCGTCGAACCAACTCAGGATCGGCAGGCCGTCGCTGCGTTCGGGAGTCGCGGTCAGGCCGAGCAGCTCGCGAGGGCGGACGTGCTCGAGCAGGCGGCGGTATGACCTCGCCGCCGCGTGGTGGAACTCGTCCACGATCACGACGTCGAAGTGGTCGGGCGCCAGGTCATCGAGCCCGGCGGCGTTCAGGCTCTGGATCGAGGCGAAGACGTGCTCGAAGCGCGATGGCCGATCCCTGGCGACCCAACGCTCGCCGAAGCAGGCATCCCGGAGGCAGTGCCGGAACGTCGCGAGGCTCTGATCGAGGATCTCCTCTCGGTGCGCGACGAAGAGCATCCGTGCGCGTGGGAGCTTGGGCCTCAAGCGCGCGTAATCCACGGCTGCCATGACGGTCTTGCCGGTGCCGGTGGCCGCGACGAGGAGGTTGCGGTGGTGTCCGCGCTCGCGCGAGACCGCGACCTGCTCGAGGAGGCGCTCCTGGAAAGGCTCGAGCCGGAGCTCGATCGGGCTGAGCACGACCGTCGGCCCCGCTGGCTTGCGCCGAGCTTCGCGCTCGAACTCCGCGGGCTCGTACGGGACGAAGTCGTCGCTGCTCCAGTAGCTCTCGAAAACGGCGCTCACCTTCTCGATCACGTCCGGGTTGCGCGCGCCCGAGATGCGGACGTTCCACTCGAGGCCGTTCACCTGAGCCGAGTGGGTCAGGTTCGACGAGCCGATGTACGCGGTCGAGAAGCCCGATTGCCGGTGAAAGAGCCAGGCCTTTGCGTGCAGGCGCGTGCTGGTCGTGTCGTAGGAGACGCGGACGTCGGCTCCGAGGGCACAAAGGTCGTCCAGGGCGCGCGCCTCGGTCGAGCCCGTGTAGACGGTCGTGAGGATTCGCAGCTGCCGGCCGGCGTGCCGGTGGCGCCCGAGCGCCTCGAGCATCGGTGCGATGCCGCTGCGCCGGATGAAGGCCATCACGACGTCGAGCCCGTCCGCCGACTCGACCTCGGCGAGGATCTGGCTCCCGACACGGGGCTCGCCGGGGGAGTTCGTGAGCAGGGTCGTGTCGAGGAGCGGAATCAGCGGCGCGGCGATCGTCTCGGGTCGTCCGTCGGGGAGGCGTGCGTGGAGGGCGCGCAGCACCGGCCGCGCCTCGACCGGCTTGTCCTGTGCGACGCCCGAATCTGGGATCAGGGCCTCGATCTGCTCGAGAAGCCGCCGCGCCAGCGATATGCCCAGGACAGCCCGGTCTCTGTCGCCGACCCCCGTGAGGGCGCGTCGGATCAGGCGGCCGACGTGAAGCGCGATTCGATCCGCGGTGTCGGCAGCGCGAAGTGGCTCGCGGTCGACGACCAGGCGCTGGCCGAGCTGGTCGAGCTCCGCCGCAACCGCCTCGGTGATCAGCTCCTCGTAGAGCCCGCGCGCACGGTCCACCGCGGCTAGGTTTCACGGGGGCCGAGCCGAAGGCAAGCGCTTCGCCCGTCCCGCGCGGGTCGGCGGGCCCCCTTCTGGGTGGGCCTATCCCCGGCGCTCGACGGCGAGCTTCAGGAAGTCCGACTCGGTGAGGATGCCGACCAGGCGGTTGGCGTCGACCACGGGCAGGCAGCCGACCTTGTGCTCGAGCATCAGCTTGGCCGCCTCGGCGAGCGGCTGGTCGGGGGCGACGCTCACGACCTCGGTCGCCATGACCTCCTTGACCACGAGCATCGCCAGCATCTTGCCCTGTGCGACGTCGCCGTAGCCGAGCGCCTTGGCGAGCGCGCCGCGGAAGAGGTCGCGCTGGCTCACGACGCCGCACAGCGCGCCGTCCTCGTCGAGCACCGGCAGGTGGCGGATGCGCTCGGCCTTCATTAGGCCGTCGGCGATGCTCAGCTGATCGTTGCGTCCCAGCGTCTTGACGACCGGGGTCATGAGGTCGCGGACGCGCAGCGTTGCGGCATTCGTGGGCATGGTCGAAGGGTACCTCTCTCGTATCGTCTCGGCCGGAATGGCGCCTGCTGCGCCAGCGCGTGGTCGGCGCCGCAGGTCCAGCCGGGAGCTCGTCAGTCAGGCGCCGAGCGCGCGACGCGCGGCCTCCTTGGCCCAGCGGTAGTCGGGCTTGCCGCTCGGCTGGCGGACCACATCGTCGACGAAGACCAGCGCCTTGGGCAGCTTGTAGCGCGCGATGTGCTCGGCCGCAGTCGCGAGGATCTCGTCCTGGCTCGCGTGGCTTCCGGCCCGCAGCATCACCAGGGCGGTCACCTGCTCACCCCAGCGCTGGTTGGGCGTGCCGGTGACCACGACGTCGTAGACCGCGGGGTGGAACTTCAGCGCCTGCTCGACCTCCTCGGCGAAGATCTTCTCGCCGCCCGAGTTGATGCACACCGAGTCGCGGCCGAGGAACAGGATCTCGCCTTCGGGTCCGAGCTGCGCGCGATCGCCGGGAACGGCGTAGCGCGTGCCCTCGATGACGGGGTAGGTCCGCGCCGTCTTGGCCTCGTCGTTCAAGTAGCCGAGCGGCACGTTTCCGACGCGCGCGAGCCAGCCGAGCTGGCCCTGGTCGCCCGGCCCTAGCCGGCGGGTCAGGCCCTCGTCGAGCACGACGGTCTGGTCGTCGCCCTTGAACGCGCCCTGCTTGGCCTCGAGGCCGGCCATGCTGACGCTTCCCGCCTGCGCGCCGGTCTCGGAGGAGCCGAAGCCGTCGAAGATCATCAGGCCGGGGATCTTCTCGAGCAGCGCCCGCTTGAGCGGTGGCGAGAGGATCGCCCCGCCCGAGCCGAGGATCTTGAGCGAGGAGAGGTCGTAGGTCTGACGCTCGAGCTGGTCGAGCAGCGGCCGCGCGAAGGCGTCGCCGATGATCGAGAGCGTGAGCACGCGCTCGCGCTCGACGGTTCGCCAGACGTCGTGCGGGTCCAGGCGGCGCGGGTCGTCCTGCAGGCAGACCGTGCCTCCCTGGTGCATCATGATGAACGAGGACCAGTGCGAGGCGCCGTGGATGAAGGGTGGCGCGGGCAGCGCGCGCAGCGAATCGCCGCCGCGGGCGCGCTCGACCAGCTCGGGCAGGCTGCCGACGCTCATGCCACCCGGCAGGCGACCGCCCATGGCGGCGAAGAAGATGTCCTCCTGCCGCCACAGAACGCCCTTGGGCATGCCGGTCGTGCCGCCGGTGTAGAGCATGTAGAGGTCGTCGGGCGTGGCCCTCACGGCCGGCGCCGCGTCGCTCGAGCCCTCGAGCGCGCGCTGGTAGTCGAGCGCGCCGGGCAGCAGCGGCTCGCCGCTGCCGTCGTCCACCTGGAGGAGCAGCCGGACCTCGGGCAGCTCGGGCAGGACCTCGCGCAGCAGCGGGGCGAACCCCGCGTGGTAGATCATCGCCCGGGTGCCCGCGTCGCGCAGGACGTAGAGCAGCTCCTTGGCCACGTAGCGGTAGTTGACGTTGAACGGTGCCACGCGGGCCTTGAAGGCGCCGAGCATTCCCTCGAGGTACTCGTTGCAGTTGTAGAGGTAGAGCCCCATGTGGTCCTGCCCGGACTCCCAGGGGGCGAGCTCGTCACGCTCGCGCCGGCAGCCGAGCCCGGCCTGGGTGAGCAGGTTGGCCAGGCGGCGCGAGCGGCTGCGCAGATCCTGCCACGAGATGCGCCGGTCGCGCCAGACGATCGCCTCGCGATCGGGGATCGCCTCCGCGATCGCCTCGTTGATGACGCCGAGGTTGAAGGACATGGGGCCTCCGGAAATGCGCGCCGGTGCGAGTTCGGACCGCCTTACGGCTGTGATCGGCGCGCGCCCCCTATACCGGTCCCTGGCTGCGCGGTACAGGGGGGTCCGAGCGACATCCGGGGCATTGCGTCAGCGGCGGAAAAGGGGTCAAGTGAGCCTCGACGGCCCCGAGGGGCGAGTCGGGGGCGCGGATGCGGCCGGCGGGCGGGCCGGAGGAGAGGGTGCGCGAGCCAAGCGGGGGCGGGCGGAAAGCCCGCCCCCGAACCGCATCCGAGGATCGCGCCGAGCAGTCGGCGGCACCGAGCGCTGGAACGCGGTGGAGGCTGGCCGGTGGGCGGCGCCGCGGCACGGCCGCCGCACGCCGCCGCCCGCGCCGATCCCCCGCTCACTCCTCGACGAACGTGCTCTGCGCCTCGCCGGTCAGGACCTGCTTTAAGACCTTGCCGGTCGCGTTGCGCGGCAGCGCCTCGCGGCGGATCTCCCACTGCGTCGGCACCTTGAAGTAGGCGAGCTTGGCGGCGACGAAGTCGGCGAGCTCGCGTGGGTCGAGCGCGTGCCCCGGGCGCGGCACGACCACGGCCTTCACCTCCTGGCCGAGCTCCTCGTGCTCGACGCCGATCACTGCGGCCTCGGCGATGCCTGGGTGCTCGGCCAGCCGGTTCTCGATCTCCACCGGATAGACGTTCTCGCCGGCGCGCAGGATCAGGTCGCGCTTGCGAGAGGCCAGGTAGAGGCGGCTCTCGATCATGCGGCCGACGTCGCCGGTGCGCAGCCAGCGCCCCGGCAGGATGGTCTCCGCCGTCTCCTGTGGCCGATTCCAGTAGCCGAGCATGAGCAGCGGGCTGCGCACGAAGATCTCGCCCTCGACGCCCTCGGCGAGCGGTGGGCCGGTCGGGTCGAGCGGGTCGCGGATGGCGACCTGGACCGTCGGCAGAGGGCGGCCCACTGAGTCGGGGTGGCGCTGCCACTCCTCGCCGCCGGTGATCGTCGCCAGCGCGCCGGACTCCGTGCTGCCGTAGCCGTGTCCGAGGCTCCCCCCGGTGCGGATGCCGGGGAACTTCTCGCGCATCAGACGCTGCAGCTCGGGTGCGGTCGGCGCGCCGCCGCCACCGATCTGGCGCAGCGTCGAGAGGTCGTAGCGGCCGAAGTCGGGATGGTGCACCATGCGCCAGACGGTGGTGTTCATCGTGCCCCAGGCGGTGATGCGCTCGCGCTCGATGATGCGCATCGCCTCGCCGGCATCGAAGCGACCCACGCTCCACACGCTGCGCAGGCCGGAGGCGAGCGCCGTGACCGCGGCGTTGTGCAGGCCCGAGACGTGGAACAGCGGGTTGGTGACGAACATGCAGGGTGGTGCGATCACCGCGTCGCCCGGTGGAGGCGGGGCGAGCATCATGCTGCGCAGGCCCCAGTACGAGCTCAGCATCACGGTCCCGATCACGCTGCGGTGGCTCTGCACGGCGCCCTTGGGACGCCCGGTCGTGCCGCTCGTGTAGAGGATCACCGCCGGGTCGTCCTCGGCGATCGGCCCGTCGGGCAGCGGTGCGTCCGGGGCGTGGCCGCTCAGGGCCGCAAAGCCGCTCTCGACCTCGACCACCGGCACGCCGGGGCTCGCACCGCCCAGCCGATCGAGCCGCTTGCGGTCGGCGATCAGCAGGCGTGGTGTGCAGTCGCCCACGCCGTAGAGGATCTCGTCGCCGGTCCACCAGCCATTCAAGCCGACGGCGATCGCGCCCAGGCTCACCGTCGCCCAGAACGCGATGATCCATTCGGGGCAGTTGGCGGCCAGGATCGCCACCCGGTCGCCTGGCACGACGCCGTGGCGCTCGCGCAGGGCGGTGGCCACCGATGCGACGGCCCGGACGTGCTCGGCGAATCCGATGCGCTGCTCGCCGAAAACGGCGTAGTCGGCGTCGCCGAAGCCGACCGAGCGCTCGACCAGCGCACGCAGCGACGGCGGCCGATTGCGAAACACGCGCATCCGCTCGCCGAGGACCGATTCCTCCGCGAGCTCGAACATCCCCCCGGCCCCGAGGAGCTGGGCCTCGACCTCTTCCGCTGTCGACATCGATTGGATATGGCGCGCGAAGCTGCACGCCGCAACGTGGCGGAGAGGAGGCTGCGTGGATCGAGCAGAGCGCGATCTCGAGCGAGCGCCGCTCCCCGAGGTGCTGGTGGCGCTGGACGTCGAGCCGGCCCGAGGCCTCGCGGCGGACGAGGCGCAGCGGCGGCTCGCCCGCGACGGTCCCAACGCCATCCAGGAGAAGGAGAACGGAGCACTCGAGCAGCTCGCCGGCTACTTCTGGGGGCCCCTCCCCTGGATGATCGAGGCGGCGGCGGCCGTCTCGGCGATCCTCGGGCGCTGGGAGGACTTCGCGATCATTGCGGGCCTCCTGCTGCTCAACGGCGGGCTTGGCTTCTGGCAGGACCGCAAGGCGGCCAGCGCCCTGGCAGCGCTCGAGAAGGGACTCGCCCTGCAGGCCGACGTGCTGCGCGACGGCGTCTGGCGGAGCGCCGACGCGGCCACCCTGGTGCGAGGCGACGTCGTGCGCATCCGCCTGGGGCAGATCGTGCCCGCCGACCTTCGCCTGACCGGGGGGGATTACGCGTCGATCGACCAGGCCGCGCTCACCGGCGAGTCTCTGCCTGTGGCCAGGAAGGTCGGCGACCTCGCCTACTCGGGCAGCGTCGTCAAGCAGGGCGAGATGCAGGGCGTGGTCATCGCCACCGGCAGCGCCACCTTTTTCGGCCGCACGGCGCAGCTGGTCGCCGGCGCCGGGGCCACCAGCCACGCGCAGACGGCGATGTTCCAGATCGGCAACTTCCTGATCGCCGTCGCCGTGATCCTGGCGTGCGTGATGGTCGGGTTCGACGTCTATCGGGACCTGGTCGTCCCCGGGGGCTGGCGCTGGAGCGACGCGCTCGAGATCCTGCAGTTCGTCCTGATCCTGCTCGTCGCCTCGATCCCGGTGGCCATGCCGGCGGTGTTCTCGATCACCATGGCGCTCGGCGCCCTGGCGCTCTCCAAGCAGCGGGCGATCGTCTCGCGCCTGGCCTCGATCGAGGAGATGGCCGGCGTGGACGTGCTGTGCTCGGACAAGACGGGAACCCTGACCAAGAACCAGCTCACGCTCGGCGAGCCGATCCTGATCGGCGCGCCCGACGCCCAGGGCTGCATCCTCGCCGCTGCGCTGGCCTCCAAGGCCGGCGAGCGCGACGCCATCGACGAGGCGGTGCTCGCGGCGCTGGCCGACCCCGGCGCGCTCTCGACCTATACGCAGCAGGCCTTCGTGCCGTTCGACCCGGTGACCAAGCGTGCCCAGGCGACGATCGCCGACCCGCAGGGGAAGACCTTTCTCGTCGCCAAGGGGGCGCCCCAGGTGATCGTCGACCTCGCGAAACCCGCGGCGGAGGTGTGCCAACGCGTGGCGGAGGCCGTCGAGGCTGCCGCGGACAAGGGCTTCCGCACGCTCGGCGTGGCCCGCTCCGAGGACGGGGGTGCCTCGTGGACGCTGCTCGGGATCCTGCCGATGTTCGACCCGCCGCGCGACGACTCCAGGGCGACCATCGACCGCGTTCGCGCGAAGGGCGTCCAGGTCAAGATGGTGACCGGCGACGATACGGCGATCGCCGTCGAGGTGGCCCGCCAGCTCGGCCTGGGCACGCACATCATCCCGGCCTCGCAGGCGTTTCCCGCGGACATGGACCCCAACCACGTCGCCCCGGAGATCGCCGCCGCGATCGAGCGGGCCGACGGCTTCGCGCGCGTCTTTCCCGAGCACAAGTACGCCATCGTCAAGGCGTTGCAGCAGCGCGGACACCTGGTGGCGATGACCGGCGACGGGGTGAACGACGCGCCGGCGCTCAAGCAGGCCGACTGTGGCACGGCGGTCTCCGGGGCGACCGACGCCGCGCGCAGCGCGGCCTCTCTGGTGCTGACCGCCCCGGGGCTGTCGGTGATCGACAGCGCGATCGACGAAGCGCGACGCATCTTCGGCCGCATCACGACCTACACGATCTACCGCGTAGCGCTGACCATCGACATCATGGCCCTGGTGGTGCTGGCCACGGTCTGCTTCGCCTTCAAGCCGCTGACCGCCATCATGATCGTCGCGATGGCCCTGCTCGACGACATTCCGATCATGTCGATCGCCTACGACCGCACCGCCGTCGCTCCGCGCCCGATCCGCTGGCGCATGGCCCAGGTGCTCACCGTCTCCGGTGTCCTCGGCCTCTTCGCGGTCGTCCAGTCGTTCGGCCTGCTGCTGGTCGGCATGGAGGCGCTGCGCCACGGGTCGGCCGGGGGGCTGCTGGCGGTTTCGAGCCCCGGCGAGCTGCAGTCGGTGATGTTCCTGCAGCTCGTCGCCGGCGGCCACTTGCTGCTCTTCTTGACCCGCTCCGAGGAGGCCTTTTGGAGGCCGCCACATCCCTCGCCGGTGCTGCTCGGGGCGATCGTCGCCACCCAGGTGCTGGCGGTCTCGATGTGCGCTTTCGGCTGGCTGGTGACGCCGCTCTCCTGGAGGTCGATCGGCGTGGTCTGGCTCTACGACCTCGCCTGGATGCCGGTCCTGGATCTGATCAAGCGTGCCACCCACCGCATCGCGGCCGGGCGGACCCGGGGCCGTCTCCGGCGCGAGAGCATGGTCGCGCGCCGCCTGTCGCGGCACGCGGTGGCGCCGTGACCTGCGAGCGGCGCAAGGCGCGTTCCGGGTGCGCGTGGCGGTCGGCGCGATGCACCTGACGCTGGTCCTCTTCGCGCTCACCTATGTCGGCATCGCCATCGGGCGCGTGCCCGGCCTGCGCGTCGACCGCACCGGCGTGGCGCTGCTCGGTGCCATCGCCATGCTGGCGACGGAGCGCATCGGCGCGCGGGCGGCGTGGGACGCGGTCGGCTACGACACCCTCGAGCTGCTCTTCGGGCTGATGATCGTCTCGGCGTCGTTCGTCGTCGCCGGCTTCTACGGCTGGGCGGCGCGGCGCATCGCGGGCCTCCCGGTCGCTCCGCCGCTCCTCCTCGCCGTGCTGATCGGCGCATCGGCCCTGCTCTCGTCGATCCTGACCAACGACGTCGTGGTCCTCGCGATGACGCCGCTGCTGATCGAGATCACGCTGGCCCGAGGCCTGAACCCGGTGCCCTTCCTGCTCGGGTTCTGCTTCGCATCCAACAACGGAGCGGCGGCGACGATTCTCGGCAGCCCGCAGAACGTGATCATCGCGCAAGGGTTGGGCCTGTCGTTCGGCGGATTCTTCGCCGCCACGGCGCCGCCCGCGGTGCTGTCGCTGATCGTGGTCTGGGGCACGATCGTCTGGCTGTACCGCGCGAGCTGGGCGGGGACGGGACAGGTCCGGCGCGTCCCCGCTCTCGCCGCGCCTCCCCCGCTCGACCGCTGGGAGGCCGGGAAGGCGGGTGCCGTCACGGCCGCCGTGGTCACGGCCTTCGTCCTCACCGACTGGCCACGCGAGCTGGTCGCGCTCGGTGCCGCGGGAGTCCTGCTGCTCAACCGCAAGATCGCTTCCACCGACATGCTCGGCCACGTCGACGGCGAGCTGCTCGTCCTCCTGTTCAGCCTGTTCATGGTCGATGCCGCGTTCGCCGCGACCCCCATGCCCGACGCGCTGCTCGCCGGGCTGCGCGCCGGCGGCATCGACATCGGACAGCCGCTCTGGCTCTACCTGACGACGGCGCTGCTCAGCGACCTGGTGGGAAACAGCCCGGCGGCCATGCTGATCGTCCCTTACGTCGGCGGCCACCTGCCCGTCGCTGGCGCGGCCATGGCCCTGGGCAGCGGCTTCGCCAGCAATCTGGTGGTGTTCGGCAGCCTCGCCGGGATCATCGTCGTCGAGCAGGCCGCCCGCTACGGCGTCCAGATCTCCTTCCGCGAGTTCTCGCGCGCCGGTGTGCCGACCACGATCGCGAGCCTGGCGATCGGCGCGGCGTGGATCCTGCGGGCTTGGTGAGCGGCGCCCGAGCTGCGGCGATGCCGGCGGGGAGCGCGAGCAGCGGGCGCAGGGCCGGTTCGAGCGAGGAGCGCCTGCCGCGCTGCCGCGGCCGGGGCTGGTTGCGAGCCGGCGCAGGTGCGCCCGTCGCCGCAGTCGGGTTGGCGAAGCAGCGTCTGGTGGAAAGTAGCGTCTGGCGTGCATGGGCGACGATGTAGTATGGGCTGCGCCTGACGCGATGAGTCGCGACGACGCTACCGGCTCTTTCGACCTGCACAATCCCCTCCGCCAGCCGGCGGGCTTGGCGGCTGCGCTCGCGCTCGCGCTGCTCGCCTCGGCCGGGCTCCCCGCGCCCCCGGACGCGATTGCGGAAACCCTTGCGGGATCCGGGAGCGGCTCTGCGGTGGGACGCGGAGCTGCCCCCTCCGTGCTGCCGATGATGCAGAGCCTCGTGCCAGAGGAGATGCGCGAGGCGCTTCCGCTGCCCATCGGCCTCTCCCTCGGCTACTTCTACGAGAGCGAGGACCTCGACGCGCAGACCCTCGGGATCGAGCTGGGCGGGGATGAGATTCCCGACGGAGACGTGCGGTTCGCCAAGCTCGACCACGCCACGCAGATCTACATGCTGCGCGCCGACGCCTGGGTGCTGCCCTTCCTCGACGTCTACGGCCTGGTGGGCTACCTCGACGGCGCGGCCAACCACGTGGAAGTCGATCTCCGCGGCCTGCGGCTGCCGACCCTCGCCGTGGATTACCATGGGTCGGTCTTCGGCGTGGGCAGCACGATCGCCGGCGGCTTAGGGCCAGCCTTCGCCAGCTTCGACTTCAACTACATGGCGGCCGACGTCGACATCCTCGACACCACGGTGTCGATCCTGACGCTCGGGCCCCGGGTGGGCTGGCGCACCAGCCTCCTGAGACGCTCCTTGGTGCTCTACGGAGGCGCCAGCTACCAGGGAATCCAGGGGAGCCAGAGAGGCACGACGCACTTCGAGGGCGTGCCGGTGCAGTTTTCCGTCGTCGTGCGCTCGCAGGAGCCGTGGACCGGGGTGGTCGGCGCCCAGCTCGAGCTCGACCGGCACCTGGCCCTGGTCACCGAGGGGGGCATCGGCAACCGCAGCCAGGCGCTGGTCTCGCTGCGCTTCGCGCTCTGAGGCCGCTGCGCTATCGGCCCATCTGCACCAGGCGGTCGGGCTGGAACTCGGTCACCTCGAGCTTTGCGTCGATCTCGTTGTCGGCGGGCTGCTGGGGAACGTCGGCTGCCGTCGCGCGGTTGAACCTCAGATTCTCCGAGTAGGCACCGCCCTGGCCGCCGCCGGCCAGGTGCACGTAGCGGTAGCCGTCGGGCGCCTGGCCGTACGAGATCGTGCGGCAGAAGACCGACACGGGCTGGCCCTTCCAGTCATACTTGACGACATTGCTCATCTTGTAGGTCTCGCGATCCATGAACATCACGAGCTTGCCGAACAGGTAGTACTGGTCCTTGGGGGTGGCCTCGATGACCCAGATCGGGCGCTTCACCAGGACGCTCTTGAGCATCGCCCAGGGGAGCCCCTTGAAGTCCGGATTGCGGTAGCCGTAGTCGGGGAGCGGCGTCGCCACACCCCAGCCCTGGCCGTCCTTGTCGGGCACGAGCTGGATCTTGCCCTCGAGCGCGTCGGGGACGAAGTACATGTACTGATCCGCCGTGGCGACGACCTTGTAGGTGAAGTCCTCGGGCTTGCCGTCGAAGCCGTTGAAGCCGTCGTCCTGGGTCATCTCCGAGCCGAAGACGCCGTCGGAGCGGTTGGCCGGGCTCACGGCGCGCACCCGGCGCAGGGCCGGGACGTAGGCCCACTGCGAGTCGCGCTTGGTCGGATCCTTGTAGCGCCAGCCGAGCGAGGCCGTGCCGTAGAGGTCCGCCGGCTCGAGCAGGAAGTTGCGGTCGAGGCGGCTGTACTGGTTGGGGTTCTCTACCCGGTGGCGGTTGCCCTCGATGATCATCGCGAGCCCCTGTGACACCACCGCGCGCTCCGGCTGCTTGGACGTGGCCGACATCCAGCTGAGCTTGGACACCAGCTTGTTCGAGCCGTTGGACCAGTAGCCGTACTCGAAGTTCCAGATGACCTTCGAGGCGAGCTCGGGGTCGGCGGGGTCGAGCTTGGGGAACGGGGCGCCGAAGTTGTACTCGGGGGCTTTGCCCGTGGCGGCCTCGATCAGCGTGCCGAGCTCGCCGATCTTGAACTTGCCGGCGTTGGCCTGGCTGGCCGCCAGGAAGCTCTTGTCGAGCTCGAAGGGGGCGACTGCCGTGCCCACGGGAGAGACGAGCTTGCCATCGCGGTAGTGATTCAGGATCTCCTCGGGCAGCATTCCCTTGGCCTGCTCCCAGGTCGATTGATCGAGCGTCCCCCCCGGCGGGATCTCGGCGCGCACCGGGGCGGCGAGGAGCAGGACGGCGAGCAGAAAAGCGAACGCGATCTTCCCATGGATCATGCGAAACCCTCCGCGAACTCGACTTGGCTGTGAAGGCGCACCGTGCACCGGCGCGCCCGTCGTGATGAGGGATCGCCCGGTGGCTGTCAACCCTCGGCCGTTCTCCCGAAGCCATGCGGAGCCGCTGGACGGTGGCAGGTGGCGAGGCCGCGCCGCCGGACGACGAGCCGATCCGCCCGTGCGCTACGCACCGGCCGCAAGCGGGACGCCGCCGTTCATGCGGCGCGTCAGGTGCGTTGTGACGGTGGCCGGGCCGGCCGGGCCACTACCGCGGTACCGCCGCAACCACGGGCGTGCCCCGGGCCCTCCCGGCGGGTCGCGCCGAGCGGCCTTCGCCCGATCGTCCGCGAGTGGGGGAGGCGGCGGCTGCGAAGTTCGCTACGATGTGCGAAACCCGCAGGGATGGAACGACCGGCGTCGGCCGGCGTTGCAGGGGGACGAAGATGGCGGATGCCGACTGGGATGCCCGGGTACGAAGCGGCGAGGTCTGGGAGCAGTTCTGCGACTCCCTGAAGCGAGCCGGGCAGCAGATCCTGCGGCCCGAGGCGCCCGACGACGCCTTCGACCGAGCCGAGGGCTTCAGGTACTTGACGCGCCTGCTGCGCACCGCTCTCGAGGCTCACGTCGAGTTCGCCGATCGCGACTTCCCGGTGTTCTTCGTCCCGTCGCACGAGACCGTCAAGATCGGGGCGGACAACCCCGACAACCGCTATGCGAGGGCCGAGCTGAGCGGTCGCCACACCTACCGCATTCGCGGCAAGCGCGGCACGGTGCACTACCTGAGCTTTGGGACCCAGAGCGGCGGCTATGACGCCAATGGCAAGCTCGAGCCGACGGGCTTCCTCGACGCCGCCGACATGGACATCGCGCCCGACGGCAGCTTCGAGATCCTGGTGAGCCGCGAGCGCCAGCCGGGCAACTGGCTGCCCATGACCGAGGACACGCGCGTCGTCATCGTGCGCCAGACATTCCACGACCGGTCGCGCGAGGTCCCGGCGGAGCTGAGCATCGAGCGCCTCGACCGCGCGGCTCGTCCGACCCCGTTTTCCGCCGCGAAGCTCGGCGAGGGGCTCGCCTGCACGACCCGATTCGTCGAGGGCACCGCCAGGCTATTCGCTGATTGGGCGGCGAGCTATGCCGGGCACGTGAACCAGCTGCCCCCGGCCGACCAGGCGCTCTGCCAATCCGTCGGCGGCGACGCGAACATCTTCTACTACCACAGCCAGTGGCGCCTCGAGCCCGACGAGGCCCTGATCATCGACGTGGCGCGCATTCCCGAGTGCGACACCTGGAACGTCCAGATCGACAACTACTGGATGGAGTCGCTCGACTACCGCTACCACCGCATCTGCATCAACGAGCACGGCGCGCGCCGCAACCCCGACGGCAGCGTCACGCTCGTCCTGGCCCACCGGGACCCGGGGCACCCCAACTGGCTGGAGACGGCGAGCCATCGCCTGGGGACGATGTGCTTCCGCTGGGTACGTGCCAAGGAGCACGTGCACCCGACGACGCGCGTGGTCGAGCTCGCGCAGTGGAAGCGGGAGCACGCATGACCGCGACCGACCTGCTCGACCCAGGGCGCCTGATCGCCCAGGCCCGGCAGCAGACCGGCCTCGGGGCCTTCGACGACCTTTCCGTGCACGAGCCGCTCGAGGTTCTCACTCGAGCCCTGCGCACCGAGGCGCGGCTGACACCCATCGGGGGGCAGGTCTGGCACCAGCGCCTGCTCGACATCCTGATGACGCGGCTGCGCGTGCAGGACTGGTGCGCTCGCCACCCGGAGATCCTCGAGGAGCGAATCGTCGCGCCGCTGGTGATCGTCGGGTTGCCGCGCACCGGCACCACGCTCCTGCAGCGGCTGATCGCCAGCGACTCCCGCTTCCATGCGACCGCCTGGTGGGAGACGCGCTTCCCCGCGCCGATCTCCACGCAGGACATCGACGGCGCCGAGCGCGTGGCGACCGCCAAGGCCGAGGTGGCGGCGATGCTCGAGGCCGTGCCCGAGCTCGCCGCCATTCACCCGCTCGATGCGATGGAGGCGGACGAGGAGATCATGCTGCTCGAGCAGTCGCTCTACAGCACGACGCCCGAGTCCATGGCCTGCGTGCCGAGCTACGGCAAGTGGCTCGAGCGCCAGGACATGCGGCCCGCCTACGCCTACTTGAAGCGGCTCCTGCAGCTCATCCTCTGGCAGAAGAAGCGGCGCGGCGTGGGAGCCGAGCGCTGGGTGCTCAAGACCCCGATGCACCTGGGCTACGTCGAGGTGCTCTTCGAAACCTTCCCCGACGCCACCGTGATCCAGACGCACCGCGATCCACTCTCCACCATCCCTTCTTATGCGAGCCTGATCTACAACCTCTGGCGCCTGGGCAGCGACTCGGCCGATCCGGTCGAGGCGGGCCGGCAGTGGAGCGCGATCGTCGCCGACCACCTGCACCACTGCATGGCGGTGCGCGACACCATGCCCGCCGAGCGCTTCGTGGACGTCGACTTCCGCGACACCGTCCAGGATCCCGCCGGCGTGATCGAGCGGATCTACCGCCACGTCGGCCTGCCCATGACCGACCTGGCACGCGGCCAGATCCAGACCTACATGCGCGAGCACCCCAGGGAGGACCGCGCGCCGCACAGCTACACCCTCGACCAGTTCGGCTTCACCGAGACTGGCCTGGCCGAGCGCTTCCGCGCCTACCGCGAGAGGCACGTCGGGCCGTCCACCTGAGGGCGGCCGAGGGAACCCCCATGTACGTTCTCGGGCTCTCCTTCCATTACCACGACAGCGCCGCCGCGCTGGTCCACGACGGCGTGGTGGTCGCCGCCGGCGAGGAGGAGCGCTTCTCGCGTGTCAAGCACGACAACCGCTTTCCCGGCCTGGCGGTCGACTTCGTGCTGCGCAAGGCCGGGATCACCATCCACGACGTCGACTGGGTGGTCTTCTACGAGAAGCCGTTCGTCAAGTTCGAGCGGCTGCTGCTCACCGCGTTCGCCACCTTCCCCCGCTCGCAGCGGGTGTTCCAGGAGTCGATGCGCCGCTGGCTCACCGACAAGCTGTGGATCAAGCCCCTGATCCGCGAGCGGCTGGGCGTGGAGGCGAAGAAAGTTCTGTTCTGCGAGCACCACATGTCGCATGCCGCGGCGAGCTTCTTCTGCTCGCCCTTCGAAGAGGCGGCGATCGTCACGGTGGACGGCGCGGGCGAGTGGTCGACCGGCACGGTGGGCGTGGGCCGAGGCACGCACATCGAGCTCCAGCAGGAGAGCCGCTTCCCGCACTCGCTCGGCCTGCTCTACTCGGCGTTCACCGCCTACTGCGGCTTCGAGGTGAACGAGGGCGAGTACAAGCTCATGGGCATGGCGCCCTATGGCAAGCCGGAGCACGTCGGGCGCATCGAGAAGATGGTGCGCATCGGCTCGGACGGCTCCTACTGGCTCGACCTCGACCACTTCGCTTTCCAGCACTCGCCGGACACGACGATCTCGCCGAAGTTCTCGGCCGTGATGGGACGCGGGCCGCGCGACCCGGCGCTGGGCGACAAGTCGCTCGATCCCTTCTACTGCGACGTCGCCGCCTCCATCCAGGTGGTCACCGAGGAGGTGCTGATCCGCCTGGCCCGCTCTCTGCAGCGGCGCACGGGCCTGACGAACCTCTGCCTGTCGGGCGGCGTCGCTCTCAACTCGGTGGCCAACGCCAAGATCCTGCGCGAGGCGGGCTTCGAGCGGCTCTACATCCCGCCGGCGCCGGGCGACGACGGCGGGGCGATCGGTGCGGCGCTCTGGGCCTACCACCACGTCCTGGGCCGCCCGCGCGTGCCGGCGCTCGGCCACGCCTACCTGGGCAGCGAGTACGGCGAGGCGGAGATCGCCGACTTCCTTGGCGCCCACGGCCTCGCCTACCAGCACATCGAGGACGACGAGCGCTTCTTCGCGCGCGTGGTCGACGACCTGGTCGCCGGCAAGGTCTGCGGCTGGTACCGCGGCCGCTTCGAGTGGGGCCCGCGGGCGCTGGGCAGCCGCTCGATCATCGCCGACCCGCGCCGCGCCGAGATGAAGGACATCGTGAACGCCAAGATCAAATTCCGCGAGGCGTTCCGCCCGTTCGCGCCGAGCGTGCTCGCCGAGCGCTGCGAGGAGTACTTCGACCTGCCTGGCGCGATGGAGCACTATCCGGCGCGCTTCATGCTCTACGTGGTGCCGGTGCAGCCGGACAAGCGCGAGGTGATTCCCGCGATCACCCACGTCGACGGCTCGGGGCGCCTGCAGACCGTGGTGCGCGACACGAACCCCGCCTACCACCGGATGATCGAGCTCTTCGGCGAGGCGACCGGTGTGCCGGTCGTGCTGAACACCAGCTTCAACCTGAAGGGCGAGCCGATCGTCGAGACGCCGCTCAACGCATTCAACACCTTCACCCGCTCGGAGATGGACGTGCTCTACCTGGGCAACTTCGTCGTCGAGCGCTCGGCCAAGCGCAAGCTCGTCGAGGACGCGAAGTTCCTTCTGCGCCACGAGGGCGACTCGGTCGTGGCGATGGTGTCCTGAGCGCGGACCGCGAGGCGTCGGCGTGAGAGAGCGGTCTCAGCGGCCCGCGCCGGGTTTGACCGCGCCGGTCGCGACGAAGCTCCCGGTGCGCCACCGCCAGCGCGAGTTCTCGAGGCGCTGGGCGGCGGTCAGCCCTCGACGCACCGCTGCGATCAAGGGCCGCCAGCCGAGCCGATTCGCCGCCGCGACGGCGGCGGTTGCGAGCAGGCGTGGATTGTGCAGGATCGCCGTCGATCCCAGGATCTCGAGCCCGGCGGCGCGCAGCGCCGCCTCGAGCTCGCCCACGCGAAGCGAGCGCCCGAGGTAGTACGGCAGCAGCCCCATGCGACCGATCAGGCGAAGCAGCGGATCGAGCAGATTGTCGGGGTTGTCGAGCGTGACCACGGCACGCCCGCCGGGCTCGAGAATGCGAGCCAGCTCGCGCAGGCCGGCGTGCAGGTCTTGCTCTTCGGCGAAGTGGTCGAGTGTCGAGGGTGACACGACCGCCGCGAAGGCCCCGCTGGCAAACGGTAGGTGGCGTACGTCGGCGACGACGTAGCCGGCTCGCCGCTCGGGGTCGAGCCGGCGGGCGCGCTCGACGACGGCGATCGAGATGTCCATGCCGACGACCCGGCGCTCGGCGCCGAAGAGCTCGCCAAGGAAGGCGTCGGGGCCGAACGCCTCCTCGAAGAGGTCGGTCTTGAGTACCCTCCCGCGCTCGGGCGTCGCGCTCCAGCGGCGCAGCAGCGACAGGTGTGCGTCGCGCTTGAGCGCGCCGAGAAACGGGTCGAGGTAGTGCTCGGGAAAGCGTGGCGCGCGGGCGATGCGATTCCAGTAGCGCGCCCCGTGGCGCTCGGTCGGCGTGCCGAGCGGCTGAGCTCCGCGCTGGACCCGTTGGAAGTGGCATCGCCACCTGCCCAGGCCGACGTACCCGATGACGCCGATCGCGTGGCTGCCCACCTTGCGGGTCAGGCGCAGCGCGCTTTCGTTCTCGGGAACCACCACCGAGAGCAGGCGGCGATGGCCCTGGCCGCGGAGATGGAGATGCCTGATCGCGTACACCGCCGGCCCGATGCCGAGGCCGCGCAGGTCGGCCGCCGTGGTGACCTCGTAGGCGTAGACGTCGCCCGGCGCGAGGGGCAGGGCGCGGTCGAGGTAGTCGATCTGGGCACGGCCCGTGGCCGTCCACCCGGCGTAGGCCAGCCGCCCCCGGTGGCGGGCGACGTAGCAGCGGTGGCCTGCCTCGAGACGGCGGCGCACTTCGGCTGCATCGATCTCGGGGCGCAGCTGGGCGTACTCCTCCGCCTGCTCCGGCTCGAGGAAGCCGATCTCCACGGGGATCCGCGGCACGATGTCGGGGACCGGCTCGTCGAACGAGTGGGCCGTGACGACGGCTCGCCGGTAGACGGTCTCGCCGAGCACCTTGAAGAGAAGGGTGCCGGCGCCGTCGCTGCGCAGGACCTCGCCGGCGCGCCGCAAAACGGTGCGCGGCGTCCAACGGCGGGCGGCTGCAGCAGGCATCGTCCAGTGCCGAGTAGCGCAACTCGGGGGTGGGGTGCACGCCCGGCGCCGCTTCTTGCGGGATGCCCTTGACCGAGGCGCGGCGCGCGGCGTAATTCGCCGCGCAGTGTACCGAGGCGCAGCCCATCGGGCCGGCGTGCGCGGGCCGCGCCGGCGGCTCGGGCTCGCCCTCCGCCCCGCTCGGATCGCCGCGCCGCTTCACGTCCGCATCGGCCGGCGCATCCTGATCGCGGCCCTGGTGGCACTCGCGCGGGTGGTCCTGTGGCGCCAGCGGCCGCGTGTGGTGGCGGTCACGGGAAGCGTCGGCAAGACGACCACCACCGGGCTGGTCGTGGCCGCGCTCGGCCGGAGCCTGCGCATCAACACGACGCGCGCCAACCAGAACAACGAGGTCGGGGTGCCCGCGGCCATCCTGGGCTGCTCCTCGGCCCGCTCGGCCGCCGGCTGGTCGAGGGTGCTGCTCCGTGGCCTGGCCCTGGCGCTCGCACCGCGCCGGCCCGCCTACCCCGAGGTGCTGGTGCTCGAGGTCGCGGCCGGACGGCCCGGCGAGATCGAGCGCATCACGCGCTACCTTCGCCCCGACGTCGCCGTGGTGACCAACGTACGCGGCGTCCACCTCGAGCACTTTCGCTCGGTCGAGGCCGTCGCGAGCGAGAAGAGCTGGGTCGTCCGGCGGCTGCGACCCGGCGGCGTCGCGGTGCTCGGCGCCGAAGATCCTCTCGCTCTCGCGATGCGCGCGCTCGCGCCGGGCGCGGTGCTCACCTACGGCCTGTCCCCTGGCGCGGACGTGCGCGTGGTGGACCTCGAGCCCGGCCTCGAGGGCTGCGCCGGCACCCTGTGCCTCGGCGCAGATCCCGGTGGCTCGGCGCCGCTCGATGCCGCCCGCTGGAAGGGGAGCGCGAGGCTCGCCTTCGCCACACCCCTGCTCGGCGCGCACCAGGTCGCGGGCCTGGCCGGGGCCGTCGCGGTGGCTCTCGCGCTGGGCGTGCCCGTCGAAGCCGCGATCGAGGCGCTCGCCGGGACGGAGGCGCCACCCGGCCGGCTGCGCGCGATTCGCGTCGGGCCGGGGCTCGTGGTCCTCGACGACTCGTACAACGCATCGCCACGTGCCGTGCTCGACGGGCTCGAGGTCTTGGCGCGCTTCCCGGCCCCCCGTCAGGCGGTGCTTGGAGACATGCGCGAGCTGGGTCCGGACTCGGCGCGCTGCCACCGCGAGGTGGGCGCGGCGCTGGTCGGGCGCATCGACCGCCTGGTCGCGGTCGGGCCCGAGGCTGTCCTCATCGCCGAGGCGGCCGTCGAGCACGGCATGGCGCCGGAGCGGGTGGCGAGCGTCGCCACCTGGGAGGACGCGGCGCGCGAGCTTCGCGGCGGGGAGCTGCGCGGAAGCGTGCTGGTCAAAGGCTCGAGGGCGGTGCGGCTCGATGCTCTGGTCCACGCCCTATGCGAGCCGGCGAGCGCTGCGCACGGCCGGCCGGCCTGAAGTGTGGTCGGCCGGCCGTGCGCGAGGGAAAAAGATGCTCAGGGAATGGGTGGCGGGATCGGGCAGGCGCTGCAAACGCTGCCCGCGCCGACCACCGTACCGCCGTGGTCGGTGCAGGTCGTGTCGTGGCGCTTGACCGTCGGGCCGCTCGCCGTGATGCAGTCGGTGGCGGTGTCGCATGGGCGCGCCGCGTCGTTGCTGCACGTGCCGGCTTGCGTTCCGTCGCCCGGGGCGGCGTCGTCGCAGGTGCCGCTCGTGTCGTAGACACAGCAGAGCACGGCGCCTGCCTTGCCGCAGGTGGAGCGCGCGGCGCAGCGGGCGATGGTGCGCTTGCTCTCGGCGTCGAGACACCCTTGCCGGCGCAGGTCGTTGCGGAAGTGCCAACGCGACACGTCGAACTCGGTCAGCTCGATGGCGACGCCCAGGCTGGCGAGCGAGCGCAGCGAGGCCTCGAACGTCTCGCGGCTGGGAAGCGGGGAGAAGGGAAGCAGTGCGCTTGCAGGCCGATTCCATCGAGGGTGTGCCGGCGGCGCAATCAGTCGAAAGCCTGAAGCCGACTAGCCGCGCTTGCCCGATCTGCTCAGCAGGTCCGACGCCAGCGCCCCGACCTGCTGGTTCACCTCCCGGATGAGATCGTAGATCGCACCGATGCTGCGATCCTGGACGCGCCGCGCTTCCTTGGCCGGTCCCTCGAGCGGCTCGATCTGCGCCAGCACGTCGAGCGGGAGCTTGGCGATCGACTTGTGGATCTCCTCGACGGTCGTCGCCCCCTTGTCGATCGCGTCCTGGATCAGCTTGCTCAGAGCCTGTGCCTCGTTGCTCATGGCATCCCCTCCTTGGATGCGATCCTTGTACCACCTGCGACGGTCGCGCGCCGGATCCTCGGTGGCCGAGCGCGTCGCCGAGAAGTATCTCTAGGAGCCATGCCCGTCCACGTCGTCCGGCTCGGTAGCCCACGGGCCGCGGCGGAGGGACTGCGCATCGGCACGGTGCGCCGACCGCCGCGCGGCGTGCCCAAGGCGGAGTTTGCCTCGCGGGACTTCTACGACGTCTGGCTACCGGAGCTGGCGCCGAGCGAGGAGCTGCTCAAGATCGGGCTGGTCGCCGACGACGAGGCGCACTGGCGCACCTTTGCCCGGCGCTACCGCAGGGAGATGAGCCAGGCCGACAAGGGACGCCTGCTGGACGTCCTGGCTGCCCTCTCCCGGCAGACCAGCTTCTCGGTCGGCTGCTACTGCGCGGACGAGCGCCGCTGCCACCGTTCGGTGCTGCGCGAGCTGCTCGTCGAGCATGGTGCGGTGCTCGCCTAGCCGAGGTGGAGCGCCTGCCGCCTTGCGCCGGCGGCTACCACCATGGCTCGTGCCGATCCGCTGCCCCGCCGAGGAGGTTCGGATCGGATGCCGGACGCCGCCTCGTGACCAGCGGGCGACCTGCGGAGCCGCCGTGGGGGGATTCACGCTGGTGCGGGGCTCGAGGGCGCGGAGCGCCGCGGGTCTCAACCGGCCGCACCCCAGAGCGCATCGCGCAGTCCCGAGGAGCGACGCACCGGCTCGCCCATCGCTTCCAAGAGGCCCTGGCGCGTGCCCCAGAGGTCCACGCGCGCGCGGGCCCGCGTGATCCCGGTGTAGAGCAGCTCACGTCCCAGGATGCGCGAGCCCGCGGGCGGCAGCAGCAGGAGCACGCGGTCGAACTCCGAGCCCTGGCTCTTGTGGATGGTCATGGCGAAGACCGTCTCGTGCTGCGGCAGACGAAGCGGTGGAAAGACCCGGCTGCGCCCATCGGCCGCATCGAAGTGGACGCGCAAGCGCCCGTCCGGGCCTGCCAGGGCGATGCCGACGTCACCGTTGAATAGGCGCAGGCGGTAGTCGTTGCGCGTGATCATCACCGGCCGGCCGGCGTACCACTCGCCGCGGCGGTCGATCAGCCCGGCGTCGCCGAGCAAGTCCGCGATCAGGCCGTTCACCTGCTCCACGCCGAGCTCGCCCTGGCGCACCGCGCAGAGCACGCGGAAGCGGGCAAAGGCGGCGAAGATGCTCTCGCCGGGCGCGCCGGCACGGGCCAGCTCCAGGGCTTCGCGGTAGCCATCGACCACGGCGCTCTCGAGCGACCGCCGCAGCTCGGTGGCGCCCTGGAGCTCGCGCCAAGCGAGGTCGGCGAACCGGCCGCCGTCGAGCAGGGCGAGCGCTTGCTCGCCGCGTCCCTGGTTCACCTCGCGGGCCAGGGCGCCGATGCCGCTCGTCGCGCCGAAGCGGTAGCTGTGGCGCAGCAGGACCACCGAGTCGCACAGGGGCGAAGGCCCGACGGCGCCGGAAACGCGTGCCGCGGAAGCGGGTGGAACCGCGGCCTCACACGCGGTCGAGCTCGCCACATCGGCCGGTGGGATCTCGGCGTCGCACAGGGCCGAGACACGCGCGCGGAACGCCTCGGAGAAACCGGGCGCGTCGCCGCAGATGTCGCCCAGCACCGTGCCCGTTTCGACCGAGGCGAGCTGGTCCTTGTCGCCGAGCAGGACGAGTCGCGCCTCGGCCGGCAGCGCGCGCAGCAGCTTGGCCATCAGGGCGACGTCGACCATCGACGCCTCGTCGACCACCAGGACGTCGACCGGAAGGGGATTGTGGCGATCGTGCCGGAAGTGGATCGACCCGAGGCGCGGCCCGAGCAGGCGGTGGATCGTCGAGGCGGTCTCGGGGATCGCTGCCAGCGCCTCTGGGGCGACGTCCCGTGCCAGGCGGGACTTGGCCTGGCGGATCGCCTCCTGCATGCGTGCCGCGGCCTTGCCGGTGGGCGCGGCCAGGCGGATTCGCGGCGGCGCCGGCGACTGCTGGACGAGCAGTGCCAGGATGCGCACCACGGTCGTCGTCTTGCCGGTGCCGGGTCCGCCCGAGATCACGCACAGCCGGCGCAGTGCGGCGGTGACGGCGGCGACTCGCTGCCAGTCGCACCGTGGGGCGGAGCCCGGCGGTGCGCCGGGGGCCAGGCCCGCTGGCGTGCTCGGCGCGGCATTCGGGACGGCGCACGGTGCCGCGGCCGGCGCTTCGTCGGGTGCGGCTGCGGGTGCATCGGGCAGGCCGGGAAAGATGCGCTGCAGGCCGTCGCGCAGCCTGGCCGCGTCGGCCAGCTCTGCGCTGGCTCGGGCGCGGGCGAGCAGGTCGTCGGCGATCTCCCGCTCGTAGCTCCAGTAGCGGTACAGGTAGAGCCGGTCGCGATCGTCGAGCACCAAGGGGCGCCGCTCGCCGGGCGAGCCGACCACCGGGCTGGCGCGCAGGATCGAACGCCAGCGCTCGAGTGCGGGCGCGACCGGCAGCTCGAGCCCGACACCCTCGGGCCGGGGCGGTACCGGGTGGCCGGCCAGCCTGCGCAGATCGGCGCACACGTCGCCCTCGCCGATCGCAGCGCTGGCCAGGCAGGCGGCGAGCAGCAGCTCGTCGGCGATGGGCTCGGCGCTCTCGTCCGCGAGCCGCGCCGTGAAGCGCGCGAAGGCGACGTCGAGATCGGAGACGACGCCGGCGCGCCGCAGCTCGTCCAGGTGGTCGAGCAGCGTCACGACCGGCGTCTCCCGGCGCTCCGCGAGTCGGCCGGAGCGTCGCTCCCCGCGCCGCTGCCCGTCTCGCCACCGCTGGGCCGGTCGCGGCCGTCGCCACCGAGCAGGGCGTCGAGCGCCAGGACGAGCCGTGCCGACGGGCGGTCGTGGAACACCCCGAACCCGGGCCCGCGCGTCGCATCGAGGCCGCGCAGGAAGACATAGAACACGCCGCCCAGGTGCTCTGCCGGGTCGTATCCGGGCAGGCGCAGGCGCAGCAGACGGTGCAGGGTGACGGTGTAGATCAGGTACTGCAGCCAGTAGCCCTCGCGAGCCACGCTGGCGGCAAGGCGCTCGGGCGCGTAGTCCTCGACGTGGCCGCCCAGGTGGTTCGACTTGTAGTCGACGACGTGGAACCGCCCGTCCGACTCGAAGATCAGATCGACGAAGCCGCGCATGAAGCCCGCGATGCGAGGGAACGAGAGCCGCTCGACGTCGCGCGCAAAGCGCCCGTCCGCGAGGCCGTGCTCGAGCAGGGCCCGGCGCAGCCGCGCGGCGTCGAGCCCGGCGACCGGGTAGTAGAACTCGAGCTCCTTGGCGCAGCGCTGGGCCGGCAGGCCGGCCAGGCGCAGCGTGCCGCCGGCGTCGAGCGGCAGGACCAGCGCGCGTCGCACCGCTTCGCTCGCCACCTCGAGCCACCCGGCGTCGAAGCCGTGCGCCGCCAGACGGCGGGCCGCGACCGCAGCGATCGCTCCGCCATCGGCGCCGTCGGGGGGCACCGCGGTGAAGTCGAGCTCCTCGAGGATCTCGTGCAGGCAGCGACCGGTACGCACGCCGCGCTCGAGGGAGAAGATCGTCGGCGCGGCCGGCGCTGCGCCGGCTGCGAGCGAGGGCGCCGAGACGAAGGGCCGCGCATCGTGGTCGGGGAGCTCCGCGTCGCCCGTCCCCGCCGCGGCGACGAGTGGATCGGCCACCGGGTCGGCGAGCCCGCCGATCAGGGCGGAGAAGCTCGCCACGAAGTAGCCTCGGGGCACCGGGCGAGCGAGCTCTCGTGCGCGCAGCGCAACCGGCAAGCCGGCGCTCGCGCGGTAGGGCTGCGCAGTGACGTCGCCGACCGAGTCGATGCGGATCGTGCCGCCCGAGCGCGCGGGCAGCGGCGCGAGTGCCGAGAGCAGCGCTTGGTCGTCGGGCAGCCCAGCGAACGACCGCGCGACTTCCTCGGGCGTGGCGCCGGGGCTCCCGGCGGCCGGGCCGTGCAGCAGCCAGGCGGGCGCGGAGGTGCCAGCGTCCTTGATCGCTCCCCAGACCAGCACGCAGCGCTGTCGCGCGCGGGTCAGCGCGACGTAGAGCAGGCGCAGCTTCTCGGCGAGCTCCTCGCGCCGCGCGTGCGCGCGCAGCTCGTCCTGCTGGTCCGAGCCGAGCTCGAGGCAGGGCTTGCGAGTCTCGGGGTCGTGGAACAGAAACGGCTTGCCTTTGCCGGACTCGGCCTCGACCCACAGCTTCCCGTCCCAGAGGAACGGACAGAAGACGATCTCGTACTGCAGGCCCTTGCTCTTGTGCACCGTGACGATTTGCACGAGGTTCTCGTCGCTCTCGAGGCGGAGCTGTCGCTCCTCGGCGCGCTCGTCCGCGGCCTCGCTCGTGGCCGCGCGGCGATCCGCCATCCAGCGGAGCAGCTGCTCGATGCCCAGGCGCTGGCCGACTTCGGCGCCTTGCAGCAGCTCGCCCAGGTGCAGGAGGTTGGTCAGGCGCCGCTCGCCATCGGCGAGCGGCAGGAGCCGCTCGAGCACATGCTCGCTGGCGAGCATCTGGCGGAACATCCGCACGAAGCCCTGCTCGCTCCACAGACGGTGGTAGGCGCGTATCCGCTCCGCGCGCTCCTCCCACTCGCTCTCGCCGCCCGGCTCGTGCATGCTCTGCAGGTCCTCGCCGCTCACCCCGAGCATCTCGCTGGCGAGCGCAGCTTTGAGGCGCGACTCGTCGCCCGGGGTGGCGATCGCGAGCACCAACCTCTCCAGCTCCTCGGCTTCCCGAGTTGCGAAGACGCTCTCCGTGCCGCGCTGCACGCTGGGCACGCTCAGGCGCAGCAGCTCGCGCCGCACCAGCTTCGCCTCGCGGTTGGTGCGCACCAGCACTGCGATGTCGCCCCCCTCGAGCGGCCGGTCACCGATCCGCGCACGGCGCTCGGCGCCGAGGCGGAGCAGGCGGGCGACCTCTGCCGCCGTGGCGCGCGCCGCGGTCTCTCGGCCTTGCTCCCGGCCGATTGGCTTCTCGGCGTCGCTGCGCTTGCGCCGCGCGGCGCCGCCCTCGGGCTCGGCCTCGTACTCGCCCTGGTCTTCGCCCTCTCGAGGCTCGCCTGGCTCGACCCTGCTGGCCCGCTCCTCCGGCGCCGGGCGGCGCAGCACCCACAGCCAGAAGGGCTCGGTGGGGTCGCCCTCGACGTGCAGCACCTGGTGGTCGGTCGGGGCGGGGAGGGCCGGGGTGAACGGGATGTCGTCGATCAGGAACGGGCGGTCGCACCGATCGAAGACGGTGTTCACGGCGCGGATCAGCTCGGGCCGCGAGCGCCAGTTGTGCTCGAGCCGGTGACGGTGGCGCGCGTCGCGGCGAGCGTCGAGGTAGGTGAACACGTCGGCACCGCGAAAGCTGTAGATCGCCTGCTTGGGATCGCCGACCAGGAAGACCGGCAGGCCGGAGTCGCGGTAGACCGTGCGGAAGATCTCGTACTGGATCGGGTCGGTGTCCTGGAACTCGTCGATCAAGGCCGCGCGGTAGCGATCGCGGATCGCCGCGGCCAGGCGTCCGCCGCCGTCGCGGGCCAGCGCCTCGCGCAGGTCGAGCAGCAGGTCGTCGTAGGAGCGCAGGCCGCGCCGGCGCTTGCGCGCGGGCAGCTCGCGGGAGCAGAGGTCGAGCAGCTCGGCGCGTAGATGGCGCAGATGGATCTCGTAGGCGTCGACCAGCTCGTCGCGTGACGCGAGCAGCTCGGTGCAGGCATCGAAGAAATCGTGCTGCAGCGGCGCGCTCGGCGCCTGCGGGGTGGGTGTTTGGGCCCGCTTTCGCGAGGGCTTGGACGCAGCGCGCTCTCCTCGAGCCTTCTCGAGCGCATCTTCGATCGACGCTCGGGTGAACCGCAATGCATGCTTGGGGCGGTCCAGAGACGGCTGCTTCGTGCGCAGCAGGTCGTCGATCTCCGCGGCCCAGCTCTCGACGTGCCTGCGGGGGTAGCTGCGCACCCCGAGAGCCTCCATGTCGCGGAGCATCGCGACGACCACGTCGCGGCCCTCGGACCAGATCAGGCGCGCCCGGGCGAACGCAGCGGCGAAGCGCGCCTCGAGCGGCTCGAGGGGCGGCGGGGGCGCAGGCGCGATCCGGGACACGTAGGGCTTTCCGACGAAGCTGCGCACCGCGCCGAGCAGCTCGTCGGGGCCGATCTTGTTCATTGCCAGGTAGGTGGCGGTCAGTGGGGAAGCATCGTAGACGCGCCGCCTCCAGAAGTCCTGGGCGACTTCGGCGAGGATCTGCGACTCGTCGGGGACCAGCTCGGCCTCGAACGGCATCGCGCTCTCGAAGGCGGTCTCGGCGAGCACGCGCTGGCAGAAGCCGTGGATGGTGAAGATGGCGGCCTCGTCGAAGCCGCGCAGCGCGTCGTCGATTCGCCGGGTCACGACGTCCGTACCGACGCGGCCGGCCAGCTCTCGGACGAGCTCGTCGCCGAGCGCATCCGCGCCAGGCCGGCTGCGCCCCTCGGCGAGCTGGCTGCGTACGTTGGCCAGCAGGTCGCGGATGCGGCCACGCAGCTCCTCGGTGGCGGTGACGGTGTAGGTCACGACGAGGATCTGCTCGACGCCGAGACCGCCCTCGAGGAGCAGCCGCAGGTAGAGACGGGTGATCGCGAAGGTCTTTCCCGTCCCGGCGCTCGCCTCGATCGCGCTCTGCCCGTCGAGCGGTGCGGTTGCGATGTCGAGCCCGCTCGTCGCCGTCGTGCTCGCCGTGCTCATCCCTGGTGCTCCAGCAGCGGAGCGAGGATCTCCGAGGCCAGTGACGCGAAGCGCTCGTCGAGCGGGTCGGTGTCGCGGTAGGCGAGCCGGACCCAGGCATCGGCGCTGTCCCCGCCGGCGTGTTCGTTGCCCTCCCATCCCTTGCGCGCGGCGGCGAGGGGATCTCGCTTCGCCGTCGCGTAGGCGTACGAGGCGGCGGGGAAGAAGCGAAGCGGCTCGCGCAGGCCATCGCGATAGGCCTCGCCGAGCCGCCGCAGGTGATCCTCGGGGTGCTCGACCGGCGAGAAAGCCAGCTCCGCGTCCGTGCCGAGAAAGCGCGAGGTAGTCGGAATTCCCGCGGGAAGGCGTCCGTCGCGCGCCAGCGCGCAGAGCACGAGGTGGCGAATCCACAGCGCGATGCGATCCTTGGGCTTGACCTTCGCCGGCCGTCCGTAGACCCTGCCGCTGGGCGTCAGGCGATCGAGAGCTCCGCTCAGGCGAAGCGGGCCGGCGGCCAGTGGCTCGACGAACACGCGCCGAGGAGCCTGGCCCCCGTGCAGCTCGCGCAGTCTCCGGGCGAGCCGGTCGGCCTCGCGGTGGATCGATGCGAAGGCCGCCTCGCCGGCGCGGGCGTGGGGCAGCGCTCCGGCGGCGCGCAGCGCTGCGAGCAGGCTCTCCGCCGGCTCGCCGGCCAGCAGCCGGTCGAGCAGCTCGTCGCGTGCGACGTACGCTTCGAGCTGGTCGAGCTGGAACGGCTCGGTCGGCGAGATCGGGCCGGAGGCCTGGTCGAGATGGATGCCCAGGCGGCTTTCGAGGAAGCCGCGCGTCGGGTTGGCGAAGAAGCGCACCAGGCGGTCGAGATCGACGTCGAGCCAGTCGCCCTCGGGCTCGGGCAGCGCGGTGCGCACCAGGGGCCCCACCCGGACGCCGAGGTCGCCGCCCGCGGCCTTTCGCTCCTCGGCGCGAGCCAGCGCCTCGCAGATCTCGCGGGCGTAGCCGTGCAGGCGCGGGTCGCCCTCGAAGTAGCGCCGGCTGAACGCCTGCAGCGGGTGATCGGTCACGACGTGCTCGACGATGCGCTGGATGGCCTCGGTGCGCCTCTCGGGTGCGATCTCCAGGTCGCCTTCGATGGCGAAGCCGCGCCGTACGGCGTCGAGCAGCTCGCTCACCAGGACCGACGGCGGCAGCTCGGCGTTGTCGCGAATGCTGCGGCCGACGTAGCTCAGGTAGAGGCAGCGGCGCGCCGAGAGTAGCGCCTCGAGGAACAGGTAGCGGTCGTCGTCGCGCCGCGAGCGGTCGCCGTGGCGCGGCTCGCGCAGGGTCAAGTCGAAGCCGAGCGCGCGACTCTGCCGGGGAAAGACGCCGTCGTTCATGCCGATCAGGCAGACCACCTCGAAGGGGATGCTGCGCATCGGCACCATGGCGCAGAAGGTCACCCGTCCGGCGAGGAACCGGTCTCCTCCGCCGGGAATCTCCAGGCGGGTACGCAGGTGGCGCCGGACGAGGTCCAGCGACACGGGATCGGCGAAGCCGGCGCGCCCCGCGTGCTCGCGCAGCTCGTCGAGCGCCCGGCGGATCGCCTCGGCCGAGATCTGCTCCTGGTCGTCGGGAGCGAAGACCCGGTCGAGCAGGGCGAGCAGGTCTGCGGCCCAGGCTCCGGGGGGGCGTGGCTCGGCCAGCTCGCGCTCCAGCGCGAAGAGCGTCTCGGTGAAGGTGGCGAGCCGGCCCAGAACGCGTGCCTCGGCGCCCTCCACCTCGTCGTGCGGCAGGATGCCCTCGAAGAGCTCCGTGCCGTGCGCCGGCAGCGCGTAGCCGAGCAGTAGGCGGTCGAGGCCGAAGGCCCAGGTGTGCTCGCGCGTCGCGGGGAGCTCGAGCGCTCTTCGGGTGGATTCGTCGATGCCCCAGCGGATCCCCGTCGCGCGCACCCAGCGCTGCACGAGCTCGACCTGCTCCGCATCCAGGTCGAAGCGTCGCTGAATCGCGGGCAGCTCGAGCAAGTCGAGCAAGCGGTTGACGTCCCAGCGGCTGCCGGGCAGCTCGAGAAGTGCCGCGAAGGCGTTGGCCACGGGGCTTTCCGCGGACAGGCTGCGGTCGGCGATCGAGAAGGGGATCGTTCGGTCGCCCGGCGCGGTGGCGAACACCGCCTCGATGCACGGCGCGTAGGCCTCGATGTCCGGCGTCATGACGACGACGTCGCAGGGGCGCAGGTCGGGGTTGGCGTCGAATAGGGCCAGGAGCTGGTCGTGGAGCACCTCGACCTCGCGCATCGCGCCGTGGCAGACGTGCACCTGCAACGAGCGGTCGGCGGGGGAGATCGGCGCGACGGTCGGGAAGTGGTCCTCGTCGGGTCGGCCGTCGGGCGGGGCGCCGCCGCGCTCGCGCAGCTCGAGGACGTCGGCCTGCAGGCGGTGCAGCAGCGTGTCCTCGCCGGGGTCGGCGAAGCCGTCCTCGTGGCGCACCTGCTCGTCGTCCAGGGCGAGCAGCGAGGCGACGAAGTCGCGCGACTGGCGACCCAGCGAGGCGAGCAGGGCGTTGCCCGCCTCGAGGTGGAGCAGGGCGGGATCGAGCCGTCCCGCGCGCTGCGCGAGGCGCGCCTGGTCGCGATGGGAGCGAATGTCGGCCCAGTACGCGCGCGAGGGATTGAGCAGGAAGAGGTGCACCTCGACGTGGTGGGCGAGGTGGCGCAGGATCTCGAGCGTGGGCGGCGGCAGCGACGGGATGCCGAACAGCGAGATGCGCCGCGGCAGGGCGGCGAGCGCGTCGCTCGTCGCCCTGCCGGTCTCCCCATCGCCTGCGGCCGCTCGCCCACGGCCCGGCCGGCCTCCTCCGCTGAGCCGCGCGTGCAGCTCCTCCTCGAGGCGGGCGAAGTGCCGCTCGCCGGGTGAGACCAGGCGGCGCCAGAGCTCGGCCTGCCAGGCCTCGTCGGCGCTCGTGTGCGCGTGCTCGTGCTCGGCGACGAGCTCGCCACGCGCCCAGGCGCGCACCCAGTCGGGGCGGAAGAACAGGTACTGCTCGAAGACCTCGGCGATGCGTCGGGCCAGGTCGTAGCGGCGCACGTCGTCGCCGGGAGCAGCGGAGGCCGGCTCGAGGTATCCGCGCAGCGGTGCGAAGCGCGCCTCGGGCTCGAGCCGGGCCAGCAGCCCCATCAGGCCCCAGGTGGTCAGCTCCGGATCGATGGCCGGCCTGGCCGGAACGTCGTCGAGAACCGAGCGGAAGACCTCCCAGACGAGCTCCGCCGGCAGCGGGAAGGTGACCGCCGCGCACACCCCGAGGCGCTCTGCGATGCGCAAGGAGAGCCAGCGCTTCATGCCCGAGTTCTGCACGACGACCACCTCGGGGTGCAGCGGTGCGGGCGCGCCGGTGCGCACGACGCCGGCGAGATGGCCGGCGAGGATCTCCAGGCGGTTGCTCTGCCAGACGGTCAGCATGCTCCACTCGCGGTGCTCGA
This sequence comes from uncultured Enterobacteriaceae bacterium, assembly GCA_964529315.1. GTDB lineage: Bacteria > Desulfobacterota > Binatia > UBA12015 > UBA12015 > CAZGUU01. The sequence goes on from CAZGUU010000012.1 coordinate 33,689, forward strand.
TCGAGGTCGCGAATCTTCGACCACCGATCGACCGTACACGGCCGATGCGACAACCGCTGACGGGCGCCGCGAGCTCCTGGCTCGGCGCCCGGAGCCCCCCCGGGGGAGGTGCGGCTGCTCAGGGCGTGACCAGGAATCCCCTCGCGTCGCTCGGCACCACCGGGTGACGACGCAGCCGTGACGGC
>CAZGUU010000013.1:0-30171 GCA_964529315.1 uncultured Enterobacteriaceae bacterium
GGGTCGTCGTCGTGACTCAGATTTTTTCTTTCATCGTCGCCATCACGCTTCTGCGACCCTCGCAGTACCGAGCCCAGGCAAAGCTGCTTCTGGTGGGAAACCGAAGCTATCTGCAGCTCACCCCGCAGGACACCAAGCGCACCAGCCAGATCCCCGACGCACAGGTTCTCAACGCCGAGGTGGAGAACCTCAAGAACTGGTCCTTCCTGCTGACCGCGGCCGACCGCCTGGAGATCGAGCTGATCGACCCGGCCCCCTCCGATCGCGAGGAGCGCAACCGTTTGACGGCCCGCGCCATCCGCGCGGATCTGGTGGTGATGCCCTACCCCACGTCGCCGATGATCGAAGTCGCGTTCACGCACCGCGACAAGAACAAGGCCGCTGCCGTCGCCAATACGGTGGTCGACACGTACCTCGAGTACCGGCCGAACATCTTCGAATCGCCCGAGATCGGAAAGTTCTACACACGCCGGGCAGAGCGGCTGCAGCGCGAGCGGCGGGCGGCCGAGCGGCGCCTCGACCGCTACCAGCGCCGCACCGGCATCGTCGCGCTTCAGCAGCAGCGCGACGAGACGGTGCGCCAGATGATGGCGAGCGACTTGAGCCTCAAGGAGACGACGGCACAGATCGAGCAGACCGCGGAGCTCATCGCCAGCCTGGAGTCCGCCCGCGAAGCCCAGCCCGAGAAGATGGCGGGTGACGTGGAGATGGTCGACAACCCGGTCGCCCGCGCCCTCGACGAGCGCATCGGGCTCCTCACCGTCGAGCTCTCCGACCTGCGCCAAAAGTACACCGACGAGGACCGCCGCGTCAAGGATAAAGTGTCCCAGATCCGCGAGCTCGAGAGGGAGGTCGCCTCCGAGCCCAGGCGAATCATCGGGACCGAGCGCTTCGAGCTCAACCAAGTCCGGCAGAACCTCACTGAGGAGCTGTACCGCGCCCGCGCCAACCAGGGCGCGCTGGAAGCCAAGCGCGTCGCGCTGGATGCGGCGATCGTCTCGCTCCGAGCGCGGCTCGACCAGCTGAACGCCGAGGGCGTACGCTTTCGCGAGCTCGAAGACGTCGTCGAGAACAAGCGCGCCGAGCTCGAGTCCACTCAGAAGCGCAGCCAGGAGGCTCAGCTCTCCCACGAGATGACCGCCGGCAAGCTCGACTCGATCCGCATCGTCGACCGGGCCCAGCCGCCGGTCCGGCCCTACAACCAGAGCACCACCCTGGCGATCGTGGTCGCGCTCATCGCCGGATCGGGCCTGGGCGTGGCCGGCGCCTTCGGCCTGGAGTTCCTCTACCGCACCTACCACTTCGCCAGCGACATCGAGCGCGAGCTGGAGCTGCCCGTCCTGGGCCTGGTCTCCGACTTCCAGCGTGCCGGCGACGGTCTGGCTCACTGAACCAACCCACCATCACACCATGGCACTCCGCTCTACTCTGACGCGGCTGGCCAAGCTCGCCATCCACCACGGAGGGCTCTCGAGCCTGGCTCGGACGTGCCTCGCGGGTCGCGCTGCCATCCTGCGCTACCACTCCGTGAGCACGCCCGCGGACGGCACGCACCTTTGCCTCGACCCGGGCCTCGCCGTGAGCCCCGAGCATTTCGACCGCCAGTGCGAGCACCTGCGGCACCACTACCGAGTGGTGTCGCTCGACGAGCTCGTAGACTGCCTCCTACAGGGACGGCCTCTCCCGCCCAAGGCGGTCGCCCTCACCTTCGACGACGGCTACCTGGACAACTACACGCACGCCTTCCCCGTCCTGCGCAGCCACGGCCTGCCGGCGACCTTCTACGTGACCACGGGCTGCATCGACAATCGCCAGATCCTGTGGACCGGCATCCTCCGCTTCGCCATCTTCACCACGGCCACGCCCGTGCTCGAGCTCCGCACACCGATCGCACTGCGCCTGCCCCTGCGCACCGACGTCGAGCGCAAGGCCGCCTTCACGCGGCTGATCATCACGATGAAGAACGTCCCTACGGCCGATCGGCTGGCCCTGCTGGATGCGGTGACTGGCGCCACCGGAGCCGACGACCTCACACCGTTGCGCTCGATCATGATGACCTGGGACCAGATCCGAGAGATGCACCGCGCGGGTCTTTCGTTCGGTGCGCACACGATCACTCATCCCAACCTGCCCAACGCCACGCGGGAGGAGGCCGTGCAGGAAATCGTCGGCTCCCGCGACCACCTGGCCGCCCAGCTCGGCGACCGCGTACGCCACTTTTCCTACCCCAACGGTCGCGGTAGCGCGCACCTGACCGAAGCGGTCAAGGCGATCGTCCGCGACGCAGGCTTCGACTCCTCGACGACGTCGGTCACCGGCGGCGTCCTACCCGGGGACGACCTGCTCGCCCTCAAGCGCATCGGCATCTACAGCCGCCACGGGCTCCTGCCGGAGTTCACTCTGGACATCGAGCGCGGGAAGATCGGCGCGTGACGACGTCGAGCCCCCCCGCCAGCGTCGTCTTGCGGCGTACGGTCCCCGTGCAGAGCCAGCCGCTCTGGGCGATGCTCGGGCTCGGCCTCGCGGCGGTCGGCCTTGCCGCGAGCGCCTTCCTTTCCGACCGCCTCCTGCTCATGACGGCGGTCGTCGTCGCGCTCGTCTTCGCCGGGGTCACGGTGCTCTACCGCCCCTTCGTCGGCGTGCTGGTCATCATGACGACGATGCTGGTCTCCTACCCCGCCGCGCTGCGAGGATTCGGCCCGATCACGATCAACAATCTCCTCGGCGCGGCCTTGATCGCCACCCTCGCCTTTCAAGTCTACCGCAGCCACGATTACTGGTTCTTTCGCGAGCCCGAGATCCGGCTGCTGGTCGCCATAGCCGCACTGCTCATCCTCACGCAGATCCTGAGCCGCTTCTTTCTGCCCGACGTGCGCCACATGCTGCCGAAGATCGAGAAGGCGCCCGGCGCGGGCTTCTACGGCACGGTCGACAACACCAACCGGTGGATGTTCGAGCTCCTCTCGCGCATCGCCTTCGCCATCTTCTTCGCGAACTGGGTCTGCACCGCGCGACAGATGCGCGCGGTGCTGGTCGTTTTCGCCTTCTGCATCCTGGCGGTCATCCCCAGCCTCGGGATGGATGCCTTCCGAGGCAGCGCCGACACCACCCGGATCAGCTCGAAGCTGGTCGGCTGGGCCGCGAACCCCAACCGCTTCGCCTTCATGGTCAATCTCGGGGTGGCGCTGTTCGTCTACCTGGCCAACATTCTCCGCTCTCCGCTGCTGAAGCTGCTGTCGCTTCTCGGTGCGGCCGCCTGCGTTCCGCTGGTCCTGCTGAGTGCTTCGCGCAGCGGCATGCTGGGACTCGGCGTCGTCGGCTTCATGCTGCTGGCGCAGCCGCAGATCTCGCGGCGCGCCAAGGCCGTCGCCGCGCTCGGCGGCCTCGCCTTGGGCGTGCTCGCCTTCTTCTTCCTGCTCGGCCCCGACCAGCAGGAACGCCTGCTCAACCTGAACCCATTCGCGGTGGACGCGCGCGCCGAGGGATCGCGCTCGACCGAGCAGCGCGTCGCCACGCTCGGGGAGGCGCTGCACATCATCCGGAAGTACCCCATCTTCGGGGTGGGCCTGGGGAACTTTCGCTGGGTGAACATGTACCTGCACGGCTCCTGGAAGCCGCCGCACAACTCCTACGTGTGGTCTTGGTCCGAGGGCGGGATCTTCGTCGCCGGCTCCTACCTGCTGCTCTTCGGATTCCTGTTCGCCCGAATCCAGCGCCTGCGCCCGCAATACGCCGACCATCCGGTCGTGCCACACCTGCCGGACTTCCTGAACCTCTACCTGGTCCTCTTCTTCTTCTTCTCGATCTTCGCCGACGTCTGGCTCGAGGTGCACCTCTACTTCATCGTCGCGATCGCCATCGTCTTGTCGCGATGGGCTCGCGACGAGGAGCTCCGCGCACGGGCATTGCCCGGCACCATAGCGGGCAGCCCCGGCGCGCGCCGCGCCGCCACGCGGGCTCTGTACCGCCAGAAGGCAGCACCTTGATCCGCGTGGCCTACGTCGTCGACCACCTCGAGATGGGCGGTGCTCAGCGCCACCTTCTCGAGGTGGTGCGCGGCCTCTCTGGACGAGGCTACGGCCTGGAGATCTGGACCGCCGCCGCGAAGCCCGGGGTGCTGGCCAGCGCGTTCGAGGGCGCCGGTGTGCCCGTCCGCAGCTTCGGCATCGACACGACCATGCTGCGACCCGCCACCCTCGCTGCCGTCGCACGGGTTGCGCGCGAGCTGCGCCAGCGGGGCGTTCACGTCGTGCACGGCTACCTCTTCGAAGGAAACCTGCTGGCTACGCTCGTCGGTCGACTCGGCCGCGTTCCAGTCACCCTGGTCAGCAAGCGCAGCCTCGACCGCTATGCGCGGCTCGACCGGCGGATCGCCGCGTGGGCCTCCAACCGGCTCGCCGATCGCGTGCTGGTCAACGCGGTCGCCGTCGGGCAGGTGGTCGCCGAGCACGAGTGGTGCTCGCCCCGACGCATGACCGTGATCCGCAACGGAGTCGCCCTCCCCTCGCAGCTCGATGGCGCGGTCGCACACCTCGAGACGCCCGACCCTCGCGGCGACGGGCCGCTCGTCGGAATGGTCGGGCGCCTGAGCTGGAAGAAGGGCTACGAATTCGCGCTTGCCGCTGCGGCGCGCCTACACGAGCGGATCCCGGCGCTGCGCTTCGACGTCGTGGGCGATGGTCCGCTGCGCGAGGATCTCGAGCGAGCCGCAGCCAGCCTCGGGTTGCGCGACACCGTCCGCTTTCTCGGCGAACGGCGCGACGCACCGGACCTGATGCGCACCTTCGACTGCTACGTCCTCTCCTCGGTCATCGAGGGAATGCCCAACGCTCTGCTCGAGGCGATGGCGCTGGGTCGGCCCGTGGTGACGACATCGGCCGGCGGCAGCGCCGAGGTGGTCGTCGACGGCGAGTCCGGCCTGGTCGTACCACCCGGCGACGCCGAAGCGCTGGCCGACGCCGTCCTTCGGGTGCTCGTGGATCCCGCCCTCGCCGCTCGCCTGGGCGCCGCTGGCCAGCGGCGGGCACGCGAGCACTTCAGCCTCGAGGCGATGCTCGGCGCGCTCGACTCGCTCTACCGCTCACGGCTCTCCCGAGCCGGCATCGCCACTCCCCCGGCCGCGCACGCCCCAAGCGGGCCGCTTCCCGACCTCGGCGCAGCTTCCTCCCTCGGTTAGCCGGCGCGCCGCCTCGATCCGCACTCCGAGGAACCCACGATGCTCGGTCCCATTCTCTTCTGGCTCGCAGTCGCCGCGCTGACCTACCATTACGTGGGCTACCCGCTGGCCCTCGCCGGGTTGGCCGCCCTTTGCCGCCGCGGCACACCGGGCAGCGCCGTCGGCGATGAGAGGCTGCCGTCGATCACGCTGGTGATCTCGGCCTACAACGAGGAGGCGGTCATCGGCCGCAAGGTGGAGAACGCCCTCGCTCTCGACTATCCGCGCGACCGCCTCGAGATCGTGGTCGCCTCGGACGGGTCCACCGACCGTACCGACGCCATCGTGCGAGGGTTCGCAGATCGAGGGGTGGTCCTGCACGCCTACAGCCCGAACCGCGGCAAGAACCTTGCCCTGAACCAGACCGTACCCCAGGTGCGCGGCGAGATCGTCGTCTTCACGGACGCCAACGGCATCTACGAGCCGGACGCCGTTCGCAGGCTGGTGCAGCCCTTCGCCGACCCGGCCGTGGGCAGCGTCTGCGGCGAGCTCATCTACCGAAACTTCAACGAGAACCCCATCGCCGAGGGCTACAATCGCTACTGGCAGATCGACCAGATGCAGAAGCGGCTCGAGAGCGCTCTGGGCTGCCTGCTCGGAGCGAACGGCTCGATCTTCGCGGTGCGCAAGGAGCTCTGCCGGCCGATTCGCAACGACGTCTGCAACGACATGGTGCAGCCGATCTGGGTCGCCGCCGCGGGACACCGCTGCCTCTACGAGCCACGAGCGGTGTCCGTCGAGGCCGGCTCGCGAGACTTGGGCGACGAGCTGCGCCGCCGCTCGCGGATCATCGGGCGCGGCATCCGCGGCATCGAGCTCGTCTGGCCGGAGATCGTGCGCAACCGCGCCTGGCTGGTGGGCTGGGAACTCCTCTCGCGAAAGGGCCTGCGCTACGCGACCCCGCTGTGGCTCGGCCTGCTGCTCGCGGGATCCGCGCTCGCATCGGGCCCCTTCTACCGCACGATCCTGGTGCTCCAGCTCGGCGCCTACGCCTGCGTTCCGGTGGGCCTCGCGCTGCCCGCCGGTCCGCTCAAGCGTCTTCTCTCGCCCGCCGTCTACTTCGGCATCGGCACCTGGGCCGCGGTCCTCGGCTGGTGGAAGGTGTTGAGCGGCTCCGAGCTCGGCCGCTGGCAGACCGCCGACCGTCCCTACGAGACGAGTGCCGCGGCCTCGCCGCCGGCGCCCGGCCCCGCCGGCGAGGGGGCCGGACACCGATGAAGCACTCGACGGTCACCAATGCCTTCTCGGTCGACGTCGAGGACTGGTTCCAGGTGTCGGACTTCGAGGACCAGGTCCGCCTCGAGGATTGGGACCGCTACGAGACTCGCGTGGTCGACAACACGCGCCGCATCCTGGCGCTGCTCGCCGAATTCGGCGTCCGGGGAACCTTCTTCGTGCTCACCTGGAATGCGGAGCGCCACCCCACCCTGGTCGAGGAGATCGCCGCCGCGGGACACGAGGTGGCCACACACGGCTACGCACACCGCCTGGTCTACGAGCAGGGCCGCGACCTCTACCGGCGGGATCTGGAGCGCTCCGTCGAGATCCTCGAGCGGATCACCGGCAAGCGCCCGCGCGGCTACCGGGCGCCCTCGTTCTCGGTCACCACGCGCTCGGTCTGGGCCCTCGACGTGATGCTCGAAAGCGGCCTCGACTACGACTCGAGCATCTTTCCCGTGCGCGACAGCCTCTACGGCATTCCCGGGGCGCTGCGCTTTCCCTTCGTGATCCACGCCGCCGGATCCCGACGACTGATCGAGTTCCCCATGACCACGGCCCGCGTCGGGCAGCACAACCTTCCCTTGGGAGGCGGAGCCTACCTGCGGCTGCTCCCTTACGCCTACATGCACTGGGGCATGCGCCGGGTGAACCGCGAGGGCGAGCCGGCGATCGTCTACCTGCACCCCTGGGAGCTCGACCCGCAGCAGCCCCGCCTGCGGAGCCGAGGCAAGCGCGGCGTCTCGACGCACTACATCAACCTGCGGGGCATGGAGGCCAAGCTGCGCCGCCTGCTCGCCGACTTCCGCTTTGCCCCGGTCAGCGAGGTGCTCGCCGAGCGCGGGCTTCTCGCCGCCTGACCGCCATTCTGCGCTTGCCTACGACCCAATCGCCGCCCACAATCCGGGGCCACCGCACGACCCCGAAACGGACCACACCCATGCCACTGCGAGCCCTCGTCATCACGCAAGAGGACTGCCTCTACCTGCCGCAGTTCCTCCACACCGTCCTGCGCCACCGGCGCGACAACGTCGTCGGCATGACGATCCTGCCGGCCCTGATGCCCAAGCAGACCTGGCTCTCCACGCTGCGGGACCATCTGGCGGTATACGGGCCCGTACAGTTCGTGCGCCAGTCGCTGCGCTATGCCGGCCGCCGCGCGCTGGGCATCGTGGCACGGCGAGTCCCGGTGCCCGGCTTCTACTCCGTAGCCGCGGTGGCCCGACACCACGACATCCCGATCCTCGAGACGGGCAGCGTCAACTCTCGCGCCTACCTCGATCGTCTGCGCGAGCTCTCCCTCGACCTGATCATCTCGGTCAACGCGAGCCAGAAGTTCAAGAGCGAGATCCTCGCGCTGCCCCGCCTCGGATGCATCAACGTCCACGGCGCGCTCCTGCCGCGCTACCGGGGCCGCCTGCCGAGCTTCTGGGTCCTGGCCAACGGCGAGCCCGAGACCGGAACCACCGTCCACTTCATGAACGAGGACCTCGACGACGGTCCGATCCTGCTCCAGGAGCGCGTCGCCATCGAGCCCGACGACACGCAGGATTCCCTGATTCGCAAGACCAAGACCCTCGGTGCCCAGCTGATCGTCGAGGCGATCGATCGCCTCGAGAGAGGCTCGGTGACCACGCTCCCCAACGACCGCACCCAGGCGACCTACTACTCCTTCCCCACGCGCGAGGACGGCCGGCGCCTGCGCCAGCAGGGGCGGCGCTTCCTCTGAGACTCACCGTCGCACACGGCACCGCGCACGAGCGCCCGCATTGGAACCGCGCATGACCAACGACGAAAACTCCGTCCTCGACGACGTGAAGGGCTGGCTGCGCGAGCGCGGCCTGACCAAGAGCAACCTCAAGGCCTACAAGTACTATCTCCCCTACCTCGTCGGTGGCGGCAAGGCCTGGACGCCGCAATCGGTCACCTTCGAGCTCACGCTGCGCTGCAACCTCTCCTGCCAGATGTGCCCGCTCGACCTGCCGCGCCTCATGCACGACAAGTCGGACCCCGAGCGGGTCAAGGAGCGCCAGCGCCACGAGCTCACGACCGACGAGATCAAGCGGGTGATCGACGACATCGCCGAGATGGGCGTCCAGGACATGACGATCACCGGCGGCGAGGTGTTCCTGCGCAAGGACATCTTCGAGATCGTCGAGCACATCACGCGCACGCCCATCCACCTCTGCCTGAACAGCAACGGGTGGTTCCTACGCCCCGAGGAGGCGCGCCGCCTGGTCGCCCTCAGGCCACACGCGCTCTCGATCTCGGTCGACGGCCCCGACGACCTGCACGACGAGATCCGCCGTGGCAAGGGGAGCTTCAAGCGCCTCCTCGAGGGGATCCACAACGTCCAGGAGGCCAAGCGCGAGCTCGGCTTGAAGCGCCCCAAGATCGGCATCACCGTGACGATCTCGGCGCTCAACCAGAGCCGCTACAGCGAGGTGCTCGACCAGCTCAAAGACGCGGGTGTCGACACGGTCGATTTCGACTACATGTTCTACACCACACCCGAGCACGACCGGCAGACCGAGGAGCTGATCCCCTTGCCGGTCCAGCGCAAGGAGGAGAACCAGGATCTGCCGAAGTACCTGCGGCAGGTGGACGGCCAGACGCTGCATCGGGAGGCTCAGCGAGCCATCCGCAAGGGCGAGCAGTACGACATCCCGATCGGCTTCGGTCCCCCGCTCGAAACGGCCGAGCAGATGGAGCGCCGCTTCCTCGACGACGAGTACGCATTCGTCGAGAAGTGCTTCTACCCATGGAAGACGTTCCGGGTCAGCCCCTACGGCGACGTCTACTCGTGCTCGATCGACGTGGCCTTCGGCAACGTCCGCGAGCGCAGCGTGAAGGAGATCTGGAACAACGAGGCCTACCAGACCTTCCGCCGGGCGCTCAAGAAGCGGCGCCTGTTTCCCAAGTGCGCCAAGTGCTGCGCCCTGAACAACGAGTTCTGGAAATACCTCCCGACGATCGGATAGGCAGGAGCCGATGACCAGCCAGCGCACCCATCGCATCGCCCTGATCGGCGCCGGCCGCATCGCGGCGGTCCATCTCGGCTACGCCAAGCAGATGCCCAACGCCCGAGTGGTCGCGGTCTGCGACCCGGCACCGGGCCGGGCCGAGGAGCTCGCCCGCGCGCGCGGCGTGCCCGCCTGGTACGCGGACCTAGACGCGATGCTGCGCGAGGCCGAGCCGAGCATCGTCCACGTGGTCACGCCGCCGCGAACCCACGCCGAGCTCGCCGTCCGCGCCATGGAGGCCGGCGCCAACGTGCTCGTCGAGAAGCCCATGGCCATGACCGTCGCGGAGTGTGACCGCATGATCGCGGCGGCGCGCGTGCACGGCCGGCGCCTGTGCGTCGACCACAATCGCCTCTTCGACCCGGTCGTGCGGCGAGCCCGGGCCCTGATCGATCGGGGCGCCGTCGGCGAGATCGTCTCGGTGGAGGCACACCAGGGTGTGAATCCGGTCGAGCTCGGCGCCTCGCCGGGCCAGGCGCACTGGAGCGTCGAGGACGCCTTCGCCCCCCTCTACAATCTCGCCCCCCATCCCTTCTACCTCGTCGGTGAGCTGCTCGGACCGGTGCGCGAGACCGCGATCCTCGGCCGCACGACCCTCGGCGATCGCCCGCTGCTCGGCGAGATCCGGGTCTTGCTCGAGGGCGAGCGCGCCTACGGCTACGTCGCCTTCTCCATGGGCACGCAGCCCTACCTGAACCACCTCAACGTCTTCGGCACTCGGGCCACCCTTCGGGTCAACCTGAACACGATGACCCTGATCGTCGAGCGAACCCGCCGCCTGCCCAAGCTCGTCGCCAAGCTTGCTGCCAACCTCGAGCCCGCTGCGCAGCTGTGCGGAGCGACGGTCGGGAACGTCGTCAACGTCGCGCTACGGCGCATGAAGCTCTACCCGGGGATCGGCGAGACGATCCGACGCTTCTACCGCTCCCTCGAGCAGGGCGAGCGGCCGCCAGTGGACGGCGCGGCCGGCCGGGAGGTCGTTCGTCTGCTCAACCTCGTCGAGCAGCGTCTCGCACCGGCCACCCGCTCCTCACGGCTGGCAGGCGCCAACGGCAAGGCCACCGAGGGACTCGCATGGACCTCCTGACGGGGAGCACCGGCTACCTCGGCCGCCATCTCGCTCGGCGGCTCTCCGAGCAGGGCCGCCGCCTGCGCGCTCTGGTGCGCCCGGGCACGGACTTGAAGCGCATCCCCCCGCAGATCGAGGACGTCGTCTGGGGCGACTTCGAGGACCCGGAGGCGCTCGCCTGCGCCACGGATGCGATCGACACCGTCTTCCACGCCGCCGCAAGGGTCGCAGCCGGCGGCTCGCGCACGGCCTTCACGGCCGACAACGTCGAGGCCACCGAAGCCCTGCTCGACGCGGCCGCTGCGGCTGGCGTGCGCCGCTTGGTGCACGTGAGCTCGGCCGGCATCTACGGCGCCTCCTCGGCCGATGCGCTGATCGACGAAGCCGCGCCGCTCGACCCGGCGATCGAGCAGCGCGGGGCGTACGCCTGGTCCAAGGCAGAGGCCGACCGCCGGGTGCGCGCCGCCGCAGCGGCCGGTCGCATCGCAGCGGTCGTCGTGCGACCGGGAATCCTCTACGGCGCCGAGCAGCGCCCGTTTCTCGCGCGCCTCCAATTCCCCGTGCCGCGGGCGCACGGCAAGCGGATCGTCGTCGGCTCGCGGGCTACACTGATCCCCTTGACACACGTCGCCAACGCCTGCGACGCGATCGCGCTGGCCGCGGTGAGAGGACGCCCGGGCGCCGCGTACAACGTCGTCGACGGACAGATCACCCAGGGCGAGTACCTCGAGCTTCTCGCCCGCCACGGGGTGGTCGCCGTCGATCCGATCTTCGTCCACCCCGCCTGGCTCGTGCCCGTCGCCCTGGCCTGCGAGCTCGCCGGGCGGCTCACCGGCCGCACCCTGCCCCTCACGCGCTATCGCCTGCGCCGTGCCACCGAGAGCCTGCGGTACGATACTTCCGCGGCCAGAGCGGATCTCGGCTGGTCGCCGGGCGTCGACCTCGACGCCGGTGTCCGCAGCATGCTCGCCGAGAGATTCGGTGCCACGCAAGAGGGCCATGCCCCTTGAGCGGCAGCCTGCCGCGCCGACGCCCGTCCAGAGACGGGTGCTGGCGACCTCTCCGCCCGCCGACCGGGCGCTGCGTCCGGTCGAACACGACTTCCACACTTCCGATCGAGGATGGCGATGCACCGAGCCGACGACTCCCGGCCGCGCCCTGGGGGCGGGGCGACGATCCTTCCCCTACCGCTGCGCCCGACGCACGGCGCTGGGCAGCGAGGGGACGCTCGCGTGAGCCGGCTGCGCGTCTTGTTCGCGATCGACGAGCTGGACATCGGTGGCACCGAGCAGCAGATCGTCGAGATCGTCCGCCGCATCGACCGCGATCGGTTCGAGCCGCTGGTGTGCTGCTTCCGCCACGGCACCAAGGCTCGTGAAATCGAATCCCTCGGTGTTCCCGTGCTCCACGAGCCCAAGCACCTCAAGGCGGACCCGGGCCTGGTGATGCGGCTGGCACGCCTGATGCGCCGCGAGCGCATCGACATCGCCCAGACCTATCTCTGGGGCGCGAACACCTGGGCACGGATCGCCGCGCGCATGGCGGGAGTGCGCTGGGTCGTCGCCTCCGAGCGCAACGTCGACATCTGGGAGGAGCGCTACAAGCGAATGATCGGCCGATGGCTGGCGCGCTCGACGGACCGGGTGATCGCCAACTCGGAAGCCGTGCGCCGTTACCTGATGGAGCGCGGCGGCCTGCCCGCGGACAAGGTGGTGACGATCTACAATGGCGTCAACTTCGACCGCTTTCGGGTGGCCTGCGATCCGCGCGCGCGGCGCCACGAGCTCGGCCTCCCGCAAGGTGCCGTGCTCGCGGGGGTGGTCGCGCGCGTCGAGCCCGCCAAGGACCACGAAACGCTCCTGCGCGCGCTGGCCCTGGTCGCCGAGCGCGTGCCGGCTCTACACCTCGTGGTGGTCGGCGGCGGCAGCGAGCGGCCGCGTCTGGAGCAAGCGGCCCACGAGCTCGGCATCGCGCGGCGCGTGCATTTCACGGGCCCGCGCAACGACGCCGCGGAGTGGCTGCAGAGCATCGACGTATCGGTGCTCTCTTCGGTCAAAGAGGGTTTGTCGAACACCGTGCTCGAGTCGATGGCCGCCGGCCGACCGATCGTCGCGACGGACGTCGGCGGCAATGCGGAAGTGATCGTCGAGGGGGAGACGGGCTTGCTCGTTCCTCCGCGCGACCCGGCCGCGCTCGGGGCAGCTCTCGCCCGACTGGCAAGCTCGCCAGACACCATGGCGCGCTTCGGACGCGCCGCGCGCAAGCGGGTGCACACGATGTTCTCGGTCACGCGGATGGTCGCACGCACCGAGGCGCTCTATCTCGACCTCGTCGCCTCGGGCAGCCGAGCCGCCGCCTGAGCCCCATGCTCGCCTTCGTCGTCAATCAGTTCCCCCGGCAAGTCGACGCATACTTCCTGCGCGAGCTCTCGGGGCTGGCCGACCGAGGGCTCGATTTCACCATCTACTCGCTGCTGCCCGCGCCGCGCGGCTGGAAGGTCCACGCCGGCGTCCAGCGCCTGCTCGACCGCACGGTCTACCCGCCCGCGCCAGGAGCCTTGCTCGGTGCCGCGCTCGCAGGCGCCCTGCGGTCGCCGGCAAGATGCACGGGCGGCGTGGCGCGAGTCGTCTGGGGCCATCGCTCCATGCCCACGGCCCTGGCGAAGTCGCTCGCCATCGTTCCGCAGAGCCTCGCCTTTGCCAGCGACATGCAACGACGCGGCGTGCGCCACCTGCACGCCAACTGGGCAACCTACCCGGCCACCGCCGCGATGTTGATCTCTCGACTGACCGGCATCCCGTTCAGCTTCTCGGGCCATGCCACCGACATCTTCGTGCACCGTGCGATGCTCGCCGAGAAGATCGCTGCGGCCCGCTTCGTGATCACCTGCACGGAGTACAACCGCGGCTACCTCTGCGACATCGCCCCGGATCACGCCGCGCGAATCCGCACCATCTACCACGGGGTCGATCTACCGCGCTTCGCGGCCAACGGCACCTCGCGCCAGCCAGACCTCCTGCTCTCGGTGGGCACGCTGCGCGCCTGCAAGGGCTTCGACGACCTGCTGCGGGCCATCGCCGTGCTGCGCGATCGCGGCCGGCGCGTGGTGCTCGAGATCATCGGCGAGGGCGAGGATCGCCCGATCCTCGAGCGGCTGGTTCGCGAGCTGCAGCTCACCGATCGCGTTCGATTGCCGGGCTACCTGCCCCAGGAAGAGGTGATTCCCGCCTACCACCGTGCCGCCGCAGTGGTCCTACCGGCGCACCTCGAGGACCACTTCGGAATCCCCAACATCCTGATCGAGGGCTTCGCCGCCGGGGCGCCGGCGATCTGCACCGAGCTCCCCTCGCTCGGCGAGCTGGTCGAGGCCGAGAAGAGCGGCCTCTTCGTGCGCGAGCGAGATCCCGCCGGCCTGGCGGACGCGATCGAGCGCCTGCTCGCCGATCCCGGCCGCGCGGCCAGCTTCGCCGCAGCCGGCTACCGCCGGGTGGCGGAGCGCTTCGACATGGAGCGAACCGTGGACGAGCTCGCGCATCTGCTCGGTGCCGCCGTCGAGCGGCGGCTCGCGTAGGCCATGCGCTCACTCGCCGGCAGGGGCGTCCGGGTGGTCGCCCGCGAGACCGTCGGCCTTCTCCGGCGCCTGCGCTCGGTCCGCACGAGCAGCGCCCGCGTGCTCTACTACCACCGAATCGACGACGAGCAGCACCGCTCGTGCGTCTCACCCGCGGCCTTCGCCGAGCAGATGGCCCACCTTCGACGCGAAGGCTATGCCGTCCTCCCACTGCTCGAGCTGCGCAGCTACCTCGACGAGCACCGCCCCTTCCCCGAGAGAGCCGTCGTCGTCACCTTCGACGACGGCTTCGCCGACAATTTCACTCGGGCCTTCCCGGTGCTCGTGCGTCACGCCGTGCCGGCGACGATCTTCCTCACGGCGGGCTTCATCGGCGGCAGCGATCTCCCGGTTCTCAGGGATCGCGCGGGCATCGCCCCGCTTTCCTGGCAGCAGGTCGAGGAGATGTCCCGCCACGGCATCGATTTCGGCGCGCACACGATCACCCACCGATCGCTACCCGCGCTGGACGCCTCCGACCTCCAGCGCGAGGTGGCCGGATCGCGCGCTTTGATCGAGGAGCGCTGCGGCCTGCAGGTCGAGAGCTTCTGCTATCCGCGAGGCGAGCTCGATGCGCGGGTGAAGCAGGCGGTGCGCGAGGCGGGCTATCGCCTGGCCTGCACCACCGCGCCGGGCTGCGTCACGCCCCGCACCCACCCGTTCAGCCTGAGGCGGACCTTCATCGCACGCGACGACGGCTTGCGCGACTTCGCCCACAAGCTCGCGGGCACCTTCGACGTCCTGCACGGCGCTCGCCAGCGCTGGAGCGCCGCGCGTCGCTGATCCCTGCGCAACGGAGACCCGACCCCATGTGCGGCATTGCCGGATACCTCGCCCTCGAGCAGGGCGTGCTCGCAACCAAGGCCATCGCCCAGGCCATGTGCAACGTGATCACGCACCGTGGTCCGGACGACGACGGCTTCCTGGTCGACGGGCCGCTCGCCATGGGCATGCGCCGGCTCTCGATCATCGACCTCTCCGGCGGCCGCCAGCCGATCTCCAACGAGGACGGCACCGTCTCGGTGGTGCAGAACGGCGAGATCTACAACTTCCGCGAGCTGCGAGCCGAGCTCGAGGGTCGAGGCCACCGCTTTGCGACTCACTCCGACACCGAGGTGATCGTCCACCTCTACGAGGAGCACGGCGTCGCCTGCGTCGAGAAGCTGCGCGGCATGTTCGCCTTCGCCCTCTGGGACGCGCGCCATCGCCGACTCATGCTGGCGCGCGACCGCCTCGGCATCAAGCCGCTCTACTACAGCCTGGGACGGGGGCGCCTGCTGTTCGGCTCCGAGCTGAAGAGCCTGCTCGCCGTCGGCCTCGAGCGCGACGTCGATCCTCAGGCGCTGCACGACTACCTGAGCCTCACCTACGTACCCGCGCCGGCGACCATCTTTCGCGCAGCGCGCAAGCTCCTTCCCGGAACCCGCCTGATCGCAGAGCGGGGAACGGTGAGCATCGAGCGCTACTGGACCCTCGACTTTGCGCCCCGCGACGACGTGCGCAGCCTCGACGAAGCCGTCGAGCTGGTGCGCGAAGGAGTCGACGACGCCGTGCGCAGCCACCTGGTCGCCGACGTGCCGCTCGGCGTGTTCCTCTCGGGCGGGGTCGACTCGGCGAGCATCGTCGCGGCGATGCGCCGCTTCCACAGCGGCCCGCTCAAGACCTTCTCCATCGGCTTCCAGGAGCGCTCCTTCAGCGAGCTCGACCAGGCGCGTCAGGTGGCGCGCCACTTCGCGACCGACCATCACGAGCTGGTCGTGACGCCCGATGCCGCCGCGCTCGTGCCCGAGCTGGCGCACGCCTTCGACGAGCCCTTCGCCGACTCCTCCGCGATCCCGGTGCTCTGCGTCTCACGCCTGGCACGCCAACACGTGACGGTCGCCCTCTCGGGCGAGGGCGGCGACGAGGTGTTCGCCGGCTACAAGACCTACACCGCCACCCAGCTCGCCGGGCTGTATCGCCGCGCCGTGCCCGGAGCGCTGCGCCGCCTTCTCCCACGCATGATCGGGCTGCTGCCGGTGTCGCACGACAGGGTGAGCTTCGACTACAAGGCCAAGCGCTTCGTCGCCGGAGCCTCCCTGCCCGACGTCGAGGCACACCTCGCCTGGAAGGTGATCTTCGACGAGCAGCGCAAGCGGCAGCTCTACGCCGACGACGCAGCCGCCCTGGAGCCCACCGTGCGGCTCTATCAGCAGGCCGCCGCCTCCGTCGACCCGAACGACCTGCTCGCCCGGCTGCTCGCCGTCGACACGCACCTCGGCCTCGAGGGGGACATGCTGGTCAAGGCGGACCGCATGACGATGGCCGTGTCGCTCGAAGGGCGAGTGCCCCTGCTCGACCACCCGCTGGTCGAGCGCGTCGCCGCCCTACCGAGCCGGCTCAAGACCCAGGGATGGACCACCAAGGTGCTCCTGCGACGCGCCATGGCGGATCGCCTGCCGCCACGGACGGCGCGCGGTCCCAAGCAGGGGTTCAATGTGCCCATTCCGAGCTGGCTGGTCGGCCCGCTGCGCGAGATGGTCCACGACACGCTGGCGCCTCGACGCATCAAGGTGGCCGGGCTCCTGCGGCCCGAGCCCGTCCAGGAGCTGATCCGCGCCCACGAGGCGCTCGAGCGCGACCACAGCCGCGACATCTGGACGCTGCTCATGCTCCAGGCCTGGCACGACGGCGTCGCCGCCGC
The DNA here is from genome assembly GCA_964529315.1 of uncultured Enterobacteriaceae bacterium. GTDB lineage: Bacteria > Desulfobacterota > Binatia > UBA12015 > UBA12015 > CAZGUU01. The sequence continues at coordinate 16,819 of CAZGUU010000013.1, forward strand.
GGCGCCCGGAGAAGTCGCCCAGCGAAGAGTGGGTTGACCGCGATCGAACGGCTCAGGCATTCTCCCCTCAACCGAGACTGGAGCCAGGACGTGTCAAGAATCCTCGCCTTCCGCGCCGCCACCGCAGTGGCACCGCAGCTTGCGACTCCGGCCGATCCGCCGGTCTCACGGCCACACTCCGAGCTTCCCCCGGAGCTGCCCGAGTCCTGGCTGCGCTACGCCATCCAAGTGACACTCGCAGCCGCCGCGCTGCTGGCCCTCTCGCCCATCCTCCTGTTGGTCGCGCTGGCCGTGAAGCTCACCAGCAGCGGGCCGCTCTTCTACTCCGGCGTACGCGTGGGCAGGAGCCAGCGCCTCTACACGATGTACAAGTTCCGCACGCTGCGCGACGGTTCGGAGCGCAAGATCGGCGGGCGCCTGCTCAGCCCCCAGGACGACTTCTACACGCCGATCGGGAAGTTCCTCAAGCGCTCCAAGCTCGACGAGGTACCGCAGCTGATCAACGTGCTGCGTGGCGAGATGAACTTCGCCGGCCCCCGTCCTCTGCGACCGATCTTTCTCGAGCGCTACCTCGGCGAGATCCCCCACTACGCCGACCGCTTCCGCGTCGCACCTGGGATGACCGGCCTCGCTCAGGTGCGTGGCGGATACTTCACCTCGCCGCGCAACAAGCTGCGCTACGATCGCCTGTACATCGCGCACCGCTCGCTGTGGCTCGATGCCCAGCTCGTCGGCCTGACCGCGCTCAAGGTGCTGAACCGCTGGCTGACCCTGGGCGCCTTCCTCCTGGTCCTCCTGCTGTTCGTCTCCTTCATCCCTCCGGGCGCGATCGAACGCCTCTACGTGAGCGTCGCCGGCATCAAGGTCAACCCCCTGCACGGCCTGATCGCGTTCTCCGCCCTGTGGATGATCCTGCGCCGTGCTCCAAGCGATCGGATCAGCATCTACCGCACGCCGCTGAACTTGCCGATCGCAGCCTTCCTCCTCCTATCCCTGGCGTCCGCCACGCTCGCACCGGCCGAAGCTCGCATGCAGGCGCTGCGGGGCGCCGCCTACTACCTGATCACCGGCTTCATCGTTCTCCTGGCGATCGTCAACGGAACCTTCACCAAGAGCTTCGTGCGAAGCGCAGTGAGCGCCATCGCCCTCACCGCCGTGGCGATCTCCTGCTTGGGCATCGGAGAGCTCGTGCTGAGCTCTTACGTGCCCAGCTACGGATCCAGTGGCGCAGCGCTGGGTCTGGCACCGGTCGGCATCTCCTCGACGCTGGGCAGCCCGATTGCTCTGGCCACCTACCTGCTCCTCGGCGTGCCCTGCGTGCTCTGCAGCCTCTCGCGCGCGCACACCCGTGAGGGGAGAGACTTCTGGGTGGCGGCCACGACCCTATGCCTGGTCGGCATCCTGCTGACCCGCCACCCCGCCGGCCTGATCGCCCTCGCGTTGGTTTCCGCAGCCTACCTCTGGCGGCAGTTCAACGGCTGGTGGACGCTGGTCTTCCTCGCCGTCGTCACACCGTTCGCCGCGCTCTCGTTGAGCTACCACGGCCACCCGGGGTGGACGACATCCTGGACGACGCTGCTCTGCGGCGGAAGCGGGGTGGGGTGCGAGGCGCTGGTTGGCCGCTCTCCGCAAGAGGTGCTCTTCGGCCTGGGTCCGCGGACTCTCGGGCAGGTGAAGCTCGGCAGCGACCACTTCACCGACGCGGTGCTCGCCCAGGGGAACGGGAACGTCCGGCTGCTGCTCGAGCACGGCGTGCTCGGCCTGGCCGCAATGCTGTGGATTCTCGCCGCAGCGCTGGCCAACCTCTACCGCGCGCAGAAGCGGATCTCGGATCCCGGCCTGCGTGCCGTCCTGTGGGCCGTCATCGCGGCGGTGATCGGCTTCCTGGTCGCCATGCAGACTTTCGACCCCTTCGACAACATCGCCATCCAGATGCTCTTCTGGGGACTGCTGGGAATCGGGGTGGGGATCGTGGTGCGCCTGGGCGAGCGTCCGAGCGACTACCGGATCGCGCTCAAGCTCGGCCACTGACCGCTTCGGGCGCTGGCGCGGCGGGCCTCGCAGGCGCCCCGCTCCATGCGTGGCGCACCCCGAGGCGGCTGGTCACGGCGCGACTGTCCCCGAGGGAGCCGGCGAGGGGGGCGCCCCGAGAGCCAGGTCGCCACCGAGCTCGGCGATGGGAACCCGGCGCGAGAACGTCCCCGCCACGACATCCGCCGGGCCCAGCAGCTCGAACTCACGGCCCGGGCAGCGCAATCTCGCCTCGACCAAGGTGCCGCGGATCACCCCGTCGGCGCCGGCGCTGAGGGTCGCGTCGGCCGGCTCGAGGTGCTGCGCCACGATTCGGGCCCCGGGAAGAGGCCGCCCGCCCGGGCCTACGAGCCGCACCTCGACGCGCCTGGCTCGCCTCACTTCCCCGGTGCCGGCGCAGGCGACCTCGCCGAGCCGGGTGTCGATCGCCGTGACGTCACCACCTGCGGCCACGGCCAAGGACGGCGAGCAGTCCAGCGCAACGGAATCCAAGCTCGTCTGGCGCGCCCCGTCGACCCGCACGCAGGCCCCCCCGGCGACGATGCTCCCGCCACGGATCTCGGTGCGTGCCGGACGCACCTCCCCCAGCTTCTCGTCGGCGTACGGCTGGAGCACCACCCCAGCACCATCGAGGGTGTCGTCGACCAGCCGCGTGCCGACCGAAGCCCCGCGCACCAGGATGGGACGCCCCTCGATGCGGCTTCGCGCGACGACCGTGCCATTGCTGTTTTTCACGTAGATCGAGCTGCTCCCGCCCTTGCGAATCGTGCAGCTCTCGATCACGTTGTCGCGACCCGCGAGCACATACACGTTCTCGCGAAAGTTCTCGTAGATCTCGGAGGAGGTGATCCGGTTGGCGGTCGCCCCTCGGCCGAGGTGGATCCCCTCATCGGCGTTGTGATGCACCGACACCCGATCCAGGACATTGCCCGCAGATCCGTCCGCCAGGTCGATCCCGTAGCCGACCCCTGCCGCTCGATCGCCGTTGTGGTGCGAGCGCACCGCGACCAGCTCCACTCCCTGCGTGCCGCGCAGGCGGATACCGCGTTCGAAGCGCGTCACCTCGAGGTCGCGCACGAGGCTGCGCGACGCGCCGGCCGACACCTGCAGCCCGACGCTGCCCCGCGCACCCGAGCCGCGGATCACGTGCCCGCCGCCGTCGAAGGACACGCGGCGGACGAGCCGAAGGCCGGAGCCGGCACAGGGGCCGAGGTCTTCGGCCATGCGGTAGTCCTCGACCACTCGGTCACCACAGGCACAGCGGCGCGCCCCTCCGCAATCGGCCGCGCCGGCCAGCGTGCCGCCGAGCAGGGCCAGCATCCCACCTGCCAGAGCGAGCAGCCGGGCGCCGCATCCCCCATCCGCAGCGAAATGCCCCCAACCTAGACGATCCATCCGTTCAACCCATGCTCGACAAGTTCCGCAGCCTCCTCGGAAACACGCTGATCTACGGCCTGGGCAACTACGGCATCAAGGTCATCGGCTTCCTGCTCATCCCGCTCTACACCCGCTTCCTCACGCCCGACGACTACGGCGTGATGGCGCTGGTGTCCATGTACACCCAGGTCATGTTCGTCCTGATGAACCTGGGCCAGAGCTTCTCGCTGTTTCGCTTCTACTACGACCACGACAGCGACACCGCGCGCGAGCGCGTCGTCGCCGCGGCCATGTGGATCGTGTTCCTGTTCGCCCTGCCGCTCGCCGCCGTGCCGCTGCTCTACTCCGAACCGCTCGCCGAGCTCGTTCTGGGCGACCGCGCCCTCTGGTTCCTGATGGCAATCGGCACCGGGACTGTGCTGTGCAAGGTCCTGCTGCGCATGCCGTTCTCGCTGCTGCGCGCCGGCGACCAAGCCCGTCGCTACGCCACCTGGTCGATCACCCGCAACGGCCTGACCACATTGCTGGCCGTCGTGCTGGTCGCCGGTGTTCACCTCGGCGCGACGGGCGTGGTGCTCAGCCAGTTCCTCGGCGAGCTGATCATGTGCGTGCTGCTCACCGGCGTGACCTTCCGCATGCTGCGCGCCGGCTTTCACTGGAGCGACATCAAGGCGCAGCTCCTCTACGGCCTTCCGATGATCCCCAGCGGTGCGGCTGCCTTCGCCCTGGACCTGGTCGATCGCTGGTTCCTCAAGCATTACTACTCGGTCGCCGAGGTCGGCGTCTACTCGCTCGGATACCGCTTGGGCGAGATCCTGACCTTCGCGGTCACCGCGTTCCAGCTCTCCTGGCCGCAGTTTCTGTTCGCCAACCGCAAGCAGCCCGATGCGCCCGAGCTCTATGCCCACATGACCAGCTACTACACGGCGCTGATCTTCTTCCTCTGGTTGGGGCTCTCCGTGGCCGCGCCCGAGCTGCTGCGGCTCATGGCCACGCCCGCCTACTACGCGGCAGCCTCCGTCATCCCGGTGATCGGGTTCGCCCTCGCCCTCGATGGCCTCACGTTCATGGTGAACATCGGCGTGCTGTTCACCAAGAAGACCGTGCTGCGCACGATCGCGATCACAGCGGCTGCGACGGTCAACATCGCCCTCAACTTCCTGCTGATCCCGACGTACGGAATGATGGGGGCCGCCTGGGCGACGCTCGCCGGCTTCCTGGTACAGCTCACGCTCACCCTCGTCCTCTCGCTTCGCGAGTACCCAGTCCCCTACCGCTACGGGCGCCTGGCGACGATCGTCGGCGCCGCGCTCGCGATCTACCTCGTCTCGACCGCAGTGACGCTCGAATCCCTGGCTGCGTCGATCGTGCTCAAGAGCCTGCTCATCGCCGCCTACCCGCTCTTCCTCGTGGTCACGGGCCTCTTCGAGCGAGAGGACCTCCTAGACGCCCTCTCTTGGGCGCAAACACGGGTGCCCGCCGCCACGCCGGCCATGCGCCTCCTGCAGCCCTTGGCCCGCCTCGCGCCCGCCAGGGCGCCGGGCCAGCGACGCGCCCCTAGGCCCTGAAACCGTCTTCGAGAACGACTCATGCGAGCAAGAAAGAAGCTGACTCCCGACGAGAAGGTCGCCCTCGCTCTCGACGTGCTCAAGCAAGCGAAGTCGATGCACGAGATCTGCGCCTACTACCAGGTGAGCCACACCACCGCCTATAGCGTGCGAAACACCTTCCTCGAGGGGGGCCGCCTCGCACTGACCGGTGAGCGGGACACCGCCGGTCGCCTGCGGCAGCTCGAGGCGCTGGTCGCTCGACACGGCGCGATGATCGAGCAGCAGTCCCTCAAGCGAGACGACGGCGGGCGCTAGGCTCGCCGCCGCACGGGAATCGGGGTCCGCGCGCCCATGGCCCGTCGCCTGGCATGGCTCTGGGCAGCCACCATCGTGCTGGTCGTCGCATGGACGGCATTGCCCAGCTTCCTGGTGGTCGCGGACTCGCTGCCGGCCCGGGCCGACGCGATCTACGTCTTTCCAGGCGAGCTGCCCGAGCGGGTCCGCTGCGCCGCCGAGCTCTACCGGCGTGGGATCGCCCCGCTGGTGGTCTTCTCGGGTGGCAGCATCCGTCCCGAGCTCGAGATCATCGGAGCCCCGCTCACCGACGCCGCAGTCGGTGCCTTGCTGGCGACCCGCTCGGGCGTCCCAGCCTCGGCCCACGTCGTCTTGCCCCAGGGCACGAGCACCTGGGAAGACGCCGGCGCCCTGCGCCGCTGGGCCGAGGCCGCTGGCATCCGGAAGGTGGTCGCGGTGACGTCGCCCCTGCACTCGAGGCGAGCCCGCCACACCCTGCGGCTCGCCCTCGCGCCGACCGGCACCCGCGTCTTCGTCGTTCCCTGTGGCCCGCGCCTGCCGACCACCGGCGCCTGGTGGCTCGAAGAGCGTCCCTTGCTCTCGGCCGTAAGCGAGATGCTGAAGCTCGCCTTGTACGGCGTCAGGTATTTCGCCCCCACGGCTCTGGGCCTGACCGCCCCCCCGGGGGACACCAACGGACAGTCCGAGCCGGCAGGGGTCAGCAAGGTCCGGGCCACTCGGCCCAAGGAGCGACCGCTTGGGCCGGGTAGCCATTTCCACACGCAAGTGCAGCGGCTTCTTCCCCCCGACCGTGGATTTGTGTAGGACCAACGTGGCGGGCTACACCGCACTTTCGTACGACCTCGCCGTGCTGGACGAGCACCCCGGAATCGCGACAGCGGAGACCGAGGATGCCGGCTCGGCGTACATGGTGAGAAGCCGACCGCAGAGGGCGCTCGTCAGGCGCATGGATCCCGCAGGGAGCCACGGAGGGACGGTCCGATGAACTTCGACAGCAGCAGAGCCGCCGACCGACGCAGAATCTCGTGGGCGGCGTGCCTCACCGCGCTCGTGCTCCTCCTCGCCGGCGGGCACCACGCAGAGGCACAGCCCTCCGGCACCTGGACCGACTACACCGCCCTGGCTGGGAGCCGGCTCGAGTTCGGCGTCCATCTGTCCCTCGTGGGCGACTTCGGCGTCGTCGAGCCGGGCGGCGAGCTGATCATCGCCCCGGGCTCCGTGCACCTGACCGCCAACCCGCCGCCCGACGACGCACTGCTCGTCGCCGACAAGGTGGTGGTCGACGGCGGTCTCGACGAGCCCAAGAACCGCTCGTCGGTCAACGACGTCTTCACCAACGACCTGGATCTCGGCCCCGGCGCCGCCGTGCGAGGCACGCTCACCGATCCCTTCCCCTTCCCCCTTGCCGTTTCCCTCCCCTCCCTCCCCGCGGGAGTGAGCAGTAGCTGCACGGTGGGCAAGCCGCAGATCACGATCCCGGTCTCCACCACCCAGTCGCTGCCTCCAGGCTGCTACGGCAAGCTGAAGCTGAGCGAGGCGTCCACTCTCGAGGTCGGGGGCGGCGAGTACATCTTCAAGGAGATCACGCTGCTGGAGAGCGCCGGGTTGATCGTCACCAGCGGCGTGGTCGACCTGATCATCCAGGACAACCTCGAGACCGACCCGGAGATCGACCTCGGGCCTGCCTCGATGAACCCGCAGCATCTGCGGGTGTGGATCGGCGGCGATCAGAACCAGCTCGGCAAGTTCAGTGTCGTCGTCGCCAACATCTTCGCGCCCAACGATTCGCACTTCGAGGTGCTCAAGGGAACCAACTTCGCGGGGACGATCTACGCGGACCGAATCGCGATCCGTCCCTGCCACGAGTGCGTCGTCCCGACACCCACCCCGACACCCACCCCGACCCCCAAGCCGACACCGACTTCGGCCAAGACGCCAGCTCCGACACCGACGCCGACACCGACGATACCGATCGTCGTTCCGACGCCGACGCCGACGGCGACCGCGGTAGCGACGCCGACGCCGACGCAGCCCGCGGGTACCCCGACCCCGACTCCCAGCGCGACGCCGGTGGGTCCCACCCCGACACCGAGCAAGACCCCCGTCGGCCCGACTCCGACGCCCACGGGAGCTCCGACGGCGACCCCGGCTCCCAGCCCGACACCCGTGCCGACCCCGACACCGACGGCGCCATTCGTCGTGCCGACGCCGACCCCCAAGCCACCCACCCCGACGCCGACGCACGCACCAACGCCAACCACCACGGCCCCGTTCGTCGTTCCGACACCGACCCCGAAGCCACCCTCGCCCACCCCGACGCCCACACCGGCGGTGACCGCGACCCCCGGACCGACATTCACCGGCCAGGGCCCGCCCACTCCCACCCCGCCGTGGTGCCCACCGGGCCATCGGCTCAAGGGCAAGCCCTGGGGTCGTCAGTTCTTCGTCGGTAATCCCACGTCGAGCTACGCCAACTTCTTCATGCAGAAGCCGCTGCCGTTCAAAGGGGGCGGCGTGGGTGGCATCGGGGGCGTTCGCCGGTAGGCTGCGAGCCCCGCGGGGCCCGGAGCGCCGCTAGCCCGGTTGCATCTGGAGATCGATTCGCGCGACCTCGAGGGTCGGCCCGAGAGGAGACCACGGCCAGCGCAGGCGCACCGTACGCCTGCCCTAGACTCGTCCCTATGCGCTCGGGGAGCTGGCGCACGCCTGTAGGATCTTGCGCAAGTGCATGATCGAGGAAGGTAGTCCCATCGCTTTTCCCCTGTAGATCCAGGCCTCTGCCATTGGGGACCTGGCACCTTCTTTGCCAGGCACACGAGGGCTCGGGGCGGCGAAAGAGCCTTCCCGTGGCGGTCGCGATCGGGTTGCTTCGCGCGCGGTGCCCTGATGCTCGGTCCGAGGCGCCGTCGCGCAAGCAGGTCTCGCGATATGCGCGGGCCGTGGGCCGCAGTCCCGGGGATCTGATGGAAGGACGCATTCGGATGATCGCCGACTCCAGCCTCAGCGATACCCGACGCATCGCGACGTGGACCCTGGGCCTCGCCATGATCCTCGCGCTGATCGGCGGCGCCACGCCCGGACATGCCGAGCCCGGGGCCAAGTGGACCGACTACACTGCGCTCGCCGGATCCCGCCTGGAGATCGGCGTGAACATAGCCGTGGTCGGCCATTTTGGCGTCGTCGGCCACGGCGGCCAGCTCGTGGTCGACGAGGGAGCCACGCACATCACGGCGACCACGCCGCCCGACGACGCTCTGATGGCGGCCGATTCCATCCAGCTGAAGAACAACACGTCGCTGAACCACGTCTTTGCCAGGAGCGTGAAGCGCAGCCCGGCAGCCGACATTCGCGGGGTGATCGACGGCACGTTCTCCTTTCCGCTGAACGTCACGCTGCCGTCGCTACCCGCAAGCGCCACCAGCCCCTGCACCGCGCGGCAACCCGCGGTGATCGTGCTGAAGGACACCACCCGAACGTTGGCACCAGGCTGCTACGGCCTGCTACGCGTGGCCGCGGGTGCGACGCTCGAGCTGTCGGGAGGTGAGTACACCTTCAAGCGAATCTTCATGGCGAGCAACTCCGGCCTGGTGATCACCGACGGCGTCGCGAACATCACCGTACAGGAGAACCTGGAGACGGCCGACAGCGTGGACATCGGGCCTACGTCCTTGAAGGCCAAGCATCTCTGGCTCTGGATCGCCGGCCGGAACAACCAGATCGGCAAGTTCAGCGCTCTGGTGGGCAACGTATTCGCGCCCAACGACAAGAGCTTCGACGTGCTCAAGGGGACCAACTTCGCCGGCACGATCTACGCCGAGGAGCTGAGCATCCGTGGCTGCCACGGATGCGTGGTGCCGACACCGACACCGACCCCGACGGCCACGCCAAAGCCGACCCCGACGGCCACGAAGGCCCCGACCCCGACACCCACCAGAACGCCGACGCCCACGCCCACGACGACGCCGACCCCGACGCCGACCCCAATCCCGACGCCGACACCGACCGTGCCGATCGTCATCCCCACGCCGACACCGACGGCCAAGCCGACGCCCACCAAGACACCGTTCGTCCCGACGCCGACACCTCGGCCGACGGTGCCCATCGTGGTGCCGACCCCCACGCCGAAGCCGACGCCGACAAGAACGCCGACACCGACGCCCACACCCCAGCCCACGGCGACCAGCCCGGTGGTCGTCCCGACACCCACGCCCGTCTGGTGCCCGCCGGACCACCGGCTCAAGGGCAAGCCCTGGGGTCGCAAGTTCTTCGTCGGCAACGTCAGCGGCAGCTACGCCAACTTCTTCATGCAGCGGCCGCTCCCCTACACGGGAGGGGGCGGCATCCGCCGCTGACCCTCACGCCTGGCAAGCCACTGCCAGATCGCCTGCCGAGAAGGGCGGCCCAGAAATCGGCCGCCCCTCCCGTTTCAACACCCCCAAGTAGCCAGGGGGGGGCCCCCCTACAGGGGGCGCAACGCAGGCCGCTCGCCGCTGGGGGGAGATGTGACCCTCCGGGGGGCGCATCGCTCGCGCGCCCGAGACGGGACGGGTAGACGCTCGGTGGTGACCCGCCTCGCATTCGGCCGTCTCTATCCGATCGTCGACCTCCCGCGGCTCCCCTCGCCCGATGCGCTGGCGCTGGCCAAGGCGCTGCTCGACGCGGGCGTCCCGTGGCTCCAGCTGCGCCGCAAGGGCGCGGCCTCGGGCGAGCATCTCGAGATCGCGCGCGAGCTGGTCGCCCTGGCCGCGCGAGCCGGTGCTCGGGTGATCGTCAACGATCGGGTCGACGTGGCCCTGCTCACCGGCGCAGCCGGAGCCCACCTCGGCCAGGGCGACCTGCCCCTGCCCGCAGCGCGCCGCCTGGCGGCCGGACGGCTGATCCTCGGCGTCTCCACGCACAGCGTCGCGCAAGCACGCCAAGCCGAGGCCGACGGTGCCGACTACATCGGCTTCGGCCCGATGTTCCCCACCGGGTCCAAGCCCGACGCGCTGGCGCCCCGCGACCCGGCGGAGCTGCGCGCGGTGCGCGCCGCCGTCTCGCTGCCGGTGGTCGCGATCGGCGGCATCAGCGAGGCCACGGCGCCCGCCGTCCTCGCGGCCGGCGCGGACGCCGTGGCCGTGATCGGCGCGCTACGCGCCAGCTCCGAGCCTCGGGAGCTCGCCACGAGGCTCATGCGCCTCTGAGCGCTCGCCGGGCGTGCCTCGAGCGCATCACAGCTCGAAGTCGTCCCGCGCGTCGGGGACGTCTTCGTCGCGCCCGCTCAAGTTCTCGAATTTCGTCAGCTCCTTGCGGAAGGCCAGCTTCACGGTCCCCTGTGGCCCATTGCGCTGCTTGGCGATGATGATCTCGGCCACGCCCTCCTCGGGCGAAGCCTTGTTGTAGAACTCGTCTCGATAGACGAAGGCGATGACGTCGGCATCCTGCTCGATCGCACCCGACTCGCGCAGGTCCGACATCATGGGCCGCTTGTCGGCGCGCGACTCCACGGCGCGGTTGAGCTGCGAGAGGGCCACCACCGGCACGTCGAGCTCCTTGGCCAGCGCCTTGAGCGCCCGGGAGATCGCCGAGATCTCCTGCTCGCGGCTGTCGACGTCGCGGTGCGCCCGCATGAGCTGCAGGTAGTCGACGATGATCATTCCCAGGCCGCTTCGCGCCTCGCGCATCAGGCGGCGCGATCGCGAGCGCAGCTCGAGCACGGAGAGCGCCGGCGTGTCGTCGATGTAGAAGGGCAGCTCGGCCAGGCGCGAGGCCGCCATGGCCAGGCGCGGCAGGTCGCGCTCGCCCAGGTGCCCGCTGCGCACCTTGGTGCCGTCGACCCGCGCCTCGCTGCACAGCATGCGCATGACCAGAGACTCCTTGGACATCTCGAGCGAGAACATCGCCACGGCCTTGCCGCCGTGCGTCGCCGCGTACTGCCCGATGTTGGTCGCCAGCGCGCTCTTGCCCATCGACGGACGCCCCGCGACGATGATCAAGTCCGCCGGCTGGAGCCCCGAGGTGATCTTGTCGAGCTCGTAGAAGCCGGTCGGCACCCCGGTGACCGCCTCCTGCTTCTCGTAGAGCGTCTGGATGCGCTCGATCGAGCCGACGATGATGTCCTCGATCTTGGCGAAGCCCGGCCGCACCCGACGCTCCGAGATGCGGAAGATCGCGTTCTCCGCATCGTCGAGGAACTGCTCCACGTCTCCCGTGCTTCCGCTGGTCGCGCGGGCGACGATGTCGCTGGCCGCGTCGACCAGCCCACGCAGGATCGCCTTCTCCTTGACGATGTTGGCGTACAGGATGACGTTGGCCGCCGTCGCCGTCCGCTCGGCGAGCTCGGCCACGGCGGCCGCACCACCCACCGCCTCGAGGTCGCCACGGCGCTTGAGGCACTCGGCCAGAGTGATCACGTCGGCCGGCTCGTGGCGTTGCTCGAGCTCGAGCAGGGCGCGGAAGATGCGTCGGTGCGACTCGCGGTAGAAGTCCTCGGGCGAGAGCACCTCGATCGCCCGGTCGAGCGCCTGGTTGTCGAGCAGGATGCCGCCGAGCACGGCCTCCTCGGCCTCGATGCTCTGCGGCGGGACCCGCAGCGCGCTCTCTCCGTTGCCGCTCATCATCTCCGAGGCAACCTCCGCCGCCGAGAGGGATCGGCTTTAGTCCCTGGCCGCGGCGCCCGCAAGGCGAGCCCGACCGGCGCACGCGCGCGAGCCGCGCTCACCACCGTGCCGTCCGGCGAAAGGAGCGCGGCTCTCCGATGCGCTCGGTGCGCCGCGCGGCCCGCATGCCGCTCAGCGGGGCTGGACTGCACCCGGGCTGCCGCGCTCGAGAAGCTTCTCCAGGGCGCGCCGGTCGCCGTCGCTGAGGTCCTCGCGCGGCACGGGAGCCGCGGCACGCTTGCCACGCGCCTGGGCAAGCCCCGGCTTGACGGTGGATCCCGCGCCTCCCGCAGGAGACACCTCGGGCTGCGGGACCCCAGCCTGCGCTCCGCTCGCGCCCGCCGGCGCCACGGCGGAGGCCGCCTCGGCAGAACCGGGGTCGCCCGCCGGCTGGGCTGCCTCGTCAGCCACGGGCGGCGGCGACGCCGGACGTACCGCTCCGGCCTCCATCTGCCCCGGGGGCGGCGGCCCACCCGCCGCCCTCTGCCCTGGCGCGTCCTGCGCCAGGATGTCGGCCGGCCCTCGAGGAGACCCGCCGAAGCCCGGGTCGGCCGGCGGCGCGACCGCACGCCACGTCCAGGTGAAGCCCGCCCAGATCGCCAGAGCGGCTCCCACCACTGCGAGCCACGTCCAGGAGGGCCGGCGAGCAGAACGTCTACGCCGCGCCACGCACCACCTCCGCCGGATCCACGACCCGCCAGCCGCGCCGGCGCGCGACCCGGCGCAGCAACCGGTCCGGGTTGACGATGCGCGGGTGGCCGACCAGCTCGAGCACGGGAAGGTCAGTCACCGAGTCGGTGTAGAAGAAGCTCGCCGCGAGGTCGATCCCTCGCTGCTCGGCAAAGCGACGTGCCCAGTGGACCTTGCCTGGCCCGTAGCAAACCGGGGTGATCGGCCTTCCCGTGAAGCGTCCGTCGACCACCTCGAGCCGGGTCACCAGCAAGTGAGGCACTGCGAGGTCGTGCGCCAGCGGCGCGGCCAGGTAGCTCGTGCTGCTCGAGAGCAGCGCCAGCTCGTGCCCGGCGGCGCGGTGCCGCTCGAGAATGAGCTTCATTCCCGGGACCAGGTAGGCGCGCACGACCTCCCGGTACCACCGCTCGCAGAGCTCCGCGACGTCGGCCTCGCTCTTTCCTGCGATCATGCCGCTGGCCCGCTCTATCGCCCGGTCGATGTCGAGCAGGTTCAGCCGGTACTGCACCAGATAGTACGCGGTGCGAAGCAAGTCGCGCCGCCGGGCGCGCCCCTGCTGGCGCAGGTAGCGCGCATAGAGCGGCGCGGAGTTGACCGACAGCAGCGTTCCGTCGATGTCGAAGAACGCTGCCGCCGACCCGCTCAACCTCGGCCTCGACTCACCGCTCGACGATCATGGCGATGCCCTGCCCGCCGCCGATGCACAGCGACGCCATGCCGAGACGCACGTCGCGATCCTGCATGGCGTGCAG
>CAZGUU010000013.1:30181-33048 GCA_964529315.1 uncultured Enterobacteriaceae bacterium
GCGTGCAGCAGGGTGACCAGAATACGCGCCCCGCTCGCGCCGATGGGGTGCCCGAGCGCGATCGCGCCGCCGTGTACGTTGACCCGCTCGGGATCGAGCTCGAGCTCGCGCAGCACTCCCAGCGACTGTGCCGCGAAGGCCTCGTTCAGCTCCCAGAGGTCGATCTGCTCCTTGCGCAGCCCGACCCGGGCCAGGGCCTTCTCGCACGCCGGCCACGGCCCCATGCCCATGATCGACGGGTCGACGCCAGCCGCCGCCCAGCCGCGGATCCGTGCCAGCGGCTTCAAGCCGCGCGCCTTTGCCGCCGCCTCGCTCGTCACCACCAGCGCCGCAGCGCCGTCGTTGATCCCCGAGGCATTGCCTGCCGTCACGGTTCCGTCCTTCTGAAAGGCGGCGCGCAGCCCAGAGAGCTTCTCGACCGTCGTGTCGGCGCGAACGAACTCGTCGAGCGCGAACTCGACGGTCTCGCCCTTCTTCTTGCCGGGCACGGAGACCGCAACGATCTCTGCCCGGAGCTTTCCGGCCGCCTGAGCGGCTGCCGCCTTGGCCTGGCTGCGCGCGGCGAACTCGTCCTGCTCCTTTCGCCCGATCTCGTACTTCTTGGCAATGTTCTCCGCGGTGACACCCATGTGCACGTGGGTGATCGGGCAGCTCAGACCGTCGGCGATCATCGAGTCGAGCAGCTCGGAGTGCCCCAAGCGGTAGCCATAGCGCGCCTTGGCGAGCAGATAGGGTGCGTTGGACATGCTCTCCATGCCGCCGGCCACGGCGACGTCGTACTCTCCGGTCAGCACGCCGGCCGCCGCCAGAGCGACGGCCTTCAGGCTCGAGCCACAGGCCTTGTTCACCGCGTATCCCGGCACCTCCTTGGGGATGCCCGCCTCGAGGTAGGCGACACGCGCCGCGTTCAGGCCCAGCCCCGCGGCCAGGACGTTGCCCAGGACGACCTCCCCGACTTCCTTGCCGTCGATGCCGGCGCGGCGCAGTGCCTCGCGGATCGCGACGGCCCCGAGCTGGGTCGCCTGCATGCCGGAGAGCGCCCCCCCCATCGAGCCAACGGCGGTTCGGGTCGCGGAAACGATGACTGCCTCTGCCATGATGTCCTCCGTCGGTGGAGAGCGCTGCGTGACGGCGAACGCCGCCGTCGACGGCCCTCGGTGGAATCCACCGCCATCCTAGCGCGCCACGCCGTTGTACCAATCCATACCGATCTGCTGCGCACGGCTGCTCGCCCGAGCCACCCCGAACCAGAAGCGGCTCGTCGAACCGTAGAAGAGATGCGTCATCAAGGCGAGCCGGGCGAGCTTGGTCCCCATCGGCGAGCGCCGGACGCGACCGCTGTAGGCGCGAAAGCCGAGGTCACCACGGGCGAAGCCATCGGCGAGCGCCCGCGCCGCGTGGCGGCCGTACTCCAAGCTGTACGAGATGCCCTCGCCGAGCAGCGGATCGACCCCCGCGGCGTCGCCCACCAGCAAGACCCCCGGGGCCGAGATCCGCGCACGCCAGCGGTAGAGGCCGATGGGGTGCGCTTTCCGCGCCAGGCCCGGCCGCCCGGTGCGCTCGTCGATCAGCCGTGACAGCCGCTCGCCCTGAGCCTCGCGGCGCACCGAGTAGACGCCCACGTTCCAGTGCAGCCGGCCGTCGATCAGGCAGGGAAACGCCCAGCGGTAGCCCGCCAGCCCCTCGGGCACGGCGCGGAAATCGAACTCGTACCAGCCCGGTGGGTCCTGCCCGTCGATCGGCACGTCGCTCATCGTGGCGCGTGCGAGCCACGCAGGCCGAGCATCGACCAGCGATCGTCGGATCAGGCTTCCCGCCCCATCGGCGCCGACCACGGCCCGCGCCTGGATCTCGCCTTGGGTGGTCCGCAGCCTCACCTGCTCGCCGTCGCGCCACGCCGCCTCGACCCGCACCCCTTGGCGCACCTCGACGCCTCGCTCGCGCGCCGCCGCCAGAAGCATGGCATCGAACTCGCGCCTGCGGATCACGTGGCAGCAGCCCCGGGCGTCGACCCGGATGGTCGGCCCACCGGCTTCGACGTGTGCCCGGTCGACGCGGACGTGTGGCACGGAGAGCGGCACGCCGAGCTCGTCGAGCAGGTCGATCGTCCTGGGGATCAGCCCTCCGGCGCAGGTCTTGTCGCGCGGGAAGACGGCGCGGTCGAGCAACAGGCAGCGCCTGGCCAGCTCGGGAGCCACCTGAGCCAGAGCGAGGGCGGTGCCGGTGCCCCCCGGGCCGCCGCCGACGATCACCAGATCGCGGTGCTCCACCTTGCACCTCTCGACGATGGAGCAGGAGCCCCGGCCCGCGAACGGGCCGGCCTACGCAGGCCGCAGCGCCGCGCGACTGTCTTGCGCTCGGGGCGCCGGCCGAGTCGCGCCGTCGCGCGGCATCTGGCCGCCACTTCGGCCGCCCAAGCCGATCCGGCGATTGCCGCTCGACCGCTCAGCCGACGGCTCGAGGACGGATGTTTTCCTGGACCCAGCGGATGATCTCCTGGGTCGTCGCCCCCGGAGTGAACACCTTGGCCACCCCCAGCTTGCGGAGCGTGGCGATGTCCTCCTCGGGGATGATGCCCCCCCCGAAGACCGCCACGTCGCTCGCATTTCGCTGTCGGAGCAGGTCGATCACCGCCGGGAACTGCACCAGGTGTGCTCCGGAGAGGATCGACAGGCCAATCGCGTCGACGTCCTCCTGCAGCGCCGCCTCGACGATCATCTCCGGCGTTTGGTGCAAGCCCGTGTAGATCACCTCGAAGCCCGCATCACGCAGCGCCCGGGCGATGATCTTCGCCCCGCGGTCGTGCCCATCGAGCCCCGGCTTGGCGACCAGTATCCTCACGCGGCGGTCCATGCTCCGGGCACCTA
>CAZGUU010000014.1:0-21956 GCA_964529315.1 uncultured Enterobacteriaceae bacterium
CTCTGCATCGCCTGAACCGGGCGCCCCCGCCCCGCAGCCGCCGCCAGCGGCGGAGCGCGCGCCCAGGGCGAGGCGAGCGCGCCGATCGGGCAATGGCGGCGGGCGCTTGACTGGCCGCCGCCGGCAGGGCGATGCTGCTGCGGTCTCGCCGCGAGGGACGGTAGCGGCGCTGCTCGCCGCGGAGCGCGGCCAGGCAGGAGGCTTGCAGGTGGGTCACTACGATCGTCTCTCGGCGCTCGACGCTTCCTTCCTCGAGATCGAGGACGAGAGCAGCCACATGACCGTGGCGGCGATCCAGGTCTTCGATCCCGGGTCGCTGCGCACGCCGGAGGGCGGCATCGACGCCGATCGGATCCGCTCCTACCTCGAGTCACGCTTGCACCTACTGCCGCGCTACCGGCAGAAGCTCGCACACATCCCGATCGAGCAGCACCCGGTGTGGGTGGACGACCCGAGCTTCAACGTCCTCTACCACGTGCGCCACACCGCCCTGCCGCGGCCGGGCGACGAGCGGCAGCTCAAGCGCCTGTGCGGACGCATCCTCTCGCAGAAGCTCGACCACACCAAGCCGCTCTGGGAGTTCTGGATCGTCGAGGGCCTGGCCAGCGGCCGCCTGGCGCTCATCACCAAGGTGCACCACTGCATGGTCGACGGCGTCTCGGGGGCGGGG
Source organism: uncultured Enterobacteriaceae bacterium (assembly GCA_964529315.1). Taxonomy (GTDB): domain Bacteria; phylum Desulfobacterota; class Binatia; order UBA12015; family UBA12015; genus CAZGUU01. The sequence goes on from CAZGUU010000014.1 coordinate 671, forward strand.
CTGCTCACGGTCCTGCTCTCGCCGGAGGTGACCGAGAGCTTCTCGCCGGGTCCGCCGTGGAAGCCGCGTCCGGCGCCGAGCGGGGTGCAGCTCATGGCCGGCGAGGCGCTGCGCCGGGCGAGCATCCCGGTCGAGCTGGCGCGCTCGGCGGCAAGCCTGCTCGCCGACCCGGCGCGAGCCGTGACCGGCGCCTGGGACCAGGCCCGCGGGCTGGTCGAAACCATCGGCGAGGCCCTGACACCGGCTTCGGAGACGCCCCTCAACCCGCCGGCGATCGGCCCGCACCGGCGCTTCGATTGGCTGAGCTTCGAGCTCGCCCAGGCGAAGGCCGTGAAGAACGCGCTCGGCGGGACGCTGAACGACGTCGTCCTGGCGACGGTCGCGGGCGCGATGCGTCGCTTCCTCTCGCGCCGTGGCGTGGACACGGATTCGCTCGACTTCCGCGCGCTCGTTCCCGTGAGTCTGCGCCGCTCCCCGCAGGACGCGCCCTCGGGCAACCGAGTGGCGCAGCTCGTCGCCCACCTGCCGCTCGACGAGCCGGACCCGCACCGCCGTCTCGCCCGCGTGGTCGAGACGACCCGGGAGCTCAAGCGCTCTCACCGCGTCGAGGCAACTCAGATGGTCGAGGAGCTGAGCGACTGGACGGCGACGGCGCTCATGACCCAGACGATGCGCATCGCGGCCGACCGGCGAGTGTACAACCTGATCGTGACCAACGTACCGGGCCCGCCGATGCCGCTCTACATGCTCGATGCGCGCCTGCTGGGGATCTACCCGATGGCGCCGCTGTTCGTGAACCAAGCGCTGGCCGTGGGGCTGTTCAGCTACGCCGGGGGGCTGCACGTCGGGCTGAACGCCGACTGGGACGCGATGCCCGACTTGCACGAGGTCGTCGACGACCTGCGCGTGTGCTTCGCGGAGCTCTGCGAGGCGGCACGAGCCGGCGGCGCACACCACGCGTCCGCCGAAGCCTGAGATGGGCCGAAGTGCTGTGGTCCGGGTCGATGGCGAAAGCTCGAGGGAGTGGCGGCCGTCCGGCTCCCCAGTGGTCGGACTCGGAGAGCGGAGGTGCATTGGTACGAAGCTCACGGCGTCGGCCGTGTCCGGATGAAGATCAAGAGGTTCATCGACTGATGGCGACATCACGACGGAAGAAGAGGTTCCTTCTCTGCGTCCGTATCGAGGCGTGTGAAGACCTAGAGCTGCGAAGGCTCTACCAGCAGATGCCGGACCCGCGAGGGGCTACCGAGGGCCATGTCCGAGTGGTGGACGAGTGCGGCGAGGACTACCTGTATCCAGCGAGCCATTTCGTGCCCGTCGAGCTCCCCCGCGAGGCCGAGCGTGCTCTGGCAGCAGCCGCGCGTCGACGGTCGGCGGCCTGACACCGGGTGCAGCGGCGTTGCGCGGCGCGGCCCGCCGCTGCACCCGGAGCGTTGGGCAGCGCGATGAACGCTGTCGCGCCCGGGGGACGCCCGTGAGGGACGTGCTGTCTGATCGCCTGGTCGCCCTCATCCGCACCCTGCCGGAGCGCCGGGAGTACACTCGCGAGGATCTTCTCGTTCCCGAGGTGCAGCTCGCCGCGGAGCCGACAGAAGGTCTCGTCGTCTACGACGCGCCGATCGGCTGGATCAACCGGGACGCGCGTGTGGCATTGATTGGCGTCACGCCGGGTTTCACCCAGATGGAGATCGTCTATCGCTCAGCGAGGAGACACCTGCTGGACGGTGCGAGTCCGGAGGACGCGTGCAGGTTGGCGAAGTACGAAGCCAGCTTCGGTGGACCGATGCGCGGCAATCTGCTGCAGATGCTGGACGAACTCGGAGTCCGTGAGCTCCTCGGGATCCGATCCGCCGCCGAGCTCTTCGGGTCGGCGTCTCATCTGCTGCACGCGACATCGGCGGTGCGATACCCTACATTCCGCGGCGCTTTCAATTGCACTGGCAGCAGGCCGCCGCTCGCGCGGTCCGCCTTCCTGATGCGATACGCCCGAGAGATTCTTGCGCCAGAGCTCTCGCTACTTGACGCAGCAGTGCTCATCCCGCTGGGGAAGAGCGTCGCAGCCGTCCTGGAGATGCTGGGGAACGAACGGCGCATCCCGTGTGGCCGAACCCTTTATGGGTTTCCGCATCCGTCGGGGGCGAACGGCCACCGCGCACGGCAATTTGAGGAGGCAAAGCCAACATTGCGGCGGTGTCTCAGGGCGGCGCTGAACGGCGGGGCCGTCCCGCGTGTCCAACGGCAGCATGCAGCGGACGGGGCTTCCCGCCGCCGCTAAGTGACAGGACGACGGGCAGGCTGGAGGTTCGGGCCGCCTCGGTCAAGGGAGCGGTATCGGCCAACGGCCGCGGCTGCGCGCGCCCCGCGCCGGGCGCGCGCCGGCGGCCTCGCCGGGTATCCTCCCGTCTGTCCTGGTCATGCCGCGCTGGGTCGACATCGTCGTCGTGAGGTCCGTGGGCGGGAGTCGCGCGAAAACGACGATCGCCGGGCCGGGCCGGCGGGATCCGCCCGCGTCGCGCGCGGATTCCTCAGTCGAGCCAGTCGACCCGGACCTCGTCGGAGCCCCGGGGAAGCTCGACGAGGAGGCCGTCGCGTCCGAGGATCCAACCCTCCGGCCGCACGGCAGCGACGCCTCGCGTGAAGATCGTCTCGACGACTCGAAACGGCGGAGACGGCGTCAGGTGATAGAGCACGACGAGCTTCACGCCGGCCGCGTTTGCGACCTCGGCCGCCTCGACCGGTGAGGTGTGGTACGAGGGAATGTCGCCCATGAGCTTCGCCACGCGCGGCCTGCCGGCCGCCGCCGCCCGCTCTCCGATGATCTCGACGATGTGGTTCGCCTGCGCCTCGTGGAAGAGCACATCGGCTCCCTTGGCCGCCTCGACCATCGCCGGGCTCTTCGCCGTGTCTCCGCTCACCACGATCGAGCGGCCCTGGTAATCGAAGCGATATCCGTACGCCGGCGTCACCGGATCGTGTCGCACGGAGAAGGCCGTCACGCGCAGGCCTTCCTCGTCGAGGACGACGGTCGGCCCGAGGCCCTCCGCCGGACCCGCAGCGCGGATCGCTCGCAGCACCCCGGCCTCGGGCGGCATGAAGTCGGCGCCGTGGTGCGCCACGCGGTAGCCGAGGTCGAGCGCGTAGGCGTCGTTGAACCCCGCGACCACTCGCTCGACGCCCGGAGGGCCGTAGACGTCGAGAGGGCCTCTGCGCCCCGTTGCCCAGGTGTTCAGGTTGAACTCGCCGAGGTCCCCGATGTGGTCCGAGTGGAAATGCGTGAGGAAGACGGCACCGATGCGCGCGGGATCGATCCGCAGCAGGCCCATGCGGTTCCACGATCCGGGCCCCGTGTCGACGACCCAGAAGCGCCCCGCCGCAAAGACTGCGACGCAGGCCTTTCCGAAGCTCGGATGCGGGAGCGGTGACGCCGTTCCGCAGAGGACGGCGCGCAGCGCGTCGGGCTCGAAGAGCCCGTCGTGCCGTGTGGCCGCCATGCGCCCGATGGCCGTGCGAAGGAGCGCATCCTGCACGGCCGGCAGCCGCAGCAGGAAGAAACCGGACAGCACCGCGACGACCACGACGGCGAGGATCCAGGCGAGGGCTCGGCGCACGTTTCACCTCCCGGCGCCCGGCGGGGCGTCGTGGGAGGACTAGGGCACGCCGAGTGCCCGATCAAGAACGTCCGGTCCCGCGCCAGATGCAGGCCCCGTTGCGCGCATTCTGCCACCCCTTCGGCCGCGCGGCGGAGGGCTACGGCACCTGGGGCCGCGGCGTGCCCTGGGCGCGCAGCTCGGCGACGCACGCGGAGATCTCGTCGGGGTCGGAGGTTGGCGCCGTGAAGGCCAGGCGGTCGACCAGGCCGGCGCAGCGCTCGGCGGTGCGTCGCGCGAGCTGGGAGGGCGGCGCGACGACGGCGAATGCCTCCAGGACCTCGTCGGTCACCCGTGCGCCCATCTCCGCCCAGGCGCCGCGCCGCGAGAGCTCGTGCAGCTCGCTCTGCAGGTCGCCCCAGCCGTGCAGCTCGAGCACCGGGCGATACGCGGGCGTCGAGCCGTAGAACGCGATCTGACCGCGGACCGCCGCGCGGGAGGCCTCGACGGCCTGGTCGCCCTCGCCGCTCACGACGAACACCGGACAGCACAGCTCGAAGTCGCTGCGCTTGCGGCCTGCCTTGGCCAAGCCGCGCTCGATCGCCGGGAGGGTGACCTCGCGCAGGTAGCGGGCGGTGGTGAAGCCGTGTGCGACCAGCCCATCGGCCACCTCGCCGGCCACCTCGGTCATGCGCGGGTTCACCCCCGCGATCATCACGCGCGGCGGCCCCTGTGAGGTGTCCTGCGGCATGAACATGGGCGTCATCAGGGTGTGGGTGTAGAGCTCGCCGCGGAAGTCGAGCTTCGCTCCGCGGTACCAGCAGTCCCAGATCGCGCGCATCGCCAGGACGAATTCGCGCATGCGCGCGGCCGGCCGCGACCAGGGCATGCTGAAGCGCCGCGTGACGTGGGCGGCCACCTGCGAGCCCAGGCCGAGGATCATGCGACCCTTGGAGTAGGCGTTGAGATCGTGTCCGAGCTGCGCGAGCGTCATCGGGCTGCGCGCGAACGCGACCGCGACCGAGGGCATGAGGTCGACGCGCTGCGTGTGCTCTGCCGCCAGGGCGAGCGGCAGGAACGGGTCGCCCGAGACCTCGTAGGAAAGCACGCCGTCGAAGCCGAGCCGCTCGAGCTCGCAAGCCCGCTGCGGCACCAGGTGCAGATCCGAGGGGAGGAAGCCGTCGACCTTCATGGGAGAGCGCCGCGTCTGGCGGGAGATCGCCCTAGCACGTGATCGGGGGGTGTTGCGAGTGGGCGGTGCCGCGCTCGGGCGTGGGCGTCGTGTTCTCGACGCTGACCATCGCCGCACCGGCGCGAGCGGCCGACTCGGCGCCACCGTACCGCGCAGTCGTGTGCCGATCCGCCCCCGAAGCCGCCGCGATCTCGTGGCGTATGGCCGCTCTGCTGTCGAGGGAGGCATCGAGGGTGTCTGGCCGCGACCTTGCACGAGGTGGATGCGCGCCGTCGAGCCCGGCGCATTGCGGTCGGGACCAGGATCCAGGGGCTCGAGGGAGGGAGTGGGAATGCTGCGGAAGAGGACGACGGTGATGTTGCTGGGAGCGCTCTGCGCGACGCTGTGGCTGGCGGCCCTGTCGGTGGGCGACGCCGCTGCGCGACGAGTCGGGCACAAGGACGCCGACCAGGACGGCCTGAAGGACAAGAAGGAGCTGCGGCTCGGCACGGATCCGGCGAACCCGGATACCGACGGCGATCACATCCTCGACGGCATCGAGGTGCGCGTTCTCCACTCGGATCCGCTCTCGACGGACACCGACGAGGACGGCCTGGAGGATGGCGAGGAGGTCGGCATGGGGACCGACCCGTCGAACGCCGACACGGACGACGATGCGCTCGACGACGGCGACGAGGTGGCGCTCGGCACCGACCCGCTCAACCCCGACAGCGACGAGGACACGCTCGAGGACGGCGACGAGGTCGACATCGGCACCGACCCGACGAACGCCGACACCGACGACGACGCGCTCGAGGACGGCGAGGAGGTGGATCTCGGCACCGATCCGACCGACGTCGACAGTGACGACGACATGCTCGACGACGGCGACGAGGTGGCGCTCGGCACCGACCCGCTCGATGCGGACAGCGACGACGACGGCGTGCTCGACGGCGAGGACGACGACTCGGAAGGAGACGACTGCTGGGAGGACGGGTCGTGCTGTGATCCCACGGGCGAGGTCTGCGACGGCGGCGGCGACGACGACTGGGATGACTGGGACGATTGGGATGATTGGGACGATTGGGATGATTGGGACGATTGGGACGACTGGGGTGGCTGGAACGGCTGGAAGGGCTGGAACGACGTCGGCTGACGGCGCCTCGGAGTCGAGAGCGCCCTGGCGCTGACTCGAGGGGGTGCGGCCCGCTTCGCGCGGGTCGCGCCCCCGGGTCTCGGCCGGCCGGCCCGCCAGCGTCGAGGTCGGCGTCGTACTTGCGCGGCGCTCGGGGCCGCTGGCTTGCCCGTCGCGACCGATCCTGGCTGTGGCCGAGGGCTCGCGTCCTTCGCGCGCGCCTTCAGGAGCGGGGCGCGGGGCGCGCCATCGTGCGCCGCAAGAGTGGGCGCAGCGAGGCGAGCGTGCGCGTGTTCAGCACGTCGCGCCTCTCGAGCCAGCCGCGCCGGGCCTGGCCGATGCCGAAGGAGAGCAGGCCCAGGTCGGAGGGGTGGTGCGCATCCGAGCTCACGGCGACCAGCACGCCCTCTTCCTTGGCCATGCGGCAGTGCGTGTCGATCAGGCCGAGGCGCTCGGGTCGAGCGTTCAGCTCGAGGAAGCAGCCGCGCTGGCGCGCAACGCCCCCAGAGCACGCCGCGCCCATCGCTCGCAAGCGCGCGGCGAGGGCGTGAGCCGGAGTCCGCTCCCGTGGTTGGGCACCGCCGGGTGACGACGCGGCCGTCACGGAGAAGGCGGGACGCCGAGCCTCGCCGCGGCCGTCGCGAGATACCCGCGCAGCGAGGATTCGCGAGATGGATACGCGGCCCGCCCGGCGGCGCTTGACCGGGGATCGCCTCGCCCCCTATGACCGCCATGGACGCCGCCACGCAGCCGTCCGGCTGGAGGGTCGGCGCCGCCGAGGGGGAGGGCGCGAGCTTGCTGCGGCTGGCCGGTCGAGTCGACCCGGGATTCGAGGCCGTGCGCGACGCCTTCGCGGCGAACTTCGCCGAGCACGGCGACGTCGGCGCGGCTTGCTGCGTGTACCTGGGGGGAAGGCCGGTCGTCGATCTGTGGGGCGGGCTCTCCGATCTACGCGACGGGCGGCCCTGGGAGGAGCGCACCACCCAGATCGTCTTCTCCGCCACCAAGGGCGTGACCGCGGTCTGCGTGAACCTGCTCGCTCAGCAGGGTTTGCTCGACCTCGACGCACCGATCGCCCGCTACTGGCCCGAGTTCGCGGCGCACGGCAAGGAGCGCATCCCCGTCTGCTGGGCGCTGTGCCACAAGGCGGGCTTGGCCGCGGTGGACGGCGAGCTGACGCTCGACGACGTGCTCGCCTGGGATCCGGTGGTGGCGGCGATCGCCGCTCAGGCACCCACCTGGGAGCCGGGCACGGCGCACGGCTACCACGCCAGATCGTTCGGCTGGATTCTGGGCGAGGTGGTGCGCCGCATCACCGGGCACTCCTTGGGTCGGTTCTTCGCCGATGCGATCGCCCGGCCGCTGGGCCTGGATCTCTGGATCGGCCTGCCGCACGCCGAGCGCGCGCGCTGCGCTCGGATCCTCCCGCCCGAGGCCGGAACGCCGTCGATCGAGGAGCTGCTCGGCCCGGATTCGCTCACCGCGCGCGTGATGAGCGGTCCGAGCGGCTTGTTCGCCTACGACGACATGTGGAACCGAGAGGATCTCCTCGCCGCGGAGATGCCGTCGTCCAATGGCGTGGGCAGCGCGCGCGCGCTGGCACGCCTCTACGCCTCGCTGGTCGGCGAGGTCGACGGGATCCGCGTGCTCTCGCCCGAGACGGTGGATGCGGCCCGCACCGTTCAGGCGCAGGGGCCGGATCGCGTGCTCTTTCTGCCGACGCGCTTCGGGCTGGGCTTCATGCTGCCGCCGCTGCTCGTGGCGGGCTGCGGGCCGGCGAGCTTCGGCCACTCGGGAGCCGGCGGCTCGCTGGGCTTCGCCGATCCGCTGGCGGGGCTCGGCTTCGGCTACGTGACCACCCGGATGAAGTTCGAGGTGGCGGGCGACGAGCGTCAGAAGGCGCTGGTCGGCGCGGTCTACCGGTCGCTCGGGGCCCGAGCGGGCAGGTGCGGGTGATGGAGCACCGCCGCGCGTGGCGGGAGGGATCGCCTCGGCGCGCGCAGCCGGCTCCGAGCCGGGGTGTCGGGGGCTGAGATGGAGCGCATGGCCGGGATCGACGCGCTGTTTCTCTACACCGAGACGCCGACGGTCCACATGCACACGCTCAAGATCGCAGTGCTCGATCCGACCGGCGGCATCGACGACTCGATCGAGGGCGTCAAGCACGCGCTGCGCGCTCGTCTCGACCTGCTGCCGCGCTTTCGCCGCCGCGCCCTCGGGGTGCCGCTCGGCCTTCACCGTCCGGTGTGGGTGGAGGATCCGGATTTCGACATCGATCGCCACGTGCTCTCCAGCGAGGTGGCGCCGCCCGGCGGCCCGCGCGAGCTCGACGCCGCGGTCTCACGCATCGCATCGACCCCGCTCGACCGTCGCCGTCCACTCTGGGAGATCTGGCTGCTGCGCGGCCTGGCCCGAGGACGAGTCGCCGCGGTGGGCAAGATCCATCACTCGCTGGCCGACGGTGCCGCGGCGGCCGAGCTGCTCGCCCGGCTGCTCCGGCCCAGCCCCGGCACCCCGGAGCTGCCGCGCCCGGCCTCGTGGCTGCCCGAAGCCCTGCCGTCGGGCTGGCGGCTGCTGGGCGATGCCGTGCGCGAGCACGGACCCGACCTGCGGCAGCTGCCGGGCCTCGTCGGGCGCACGGCGAGCGGGATGCGCGCCCTCGTCCGCCGTCGCCGCGAGATGCGGGTCGCGCCGCCGCGGCCGTTTCTCGACACACCCAGGACCTCGTTCAATCGCACGCTGACGGCGCGCCGCTGCTTCGCCAGCACGGTGCTGTCGCTGGGCGACATCCGCGGGATCAAGGGCGCGCTCGGCGTCACGGTGAACGACGTGCTGCTCTCCCTGGTCGCGGGCTCGCTGCGCCGCTACCTCGCGGCGCGCGGCGAGCTTCCGGACCGTCCGCTGGTCGTCGAGGTGCCGGTTGCGACGGATCTCCCCGGCGAGCCGCCGCGCCTGGCCGGCAACCGGGTGTCCAACGTATTCACCGGGATCGCCACCGACGTCGCCGACCCGATCGAGCGGACGCGCCGCATCCACGAGGTCATGCAGGCGGGCAAGGAGCTGAACCTGATGCTCGGCGCCGAGACCTACCGCGAGTGGACCGACTACGCACCGCCGCTGCTGCTCGCCTGGGGCATGCGCTTGACCTCGTGGCTGCGCCTGGCCGAGCGCGCTCGCCAGCCGATCAACCTGGTCGTCTCCTGCGTTGCCGGCCCGCGCGAGCCGCTGTTCTGGGAGACCGCGCGGCTCGAGGCGATCTGGTCGGTCGGCCCGCTGGTCGAGGGCGCCGGCCTGAACGTGACCGCCTGGAGCTACGTCGATCGGCTCTACGTCGGCGTGCTCGCCTGCCCGGATCTGATCGCCGACCCGCACGAGATCGCCGAGGGCCTGGGCGCGGCGCTGGTCGAGCTGCGCGAGGCGATCCCGCGCGACGCGCCGGGGTAGACCGCCGGCCGCGCCCGGGCTCGGCGTCTCGCGGGCACATTATCGAGCGGCTTTCGAGAACGATTTGACATTTCATGGGGCTCCCGCGATGATCTGCCCCGGTGCAGCCTCGGCCCGGTACCGATGCGACGCGCCGGAGAGGGACGAGGAGCGCGACCTGCCATGTTCGTCGACGAGACCCCCGAGCAGAAAGCCCTGCGCGCCGAGCTGCGCGCCTACTTCGCCGAGCTGATCCCGCCGGAGGTGTTCGCGGCGACGCGCAACGTCGAGAGCGGCGAGCTCTACCACCGGCTGGTGCGCCAGATCGGAAAGGACGGCTGGCTGGGCATCGGCTGGCCCAAGGCGTACGGCGGTCAGGGACGCTCGGCGGTCGAGCAGCTGATCTTCTTCGAGGAGGCGATGCTCGCCGGAGCGCCGATCCCGGTGATCACGCTGAACACGGTCGGGCCGGCGATCATGGCGCTCGGCTCCGAGGAGCACAAGAAGCGCTTCCTGCCCGGCATCCTGCGCGGCGAGATCCACTTCGCCATCGGCTACACCGAGCCCGAGGCGGGCACCGACCTGGCTTCGCTCTCGACGTCCGCCGTCCGCGACGGTGACGATTGGGTGATCGAGGGCACCAAGGTGTTCACCAGCGGCGCAGAAGGGGCCGACTACGTCTGGCTCGCGGCACGCACCGACCCCGCTGCGCCCAAGCACAAGGGCTTGACGATCTTCATCGTCGACACCAAGGCGCCGGGCTTCTCGCTCTCGCCCATCCACACCGTGGGCTACATCCGCACGAACATGACCTACTACGATCACGTGCGCGTGCCCGCCTCGATGGTGGTCGGCGAGGTGAATGGCGGCTGGCGCCTGATGACGGCGCAGCTCAACCACGAGCGCATCAGCCTGGCTGCCTTCGGCGTGCAGACGCTGGGCCTCTACAACCAGACGCTCGCCTGGGCGCGCGAGACCCTGGCCGAGGACGGCCGATCCCTGACGGAGCAGCCGCGCGTCCAGCTCTGCCTGGCCCAGGCCTACTGCCGCTTGAAGGCGATGCGGCTGGTCAATGCGCGCATGGCCTGGGAGCTCGAGCAGGGCAAGCCCGATCCCGCGCGGTCGTCGGCCGCCAAGGTCTACGGATCGGAGTGCGTGATCGAGGCGTGCCGGCTGCTGCTCGAGGTCGTCGGGCAGGCCGGGGCCATCGAGGCGGGCTCGCCGGGTGCGGTGCTCGGCGGCGAGCTCGAGCGGCAGTACCGGCTCTGCCAGATCAACACCTTCGGCGGCGGGGTGAACGAGATCCAGCGCGAGATCGTCGCCATGCTCGGCCTGGGCATGCCGCGAGTGCCGCGTTGAGGCGAGTCCTCCGGGATCGTGCGGGGCACGGCCGGCCTGGGCGCAGCGACGCGAGGTGGGTCGCCGAGCGGAGCCCGGCGAGACGAGGCGATGCTCGCCGGTCACGACGACGCAGGCGAGGATGCCTACGGGAGCTGTAGATGGAGTTTTCCCTCGATGACGATCAGCGGGCCGTCCAGGATCTGGCGCGGCAGATCTTCCGGGATCACGTCACGCACGCGCGGCTGCGCGAGGTGGAGGCGAGCGCCGAGCGCCTGGATCGCGAGCTGTGGGGCCGCCTGGCCGAGGCGAGCCTGCTCGGTGCGGCCCTGCCGGAGAGGTTCGGCGGAAGCGGCCTGGGGCTCTTCGCGCTCGGGCTGATCCTCGAGGAGGCGGGGCGCAGCCTCGCCCCCGTGCCCCTGGTGCCGGTCGTCGTGCTCGCCGGGCTGCCGATCGCGGCCTTCGGCAGCGAGGAGCAGCAGGCGCGCCACCTGCCCCGGCTGATCGCGGGCGAGGCGCTGCTCACCGCGGCCCTGGTGGAGACGGGATCGAGCGATCCGGCCCGGCCGCGCACGACCGCCCGGCGCGACGGCGCGACTTGGCGCCTCGACGGCGAGAAGCAGTGCGTCCCGCTCGGTCGGCTCGCCGAGCGCATCCTCGTCCCGGCGCGCACCGCCGAGGGCGACGTCGCGGTCTTTCTGCTCGATCCGGGCGCGAGCGGCGTGACGCTCGAGGCGCAGCGGGCGACGAATCGCGCGCCGCAGGCTCGCTTGACGCTGTCCGGCGCGGCCGTCGCCGAGGGCGAGGTGCTCGGGCTGCCGGCGCAGGGTGCGGCCATCGTGCGCTGGATCGAGGAGCGCGCCGCGCTCGGGCTTTGCGCCTTGCAGCTCGGCATCGCCGAGCAGGCGCTGCGCTCGACCGCCGAGTACACGACGACCCGCAAGCAGTTCGGCCGTCCCATCGGGAGTTTTCAGGGCGTGGCGCTGCGCGCCGCCGACGCCTACATCGACGTCGAGGCGATGCGCTCGACGTACTGGGAGGCGGCCTGGCGAATCGACCAGGGCTTGCCCGCGACGTGCGAGCTCGCCGCGGCGTCGTGGTGGGCCTGCACGGGCGGGCAGCGCGTCGTGCAGACGGCCCAGCACCTGCACGGGGGGATCGGCTCGGATCTCGACTATCCGATCCACCGCTACTTCCTGTGGGAGAAGCAGGTCGAGCTGATGCTCGGCGGGGCGAGCCGGCAGCTGGTCCGCATCGGCGCGCAGCTGCCGAGCCTCTGAGGCCCGGTTGGGAGGTTCGATGGAGCGCAGGGTCGCATTCGTCACGGGAGCGAGCCGCGGGCTCGGCAAGGCCTCGGCGATCGCGCTCGCCGAGGCGGGCTACGACGTCGTCGTGACTGCGCGCACCGTCGAGGAGGGCGAGAGATACGACTACGGCCCTGCCGTCGGCCGCTCCGGCCCGCTGGCCATGCCGGGCAGCATCCGGGTCACCGCCGAGGAGATCCGCGAGCGCGGCCGCGAGGCGCTCGCCATCCGCCTCGACCTGCTCGACCGAGCCTCGATCGACGCCGCCGTCGAGCGGGCGATCGGCGAGTGGGGCCACATCGACCTCCTGCTGAACAACGGCGTCTATCAGGGGCCGGGGGTGATGGATCGCTTCCTCGACCTGTGCGACAACGCGCTGGCGAAGGTCTTCGAGGGCAACGTCTTCGCGCAGATCCACGTGACGCGCAGGATCCTTCCCGGCATGCTGGCCCGCGGCCGCGGCATCGTCGTCGACATGACCTCGAATGCCGCCCTGAACGACCCGCCGGGTCCGGTGGGCGAGGGCGGCTGGGGATTCGCCTACGGGGCCTCGAAGGGAGCCTTCCACCGCATGGCGGGCATGCTGCACGTCGAGCTTCACGGCCGCGGCATCTGCGCGTACAACGTGGAGCCAGGCCTGGTGGTCACCGAGGCGCAGAAGGTGCTGCTCGGCGAGAACAGCGACATCGCACGGCTGCATCGCGGCTCGCCGGCGACGGTGCCGGCCGCCGTCGTCGCCTGGCTCGCGACCAGCCCCGAGGCGGCGGCGATGAGCGGCCAGACGATCTTCGCGCAGCGCTTCTGCAAGGAGCGGCACCTGGTGCCGGGGTGGCCGCCGCCTAGGTGACGGCCGGTCGCAGAGGTTCCACGCGGCATGGGCTGGCGCGACGGTGCGGCGCGCGCGGGCCGCGCAGGAGGTTGCCATGGGCTTGCTCGAGGGGAAGGTCGGCATCGTCACCGGGGCCGGGTCGGGGATCGGCCGCGCCACGGCGATCGCGTTTGCCAAGGACGGCGCTCGGGTCACGGTCGCGGATCGAGACGCAGCGGGCGGGCGCGAGACGGTCCGCCGCATCGAGGAGGCCGGCAAAGAGGCGCTCTTCGTCGAGACGGACGTGGCGATTCCCGAGCAGGTCGAGGCCATGGTCCGTGCGACGGTCGACCGATTCGGGGCGCTGCACTGTGCGTCGAACAACGCGGCGGCGGGAGCCGGCTTCCGCCTCTTGACCGACATCGCCAAGAAGGCCTGGGACGGCGCGATCGCCGTGACCCTGACCGGCGTGTGGCTGTGCATGAAGTACGAGATCCCGGCCATGCTGGCGAGCGGCGGAGGCTCGATCGTGAACATCGCCTCGGGATCGGCGCTCAAGGGTGAGGCGCTCCAGGCCGCGTACTGCGCGGCCAAGGGGGGTGTTCTCGCCCTCACCAAGACGGGGGCGGCCGAGTACGCGCAGCGGGGCATCCGGGTGAACGCGATCTGCCCCGGCGGCATCCGCACGCCGGCCATCGAGCCCTATTTCGACAAGGTTCCCGGGGCCCGCGAGGCGACGATCGCGGCGCACGCCATGCGCCGCATCGGCGAGCCCGAGGAGATCGCCGACGCGGTGGTCTACCTGTGCTCGGAGCGCGCCTCGTTCGTCACCGGGCACGTCATGGTGGTCGACGGCGGAGCCCAGGTGAATCCCCACACGCTCTAGCGCGCTGCCGCCCAGCGCATCGCTTCGGGATCGCCCGGGGCAAGGAAATCTTCTTCTCGGGCAACACGACCGATGGCACGCAGGCCTACGAGTGGGGCCTGGTGAACCGAGTCGTGGCTGCCGAAGCGTTGCTTCCCGCGTGCACCGCCCTGGTTGTGACGCGGGCCTCGTGCGTTCCCGAGGTGCTCGAGGGCTACGAGCGGCTCATCGAAGAGGGCTGCGGCATGCCTCTGGCCGCGGCGCTCGGCCACGAGAGGGCGGCGAGCCGCGAGCTCGTGCGGACGGTCACGGCCATCGCTGGCCGGCGCCAGGAGCTGCTGGCACGCGCACGCGCGCAGAGCAAGACGCCAGCAGCTGGATGAGCGCCCCGCATCGGGCCCTTGACTGCGTGTGCGCTTCGTGCGTATACGCAAGGATCACAATGTGAGCGTATGTCTACGGAGTGGGGTGCAAGATGGAGCAGACCAAGGCCAGCGTGATCCACACGCGAATCCCAGAATCGCTCGATCGCGAGATCAAGCGCCGGGCCGACAGCCTCGGGTTGTCGGTTTCGAACCTGGTGAGAAACATCCTGCAGAACACCTTCGGGTTGGTCGAGGGCATCGTCTCGGACAGCGCGAGCATCGCCCGGGTGGCCAGCGGCGGGTTGGGCGGCACCGCCTCGGGGGCCGGCAGATCGGCCGAGCGCATGGGCGGCGAGCCGGCCACGGAGCCAGCGGTGCTGGGCTGGCAGGAGCTGGTGCTCGCCGTGAACGCGCTGTGCGAGCGCTGCAACGCGATCCTGCCCAAGGGGACGCCGGCGGCGGTCGGCGTCACCGAGGCGCCGGGGCGCCGGCCGTTTCTCTGCTGCGCCTGTCTGGCCGAGCTCACTTCGTCGCCCGGCGGCGATGCGGAGCGTGGGGCGGGCGGGGAGCCCAGCAGCGGCCCGAGCCGCGCGGCGGGAGGCGAGTGATCATGGCAGGGACGACAGCGGCGGGTGTCGCCTCGGGCATCGATCGGCTGGCGCGAATGGTCGGGGCGAGCGCGAGCCTGGTGGCAAACGTGCTAGACAACGTCGAGCGGATCGTCGCCGATGCGACGGTCGATGCGCTCGCCGTGGCGCGCGAGTCCGAGCAGCTCTACGGGCTCGTGTCGGTCCACGCCGCGACGGCGCGAGAGGCGGTGCGCGCGGCGCCCCGTTTCGCCCGGATCGTCGGCGAGGTGGTGCGCATCGCGGCCGGCTACCGCCTGGCCGAGGCACGCGCGCCGTTTCTCGCCGCCGACGCCGCCGCGCGCGAGCGCGACGACTTGCACCGGCGCAGCGCCGAGCGCCTCTACGCGCTGTGCGTCGAGCTACGCGGGGCGGTGCTGAAGCTCGGCCAGTTCGCCTCGAGCCGGCCCGACCTCCTGCCGGCGGCCTACGTCGAGCAGTTGGCACTCCTCCAGGATCGCGTCCCTGCGGTCGACTGCGAGGCCGTCGTCCGGCGCATCGCCGACGAGCTCGGCCATCATCCGGCGGAGCTCTTCGGCAGCTTCGAGCTCGAGCCGATCGCGGCCGCGTCGCTCGCACAGGTGCACGGCGCCGTGCTGTGCGACGGGACGGAGGTCGTCGTCAAGGTGCAGGTCCCGGGTATCGAGGACGTCGTCGAAGTGGATCTCGCCGCGCTGCGCCTGCTCGCGACGAGCCTCTCCGACGTCTTCCCTCAGATCGATCTGGAGACGATCGCCGAGGAGCTCTGCCGCTCGGTGCGCTGCGAGCTCGACTACGAGGCCGAGGCAGCGCACGCGACGCGAATCGGCGACGACCTGGCCGGCGAGGCGGGCCTCGTCGTTCCCGAGGTCCATGGCGCCTGGTCCTCGCGGCGCGTGCTCACCCTGGCGCGGATTCGCGGCTCGCGCATCACCGAGTTCCTCGACGGCTGCGAGAAGCGCGGCGAGGCGGGGGCGCTGGATCGCGATCGGGTGTTCGAGCTCTTGATCCGCGGCCTGTGCGCGCAGATCCTCGAGCACGGCTTCTTCCACGCCGACCCGCACCCGGGCAACTTCCTGGTGGTCGACGGCCCGGGCGGCCCGGAGCTCGCCATTCTCGACTTCGGCAGCGTCGGCGTCCTGTCGCGGGAGGAGCGCCGTGCCTACGCCGACCTGGTGGGGCGGGTGCTGCTCGGCGACGCGCAGCGCGTCGTCGAGCTGCTGCGCCAGCTCGGCTTCGAGACGCGCGGCGGCGATCCGATGGCGCTGCACCGCTTCGCCGAGCTGTTCCTCGATGCCTTCCGCTCCACCTCGACCTTCGACCTCTCGGCCTTCGACCCGGCCGCGCAGATCGAGGAGTTCCTGCGCCTGGCGCGGGAGAACCCAGTGGTGCGCGTGCCGAGCAGCGTGGTGCTGCTCGGGCGTGTGTTCGCCACCCTGGGCGGCCTGCTCGCACGCTATCGGCCGCGGGTGAGCCTGGTCCAGATCCTCCTGCCGCACCTGGCGCGGGCGGCGGCGCAGCCCGTTGGAGCGACTCCTGCCTGATCGACAGGCCGAGCGGCGATTGCTAGGAGCGCGTCGGGCTACCCGTTCGGGCTCGGAGCAGCCCTCGCAGGGAGGAGGACGAAGATGGCAGGCAAGGTACCCGGGGCCTACCAGCGCTTCATGAAGGCGCACCCCAAGATCGGCAAGGCCTACGAGTCGCTCGGCGATGCGCTGCTCAACGAAGGGCCGCTCGATCGTCACACGGCCGAGCTGGTCAAGCTCGGCATTTCCGTCGGTGCCCGCCTCGAGGGCGCGGTGCACGCCCACGTACGCCGGGCCCGCGAGGCCGGGGCCAGCGCCGACGAGATCCGCCAGACGATCCGGCTCGCCGCGACCACCGTTGGCTTCCCGACGATGATGAGCGCGCTCAGCTGGGCCGAGGACGTGCTGTCGGCGAAGGCGCGCAAGCGATAGCCGCGACGGCGTCGTCTCCCGATTCTCCCGACCGCTGGGCGGGCCTGTGGCTGCGGGTCTCGGCCGAGCGACGCTACACGGCGGTGGCGCCGGTGGCCACCTGCTTCGCCCAGCGGTAGTCGGGCTTGCCCGAGGGCGAGCGCACGATCTGCCCCACCAGGCAGAGCTCCCGCGGCACCTTGTAGCCCGCGATGTGCGAGCGGCAGTGCGTCTGGATCTCCTCGAGGCTCGCGTGCCGTCCGGGGCGAAGCTCGACCACGGCCGTGACGCGCTCGCCCCAGCGCTCGTCGGGCACGCCGACGACCGTGCAGTCGAAGACGGCCGGGTGCGATTTCACGGCGCTCTCGACCTCCTCGGGGAAGATCTTCTCGCCGCCGGAGTTGATCGAGACCGAGCCGCGGCCGAGCATGGTGATGCGCCCGTCGGCCTCGACCATCGCGTAGTCGCCGGGGATCGCGTAGCGCACGCCGTCGTAGGTGACGAAGGTCTCGGCGGTCTTGACCGGGTCCTTGTAGTACTCGAGCGGGATGTCGCCGGAGCGCGCCAGCTTGCCGATCTTGCCCGAGCCGGGCTCGATCGGCTTGCCGCGATCGTCGAGCACGATGGTGTTGCCGACGCGCTTCACGGTCGGCCCGCCCTTCATCGCCGTCTGGCCGGGCTGGAGGGTGATCATGCCGGTCGAGCCGGTCTCCGAGGAGCCGATCGCGTCGATCAGCATCAAGTTGGGAAAGCGCCGGAAGAAGTCCTCCTTCACCGAGGGCGAGAAGGTCGCTGCGGTGCTGGTCAGGAGGAAGAGCGAGGAGACGTCCCAGCTCGCGTCGGGAGCGTCGAGCGCTTCGATCAGCGGGCGACCCATGGCGTCGCCGGTGATCATGATCGAGTTCACCTTCTCGCGCTCGACGAGCTCCCAGACCACGCGCGGCTCGAACTTGCCCATCAGGACCACGCGGTTGCCGACGAAGCTCTGGCTCATCACCGACCACTGCGAGGTGCCGTGCATCAGCGGTGCGATGGCCAGGAAGCTGAGCACGAAGCCCGACTTGCCCTTCTCCACCACCAGCTCGGGCCGAGCGACGCGCTCGCCGCTCACCGGGTCGATGCCGCCGCCGAGCGAGAAGAAGACGTCGTCGTGGCGCCACACCACGCCCTTGGGCATGCCCGTCGTGCCGCCGGTGAACAGGACGTAGCGATCGTCGGCGGAGCGCGGCTCGAAGTCGCGCTCGGGCGAACCCGAGGCCAACGCCGCCTCGTAGTCCAGCGAGCCGACGCGCGAGACATCCTCCCCGCTGCCGTCGTCGATGACGATCGAATGGCGCAACAGGGGCATGGCCGACAGCACGCTGGCGACGCGCGGCGCGTACTGGCGCTGGTACACCAGCGCCTTCAGGTCGGCGTTGTCGAACAGGTAGCGCAGCTCGTCCTCGACGTAGCGGTAGTTGATGTTGATCCACACGGCGCGCAGCTTGAAGACCGCCCAGAGGATCTCGACCCACTCCACGCAGTTCAGGGCGTAGATCCCGACGTGGTCGCCGCGGCCGATCCCTTGCGCGGCGAGGTGGTGCGCCAGGCGGTTGGCGCGATCCTCCATCTCGCGGTAGGTGCGGCGCTTCCCGTCGCATACCAGGTACTCGCGGTCGGCGAAGTGGTCGACGGCGTGCTCGAAGAGGTCGGCGAGGTTGAACTCCATGGGGGCCGCACTTAACCATGCCCTCCCCGCGTCTCAACCGCGGTGCGTCGGGGCGGCGGCCCCCTGCCGGACCCGAGGGGTGCCGCGCGGCCGCGCTCGCATCGGGTGGGAAGCTATGACTTGATGTGGACGGTGCCGTGGCCCCGGGAGCCTGCGCGAGCCGGGCTCCGGGGGAGGAGGGGACGATGGAGCCATCGGGGGTGGTTGGTCAGCTGCCGGCGGGTGCGATCGAGGAGGCCCGCCGCCACTGGGGCAGGTTCGTGGCGATCGGTGTGGCGCTGGTGGTGCTCGGCACGATCGGGGTCGCGACGGCCGGGCTGCTGACGCTTGCGTCGGTGCTGTTCTTCGGCTGGCTGCTGGTGATCGGCGGCGTGGTCGTCGTGGTCCACGCCTTCGGGGCCCAGGGCTGGGGTGGCTTCTTCCTCCAGCTCGCGGCCGGCCTGCTCTACCTCGTGGTGGGCGGCTTGATGGTCGCTCGCCCGGAGGCCGGCGCGGTCGGCCTGACGCTGCTTCTCTCCGCGTTCCTGATGGTGCAGGGAGCGTTTCGCAGCGTCGCGGCGATGACCGGCCACGTCGAGCGGCGAGGGTGGCTGCTGGCGAGCGGCCTGATCACGCTGCTCCTGGGCGTCATGATCTGGGCGGAATGGCCCTTCTCCGGTCTCTGGGTGATCGGGCTGTTCGTCGGCATCGACATGATCTTCTACGGCTGGTGGCTCATCGCCCTGGGGCTCTCCGCGCGTCAGGCGGCGGCAGCGCAGGCTTGATGGGCAGAGCGCGGGTGCGCGGCCTTCATCGGGACGGCGCTCCCTCCTGCGAGTAGAGGAAGCGCAGGACGCGTGCGGCGTCGGCTTGATGCAGCACGAGAGCTCTCTGATAGAGGGCGACCATCACCCGGCACGCCTGGAGCTTGTCCACGCCGGGATCCGAGAGCCGCTCGAGGATCGTCGCGTCGTTGCCGAAGCGCGCACGAACGTAGCCGAGGATGAGATCGAGCCGGGGCGCCACCGCGTCGCGTGCGGGGATGGGCTCGGGGTGCGTCGCGGCGCCGGTGATCACCCGGGCGAGCTGCTCCTGCTCGGAGGATCGCAGGTCGTCGTGGATCGAGCGCGCCGCGGCGCGTGCCGCGGGCGGATCGGCCGCGAGGAAGGCGAAGCAGGCCGGGTCGCCGCCCTCGGCGAGAAGCAGCACCTGGGTGACGGTGAGCTTGGTCGCCATGACGACGGGCGCGTCCGGCGCTCGTGCCAAGTCGAGTCGAACGATGGGCCCGAGCTGCGTGCGGGCGAGAGCGAGGACCTCGTCCTCGCTCTCGTTGCCCCGCAGAGACGGCTGGATCGCATCGAGCAGCTGCTTGAAGCGAGCCGGCGTGTGGCGTTTGAGCGCCCGATACGCGGGCAGCTCGAGGAGCGTCTCCCGCAGCGTGGCGCGTCGCGCGCGCTTGGCGGCCCCGGGGCGCGGCGTGTCGCTGGCCGGGGTGCTGGGTGTGGCCGGGGGCGACGCTGCCGTCTCCGCTGCCAGCGCCTCGGCCACGTAGCGCGGGCCCGCGGGTCGGATCGCCGGGCAGAGCAGGGCGATCACGACGGCGAGCGATGCCGGCGCCACCCGACCTCGCCCGGAGCCCGTTGCCGATGCGTTTACCCGCCGTTTCCCCATCGATCGCTCCCCTCGGCTCGGTGGAGCCCCCTCGGCGCACACGGCCCGTCTGCCCGGCGGGCCTGCCTCGCCGACGGCACGAGCCGGCACCGTTCCGCACCGCCTCACCTCTTGAGCGGACGGGCGGATCGGCGTCAAGCGAGGCTCGTGGTGGCAGGGCGGGGCGCTCGGTCTGCATCGCTTCCATCGTCCGCAGGGAGGAGCCGCGGACGAGGATGCGGAGCTTCGTCCTGGTTCCGGCTCGGTCGAGAAGGGCGCGCAGCTCGGCGTCCCGGTTCACAAAGCTCATGACGTCCAACGCAGCTTACATCAGCAGTCGGCGGCAGGGCGCGACAGGAAGAACGAGAATCCATGGCCGTCTGGTCCGCCCGAGCTCGGCCACCAGCAGGCCGGCCTCCGGGACGACGAACGTCGGGACGGTGATCCCGAGACCGGGCGTAGCTACCAGAAACGGGAGCGTTTTGCATGATGCCCGTCATCGGACGTTCCGAACGCCGGCTCTCCCGTGGGCGAGTCGCTCAGGCCGTCCGTTGACCCTCTCATGATGCCGTCATATGATGACGGCATGAGAACGATCATCGAGCTCCCGGAGGAGCAGCTCCAGGTATTGGCCGAGATCTGTCGGCGGGAGAAGATCTCGCGAGCCGAGGCCATCCGGAGAGCGGTCGCCGAGTTTGGCAGGAGCCAGACGGGCAAGCGATCCCGGAGCGCCTTCGGCCTCTGGCGGAAGCGGGGCGTGGACGGGCTCGCCTACGAGCAGCGGCTGCGCCGGGAGTGGTGAGCCGACGGTGCGTGTCGTTCTCGATACGAACATCCTGGTCGACTACCTGAACGGGATTGCGAAGGCGCGCACGGAGATCGAGCGGCATGGCGACGCTGCGGTCAGCGTGATCTCCTGGATCGAAGTGCTGGTCGGTGCGGCCGGCGAGGAGGAAGCCGTCGCCGTCCGGGAGTTTCTGAGTCGCTTCTCGGTCCTCGAGCTGGATCGAGGCACTGCCGAGGAGGCCGTCCGCCTGCGCCAGTCTCATCGCATGAAGCTTCCGGACGCGATCATCTGGGCGACCGCCCGATCCCGAGGTGCGCTCCTCGTGACGAGAAACACGAAGGACTTCCCGCGCGACGACCCTGGTGTCCGGGTTCCATATTCACTGGGCAAGGCTTGATCGAAAACGGGTGTGAGATCGGCGACGATGTCTCTTGCCCGTCGAGGAATCCCGTCTACCCCACGGGATCCCCGGAAGAACGAGTTGGTGATCCAGCCCCGTCCAACGGACCTCTCGCGATGCAATGCGGAAGTCGTGGGGGGGGGGCGCGGGGGGGGCGGGCCCCCGCACGGGCACCCCCGCGGGGCGGGGGGGGGGAGCCAAAAACCAGCTAAAAAAAATAGGAG
>CAZGUU010000014.1:21966-33040 GCA_964529315.1 uncultured Enterobacteriaceae bacterium
GGTGTGTCCCCCGGCACCCCCGGGGGCCCCCGTTTCTCTGGGTTTGTGTCCCCCCCCCCCGCCCCGCCCGGGGGGGGGGGGGTTTGGGTGTGGGGGGGGGGGGGGGGGGGGGGGGCCCCCCCCCACGGAGGGAACATCGCTCTGGTCCGTGGCTCCGAACCAGAGCCTCTCTACATCTCCTTGGCAGGAACGCAGAGGGTCTTTCGCGCCCGGATCTTTAGGAAGCTGTCGGGGCCGAACTGGTTATGGACGAAGGCTTGCTCGATGGGCGGATTCAGCGGTCGGCTGCTCACGCCGTAGCACACGAGATGTTCGGTGCGGCTCGGAGCCGTCGGGTCCTCGTTGTTCTTGTTCACTGGGACGCAGAGGTACTTCGGCCTCCTCAGGGTCGCGATCGTCGGGCCGAACTGATCCTCGAGCGTCACGTTGGTAGAGATTGGGAAGTCGCCGGTGAAACTCGCTCTGTAGCAACGGAAGTGGTCCGTGGAGAAGCTCGAGGGGAGCATCGGCGTCTCGGTCAGGCTCTTGACCGTGGGAACGAGCAGGTGAGAGCCCACCACGGGACGGGCGGTGAAGCCTGAGGGGTGAAACTGGTCGACAAGTGTCAAGGTCGTCGGCGCGAAGGACGCCAAGCCGACCTGCTTCGTTTGATAGTGCGTCAAGTGCTCTGGATCGAGCGGCGCGGACGGGTCCTCATCCAGCTTGTTCGTCGGGGGGCAGAGGAACTTCGCGCGCGAAAGCCGATAGAGTCCCCAGCTGAAACGATCTTGGAGGGTCACGGTGGGCGGAATCAGGAACGGGTGCGGAGCTTTGTAGCACGCGAAGTGGCGCAGGCAGTCCTGCGTCAGCTGAACATCGTCGATGTGCGCGCCGCCATGGTCGCCGCCCGGGCCATTACGGCGAAACTCGATCGTGAGATCCCCCGGGCCGGGGACGAACACCGTCGAGAACTGCTGCCAGCCGGTCGCCACCGGCGGGCTGTACGTGACCGCAGAGAGGGGTTGAACGAGCGAATGGCTGCCGCTCAGCTCGACGGTGAAATCGTTGTCGTAGCCGGGGCGGCCCGTATACCAAAAGCTGAACGTCGCCGGACATGCGTCCAATAGGGTCGTGACCTTCTGGCAGACCGCTTGCATCGGATCGAACGCGCTGATCTCCAGGTGCTGTAGCTGATCGCGCGCTTCGATGATGGCATTGTGGACCGGTCCCCAAAGCTCGATATCGGTCTGTGGACCGCCGCAGGTCAGGTGATGGCTGTCCCATTCCGGCACGGATCCCGCCGCCATCCATGTTCCCGATGGGGCGCCCGCGGGATTCTCGAAGCTCCCATTGCCCACGAGATTCTGAGAGCTCGCCGTCGATGCGAGGCTCGCGAGCACCCCAACGATGATGGCCCCAGAGATGCATTTCATCAGGTTGATCCTCCCGTATTGGCTCGGCCTGCGGCCGAGGCACTGGTTGCTCCTGGTCTTCCGAGGGCCGGCCCTATCCCAGATCGGGGCGGGCTGTATAGAGGGCCGAGGGTGGGTGTAGCTACGACGTCGCGATCTGCTCGAGAATCCTCACCCTGCGCATCCCGTGGCGCGCGACCGTCGCTCGAGGCCATGGCGCCTGGCCGGCGCCGAGTAGAGCCACATCGCGCGCCGGCAGCTCGGCGGCGGCGCCGGGCACGATCTCGACCCCTCTTCGGCGATCGACGCCCGGGCGGAGGCTGCTCAGGCCCCGGCTGGCACCAGGGCGGCCAGACGCTCGAGCACCCAGGTGGTGGCGAGCGCGCCGCTCGCGTAGGCCGGGGCGAGGCGAGCCGCGCGGGGCCAGCGCAGACCCGAGCGGACGAGCTTGCGCCGTCCGGCCGTTGGCCCAGACTGACTCCACGGGGGCAGCGGGAGCCTGAGCCATGCAGACGATCGTCGATCTGTTCGGCGGTGGGATGATGAGTCCCGTGGCGGACCCCTACTCGGTCTACCGGCGCCTGCGCCACGAGCGGCCGGTCGCGCCACTGCGCAGCCCGATGGGCGACCTGTGGATGCTGACGCGCTACGACGACGTGCTGGTCGCGCTCAAGGACGGCGCCACCTTCTCCTCGCGTGGCAATGCGCGCGGCATCGGCCTGGTGATGGGTCGTACGATCCTCGAGATGGATGGCCGAGAGCACCTGCGCCACCGGCGCATCATCACGCCGGCCTTCTCGCCCCACGCGCTGCGCTCGGGGCTCGACGCGACGGTGGCCGGCGTCGTCCACCAGCTGATCGACGGCTTCGTGCGCGATGGACGTGCCGAGCTGGTCGCGCAGCTCACCTTCACCTTCCCCCTGCGCGTGCTGGCGCGCGTCATGGATCTGCCGATCGAGGATTTCGAGCAGTTCCACCACTGGGCGCTCGACCTGATCTCGGTCGCCGACCGCCCCGAGCGCGGCCTGGCCGCGGCGCAGCGCATCGTCGAGTACCTGCGGCCGATCCTCGACCAGCGCCGTCGCGCGCCGGGCAACGACCTGGTGAGCGCGCTGGTGCACGCCGAGGTCGATGGCGAGCGCCTGGGTGACGAGGAGGTGCTGGGCTTTCTGCGCCTGCTCCTGCCCGCGGGAGCGGAGACCACCTACCGACTGACCGGAAGCCTGATCCACGCGCTGCTCACCCACCCGGAGGCTCTCGAGGAGGTGCGCGCCGATCGCGAGGCGCTCGACCGCGCCATCGAGGAGACGCTGCGCTGGGAGGCCGCCGTGCAATACGTGACGCGCGAGGTCACCGCACCGGTGTCCCTCGGTGGCTGCGACATCCCGGAGGGCGGGCTGGTCACGCTCGCGCTCGGCTCGGCCAACCGCGACGAGGCGCGCTTTGCCGACCCGGATCGCTTCGACCTGCACCGCCCCAATCTCGCGGACCACCTCGCCTTCGGCTTCGGAGCGCACTTCTGCGCTGGATCGCACCTGGCCCGGCTCGAGGCGCGTACCGCGCTCGCGGCGCTCTTCGAGCGCCTGCCCAACCTGCGCCTGGCTCCTGGCGAGCCATCACGCATCGTCGGCCTCGCCTTTCGCTCGCCCGACCGCCTGCCGGTGCGCTTCGACGCATAGGCGATGCAGGGGGCCGGTGCTTCGGCCGCGAAAGGGGCATCCTCGCGAGCGCGGCCGCGGCGGATCCGAACCCGACTGGGTCGAGCCTCCCTCAGAGGCGATCCTGCTCGGCAAACCGCCCGGCGTAGACGGCTCGCCCCTCGGTGCGCTGCAGGACGATCTGGCAGAGACGCGTGCCGGCGTGGATCGCCAGACGGCGGCTCGAGACGTTGCTGATCTCGAGCACCTGGCGGTTGCTCACCCCGGGGCTGACGAAGCCCGCCGTGACGTGGATCATCAGGCCGAGGCGCGCGAAGCGCGAGCGGCCCTCGAGCCAGCCGGCGACGTCACCGGGAAGCGAAACCTTCTCCCGAGTGATGCCGTGGATGGTCTCGCCCGGCGGCAGCACGTACGGCTCGAGCAGCGGGCGCACGCGGGTCACCGCGCGGTAGTCGGCGTCGTCGTTCACGTCGATCACCGGTGGACCGCCCTCCATGACGCGAATCTCGTCGCCCAGGTGGAGGTCGATCGAGGCCGGGCCCACCTGATCGATCGAGAACGGCTCGATGACGATTCGCCCGCGCGAGATCTCGTCGAGGATGGCGTCGTGCGTCAGGATCATGCGCGGAGCCTACCAGGCGTCGCCGAGGCTGGGGAAACGCCGTCGGGATCCGACGATCCGAGACGGGCGCCGTGGGAAGAAGGTCGCGCGGATCTACCGAGCTCGCCGCCGTTGCCTCGGCCGTCGGCCGCGCGGCACGGGCCCACCGTGCTCCGCGAGCCTCCGCGGAGCCGGCGGCCTCCCCGGGAGGGGAGCCCTCGGCGAGGGGACGTGGCTCAGCCGACGTCCGCAGGGCGGCGCTTTCCCTCGCGCCGCTGCTTCTGGAAGTGCGCGAAGAGGAAGCTCTGCTGCGCGCCCGACGGCGTCGAGTGCCGCTCGCCGCTGCTGGAGACGAGCCGGAAGGCCGGGCCGAGCTCGGCGCACAGCTCCTCGATCGAGTATCGCGCCGTGGGCAGGCCGCTGCAGCGGGTCGGGCCGTCGGCTGCGAAGGTGGCGAGAACGACGTGGCCGCCGTCGCGCACCGCCCGCTCGAGCAGCGCGGTGTAGCGGCGGCGGTCCTCGGGCTCGACCAGGAAGTGGAACACCGCCCTGTCGTGCCACAAGGCGAAAGCGCGCGTCGGGGTGAAGTCGAGGATGTCCGAGGCGATCCAGCGAACCTGCGCCGCGCGATCTCCGAGCCGGGCCGCGGCGAGCTCCAGGACGTGGGCCGAGACGTCCAGGACGCTCAGGTCGCGAAAGCCGCGCTCGAGGAGCCGGTCGACCAGGGTCGAGGCCCCGCCGCCGACGTCGAGGATCGGGTCGTCGCAGGCGAGTCCCGCCGAGTCGATCATGGCGAGCGAGGCCCGGGGCTCGCGCTGGTACCAGCTCACCTCGTCCGGTTGGCGCGACGACCAGACGCTCTCCCAATGCTCGCGGCGCGCCCCTGGCGTCGTCGCTCCGGGCGTCGAGCCGGCAGGCTCAGCTCTTGGCACGAGAGACAAAGCGCGCCTCGCGGGTGTCGACCTGCACGAGCTCGCCGGCCTCCAGATAGGCCGGGACCTGGATCTCGAGGCCGGTCTCGAGCGTCGCGGCCTTGGTCTGCGCCTGCGCCGTCGCACCCTTCATCGCCGGCGCCGTCTCGACCACCCGCAGAACGACGGTCGTCGGCAGGTCGACCGAGATCACCCGCTCGTTGAACACCACCGAGCGGAGGTTCTCCATGCCGTCCTTGAGGTAGCCCGCCGCCTCGCCCAGCTCCTCGTCCGAGAGCGAGAACTGGTCGTAGCTCTGCGTGTCCATGAAGTGATAGCCGTCGGCGTCCTTGTACAGGA
This sequence comes from uncultured Enterobacteriaceae bacterium, assembly GCA_964529315.1. GTDB lineage: Bacteria > Desulfobacterota > Binatia > UBA12015 > UBA12015 > CAZGUU01. The sequence continues at coordinate 26,888 of CAZGUU010000014.1, forward strand.
ACTGGACGGCGCGCAGCTCGAGGTTGGGCTCCTCGAGCTTGTCGCCACCGCGGAAGGTCTTGTCGAGCACCTGGCCGGTGCGCAGGTTGCGCACCTTGAGCTTGGTGAGCGAGCTTGCGCCGCGCGCCGATGGCGTCTGCACGTGCAGGTCGAGGATCAGGTAGGGATCCTGGTCGATCAGGATCCGCGTCCCCTTCTTGAGGTCACCCATCGACAGCACGGCGACTCCCCGTGTTCGCTCTTGCGTCCCTCACCAGCCGGCGAGGTCGGCCGCCCGGGCGCGCTGGTCGGCGGCGTCGCCGAGGATGCTGCGGTCGTAGATCGAGCGACGGAACCAGACCTGCAGGTCGTACTCCCAGGTGAAGCCGATGCCGCCGTGCAGCTCGGTGGTGTCGCGGGCGAAGCGGTCGAAGAGGTCCGTCATGTGCGCCTTGGCCAGGGCCGCGTGCCGCGCCGACTGGTCGCGGATGCGGTCGAAGGCGTGCGCGGCGTACCACCACAGCGAAAGCGACGGCTCGAGGTCGCAGGCCAGGTTGGCGAGCTGATGCTTGACGGCCTGGAACGCGCCGATGATCTGCCCGAACTGCTCGCGCTGCTTGGCGTAGCCGACCGTCATGTCGAGCATCCGGCGGCAACCCCCGTAGGCGTCGGCGGCGAGCAGGATGCAGCCCGCGTCACGTGCCCGGGAGGCGGCGATCGCGCCAGCCGGGAGCTTCTCGGCCGCAGCCGACTCGAGGTGCAGGTGCGAGAGGCGGCGCGTCATGTCGACGCCTTCGTAGTCTTTGACGGTGACGCCGGGCGTTTCCCGCTCGACCAGCCACAGCCCCGGGCCCGAGTCGTCGCGGGCCGCGACCACCAGCACGTCGGCGAGCGAGCCGTAGGGCACGAGGACCTTGGTGCCCGAGATCTTCCCACCCGCCGCGCGGGCGGCGACCCTCTCCGGCGCCCACTCGCCGTCGGCCTCGCCCAGGGCGAAGGTCCCGATGGCGCTGCCGTCGGCGAGGCGAGGCAGCCAGCTCGCCTTCTGCGAGTCGTCTCCACCCTCGGCGATCGCCACGCTGGCCAAGGCGGTGGCGAGCAGCGGGCCGGGCGTGGCGGCGTAGCCCAGCTCCTCGGCGGCCAGCGCCAGGTCGAGCAGCTCGAGGCCGGCGCCACCGTGCTCGGCTGGAACGTGGAGCGAGCTCACGCCGAGCTCGACCAGGCCCTTCCACAGCTCGGGGTCGTGGCCCGTCGGACCCTCCATGATCTGCCGGACGCGAGTCGTCGGGCACTGCTCCCCGAGGAAGCGGGCGATCGTGCTCTTGAGGAGAACCTGGTCCTGCGAGAGTCCGAAATCCATGGCGCGTGCTTCCTCGTTCTCACTTCCGCGCCACGGCAGGGTCGCGCGGCAGCCCGAGCCCGCGCTCGGCGATGATGTTGCGCTGGATGTTGGCGGCGCCGCCGGCGATCAGCACGCCGAGCGACCACATGTACGCGGTCACGAGCATGCCCATGCCCGGAGCCTCCGGCTCGCCCGGAGCGAGCGCGCCGCGGTCGCCCAGGATGTCCATGGCGAGCTTGCCCATCTCGTAGCCGAGCACCGTGGAGTAGAGCTTGCTCACCAGCCCCGCCATGCCGGGATCCTCGCCCCGCGCGCTCTGCGTGAGCTGGCGGTAGCCGTGGTACTCGGTGGCGAGCAGCTTGGTTTCGAGCTCGACCAGCCGATTGCGGATCAGTGGATCCTTGACCGCGGGCCGGCCGCGGACCACGACCCCCTGCGCGAGCATCGTCACCCCGTCGAAGATCCGCCGGTTGATGCTCGAGCCGCCGATCAGGGCGCGCTCGTGCTTGAGCGTCGAGCGGGACACGATCCAGCCGCGGCCACGCTCGCCGACGAGGTTGGAGTAGGGCACCCGGACACCCTCCAGGAACACCTCGTTGAAGTCCGCCCCTCCGGTCATCTGGCGTAGCGGGCGCACGGTGAGCCCCGGGGTCTTCATGTCGATCAGGATGTAGCTGATGCCCTCGTGCTTGGGGGCGTCGGGCTCCGTGCGCACCAGGCAGAACATCCAGTCGGCGTGCTGCGCATCGGAGGTCCAGATCTTCTGTCCGTCGATCACCCAGAAGTCGCCCTCGCGCACGCCCTTGGTGCGCAGCGAGGCCAGGTCGGAGCCCGCGCCGGGCTCGGAGTAGCCCTGGCACCACTTGATCTGGCCGAGGATCGTGCCGCGGACGAACTTCTCCTTCTGCTCCTCGGTGCCGTGCTCGAGCAGCGTGGGCACGAGCATGTTCGGCCCTTGACCGATCACCTCGTGAGGAGCACGTGCGCTCTTGAACTCCTGGGCGACGATCACCTGCTTGAGCGGGTCGGGCGGCTGCTCGCCACCCCCATAGCGCTTGGGCACGTGCGGGTAGAGGTAGCCACGCGCGATGGCCGCGATGCGAAGCTCGGTGGCCCGTGGATCGGTCCGGATCCCGCCGCCGAGCAGCGTGCGCTCCGAGTCCAGCGGCTCGTAGGCCGCGTCCTCGGCCGACCAGCTCTCGCGCAGGAAGGCGCGCACCTCGTCGCGGAACTTCTCGTACTCGGCGCTGAAGCTGAGATCCATGGCTTGGCGGCTCCCGGGGGCACTCTCGGGACGCGCCACGCGTCTCGAGGTCTTGCGCCGCGCGGGCGTTCGCGGTCGGCCGCGGCGCCGGCGCGCGACGCGGCAGCGGTTCTAACAACCCCGCAGGACGGTGCAATGCCGCGTGACGTCGGCCGTGCCCCGAGCTTCTCGGGCCGCAGACGGCTTCTCGCGCGCCTCGGGTCCGGCTTGCAGCGTGGGGGCGCGTGTGGCGTCGTCGGCAGGCGAGCCATGGAATCGACGTCGCAGCAGCTGCTCACGATCTTCGCGCGCTATCCGGATCCTGGCCACGTCAAGACACGACTGGCACGGGCCATCGGGCCGGTGGCGGCCGCCGCGCTCTACGCCGCATTCCTCGCCGACCTCGGCCGCCGCCTGACCGTCGGCCCCTGGCGCACGCTCTGGGCCATCGCGCCTCCGGACCCGGGATTCGCGCATCGCTTCGGCATCGTACCCCAGGCCTGCTCGCTGCAGTCGGGCGCCGATCTCGGGGAGCGGATGCACGCTGCATTCGCCGGAGCGGCGACGCGTGGCTTCGCGCGCTGCGCGCTGGTCGGCTCCGATATGCCGCAGCTCTCGCCGCGGGCGGTGCGCGAGGCCTTCGTGCGGCTGTCCACCGCGGACCTGGTGCTCGGCCCGGCCGACGATGGAGGCTACTACCTGATCGCGGCGCGCGGGGTGCACGACGTCTTCACCGGCGTGGCGTGGAGCTCGCCGCACGTACTCGAGCAGACCCTCGGCCGCGCGAGGGAGCTCGGCCTGCGGACGAGCCTCCTCGATCCCGGCTTCGACGTCGACACGCTGGGGGATCTCGAACGGCTGCGCGCGCTGATCGCCGACGACACCTGGGCGGCGGCGCTACCCGCGACGGCGGCGGCGCTGCGCGAGCATTGCCCAGGCTGAGCCGATCCGGCCGAGGCGAGGGCTCACGATCCATGGCAGACGCCATGGCAGCCCTCCGCACATGGCGCTAGCCGTGCGAAAAGGCCGCAAAGGCTCTTGACCAAACGAGGTGCCGTGCTTGTCATGGGATCACTCTCTCGTCTTCCTGTTTGCGATGATCTTGCGACGCCGCCACGGAGCCACCCGAACATGATGCTCACCCCTCACGGTCGAGATTCCGCTCCCACTCCCACTCCGGCCCCGGCTGCCGCCCCCGCGGTGCACTGCGAGAGGCTGGGCTCGAGTCTTGGCGCGAGGCGCCGGCGCGCCGCCGTGTGGATGCTCGTGGCCGGCTTGGGCTTGGGTGTGGCGCCGCAGCCGGCGGGGCCGTGGTGCCCTCGGCCGATTGGCGCGACTACGTCGTCGTGGCGCGGCAGAAGTTGACCCTGGGATGGAATCTGCTGCGGGAAGGCAACTTCGCGGTTGCCGAGCCGGAGGGCACGCTCAAGGTCGAGCTGAACGGCTTCCTGTGGTCGGGCCCCGTGGGGCCGGACACGTCGTACGTCGCGGCCGACGTGGTCGAGCTCAAGACTGGTTCTTCGGTGAACGACGTGTTCGCCAACCGAGTCTTGCTGCGCGTCGGAGCCGAAATTCGTGGTGCGACCTCGACCGTGGGAGTGCCGGTGCTCGTGCTTCCGCCCCTTCCGGCGCAGGTGTCCGACACCTGCACCGAGACGGCGCCCCGCCTGACGGTGGAGGCGGGCGGTTCGGCTTCTACGAGCCCCGGCTGCTTCGCGCAGGTCAGCGTGCTTCCCGGCGGACTGCTGACGCTTGCGGCCGGAGTCTACAACTTCCGCGAGCTGAAGCTCGGCCCTGGAGCGCGCGTCGTAGCTGGGCCGGGCACGACGACCATCTACGTGTCGGGATCGTTGCGCGCATCGAACGAGACGTCGATCGGGCCGTCGAGCGGGAATCCGCAGGATCTGGAGATCTACCTGGGTGGGAAGGTTGCGAAGGTAGGCAAGTTCGGCAGCTTTACGGGCACCCTGTTCGCCCCGCAGGCGAGCAATGTCCTGTTCCTCAAGGGCGCGGCCCTGGCCGGTCACGTGGTGGGTCTCAAGGTGCGCATCGACGGCGTGCACCAGCCGATCCTGGTCCACCCCACGCCGGGGCCCGACGCGACCCCGACCCCATTGCCGAGCGCGACCGTCGCTCCGACACCGACGCCGGCTGCGACCGGCACCCCCGCTCCGACGCCGACGCCGGCTGTGACGGCGACCCCTGCAGCGACGCCGACGCCGACCAAGACGCCGGCACCGACCGCGACGCCCACCAAGACGCCAGCACCGACGGCGACGCCGACCAAGACGCCGGCACCGACGGCGACGCCGACCAAGACGCCGGCACCGACGGCGACGCCGACCAAGACGCCGGCACCGACGGCGACGCCCACCAAGACACCAGCACCGACCGCGACGCCCACCAAGACACCAGCACCGACCGCGACTCCCACGCCGACACCGACGGCGCCCCCGACCCCGACGCCGACGATCGGGATCGGACAGTACTGCACCCATTCCGTCGGCGGCTGGGGCGGCCAGTGCAGCGGCGGCAACGCCGGCTGCTTGCGAGACGCGGGCTTCTCGAGCGCCTTCCCGACGGGGCTGCGCATCGGCGACCTCTCGGGGCCCGACGGGGCTTCGGGTGGCTTCACCGCGCTGTGGACCGCGCCGCAGGCGATTGCGACGTTCCTGCCCGGCGGGGGAACGTCCGGCGCTCTGCTCGCGGATCTGACCGATCCGGCCAGCACCCCGGCGGGCAACCTCGCGGCGCAGCTGGTCGGCGTGAAGCTCGACGTCTCGATCGCCGGCCTACCGTCGAGCCTGCGGCTGGTCGCGTGCGTGGCGCCCGAGCTGGAGGGCTTGACCGTCGCTCAGCTCGTGTCGGCTGCCGACGCGGCGGCGGCGGGTGGCGCGCTGCCGTCCGGCGTGAGCTACGCCGACCTGGCGAGCGCTCTTGCCGCGATCAACCTCAACTTCGACGGCTGCACGAAGAACGACGGCTGTCTGGCCTTTTGACGCTGAGCCACTCGGGGCCGCCGAGCGGGAGCGGTGCGCGGCGATTCGCTTTGCCGGCGAGCGCCGGCGCACCGCTCCTCGTCCCCGAGGGGGCTAGAACTCGACGACCGTGTCCGGCTTGTCGTCGACGTGCACCGTGTCGATGAAGCGGATGCGCCGGGCGCGCAGTGACATGATCACCGAGCTCGTGCGCAGGCCGCTGCCGAAGAACCGCACGCCCGCCATGAGCGGACCGTCGGTCACGCCCGAGGCGGCAAACAGGATCTCGTTGCCCGGGGCCAGGTCGCGCTCGGTGTAGATCCGCTTGGGGTCGGTGATCCCCATGGCGCGCATGCGCTCCTCCTGGCCATCCTTGGTGGGCACCAGCCGGCCCTGCATGCCGCCGTTCAAGCAGCGGATCGCAGCGGCCGCGAGCACGCCCTCGGGAGCGCCGCCGGTGCCCATGACGGCGTGGACGTTGGTGCCGCGGACGGCCGCCGAGATCCCCGCCGAGAGGTCGCCGTCGGAGATCAGCCGGATCCGCGCGCCGGCGCTGCGGATCTCCTCGATGAGCTGCTCGTGGCGCGGCCGGTCGAGCACGATCACGACGA
>CAZGUU010000015.1:0-11868 GCA_964529315.1 uncultured Enterobacteriaceae bacterium
CGCGAGCTCGAGCGCTGAGGGCGGGCCTCGAGGCGGCGCCGGGCGACAGCCCGCCCGCCGCCGGCGCGTCCGCGCGGCGACCACCTCAGGAGCGCGCCGCGAGCGGGGTGGGATGGCGGAAGACCCGCCGGCTGGTCGCGATGCGCAGGAACGCGCTCACGACGATCTCCGAGAGGGCGAACGGCTCCGCTGCCTCGGCCGTCGAGCGCAACCAGTCGGCATAGCCCTCGTGCGGCTCGAGGTCCGAGCGGTGTGCCTATAGGAGCACGTTCACGTCCGGGCTCACCATGCTCGTCTCTTCCGTCGTCCGGCGGCACGCAGCCCGGCCGCATCCTCGGTCTCGAGAACCTCGTACACCCGATCCAGGGAGACGCCGGGCCGCAGCCCTCCGGTGCCATGGGTGACGAGTCGAAACGGACGCTCTCGCGTGGCACCCGCCGGTGTGCTGATGGCAGCGCGGAGAGCGCGCGCGATGAGCTCGCTGAGCGTCGTACCGCTCTCGCTGGCGCGACGCTTGGCGTCCTCGAGAAGTCCTTCCTCGAGTGAGATCGTCGTCCGCACGCATACGCGCATACCAAGATGGCATCACCGCATCAGGATGCACGTCGTCGCGGGTTGCTCGGGCACACCCCCGGGCTCCGCTCCCCGAAGCCAACGCCCCAGTGCGGCCCGGGCACGCATCGACGCGGGCCGCGGCGTTACCGGCCCGGGCCATCCGAAAGCGGCGCCGGGCCCGTCTCGATCGGCCGGCCTGCCTCGGACCATCCGACCATGTCACCGTCGAGGTGCCGCACGGCGCCGAAGCCCTGTGCCCGCAGAATCTCTATCGCGAGCGCCGCGCGACGACCGCTGCGGCAGTAGACCACGACCTCATTCGCGCGCAGCGGGCCGAGCTCGACGATGCGCGCCGCGACCTGGTCGTGCGGGATGTTGCGCGCGCCCGGGATGTGGCCGCCAGCGAACTCCTCGGGGCTGCGGACGTCGAGCAGGACCAACGCCGCGTCCTTTGCGTCGATCCGGCGGCCCACATCCTCGGGCGCGATCGTCTCGGCACCTGCCGCGCGCGCCCCCACGGGCGCGATCGAGCTTCCCACCGGGGCTTCCACAGGCACCCCGGGGCTGTCGCCCCGCGGAGCGGGGGCCGGGCCCGCACCGGCTTCGCCAAGCGTGATCGTCGCGGCGATGACCACCCAGAGCAGCGCGACCCGCCTGGTCCGCGTCGTCAAGCTGAAAGATTTGAGAGCTCGCCACCGGGACGGGACGACCTGCACCGTCCCGGCCCGGGCCGGCCCGCCACCCGCCGCCGCGCCCGCGGCACCCGGCCTCCGTCCCGTTCGCATGATTTGCCGGGTTAGCACCCTGGCGGCCGAGCACCCAGGCCGCGACGAGAGCCAGCGCCGCGACCACGACGCCCATGGCGCCCATGGCGCCCATGGCGAGGTCGTCGATCACGAGGCCGCGGTGCAGCTCGCCCTCGTCGCGCGTGTACGGTCGGGCGAGCAGCCCGAGCCGAGCGTCGAACGTGAACGCGCGGTGGTCGTACTCGGCGGACGACCAGCCGACTCACCACGCCGCCCCATTTCGCCGGTGGTGGGCGGTGGTCGACGCGTGGGGGTGAGGTCAAGACATCGGGATGTGAGAGGTGCAACGCCCAAGATGCGGAAACCGACCCGGTCGTTGTACACAGCGTGCTGCGAATCGTAAGGAAGTCGCACCCGTCGCGTCAGTTGTCCGAGACCGCATGAGGACCTCAAACGCTACATTGACGTCGGACATCCGCGCTTCCACGCCACGGCTGTTCGCCATCGCCGGCCTCGTGGCCGGGGCCACGATCTTCACGACTGTCGGCATCTACGACCTGTCAGTGCCCGGGCTGCAGCACGACGAAGCGGCAGATGCCGTGGTCGCGATGGAGGTGCTGACCGGCCGGCCCTCGAGCGCGGTGCACAACGTCCCGATCCTCGGCGTCTACCTCCCGCTCATGATGATGCACCCCTGTACGACTTCGACTGATCATGGGCCGCCATCCGGTGGGTGCAACGCGGGTTCACCTCACGCGTTCGGGGCGCACAGACGACGTCGAAGCAAGATGTCGGCAAGGAGCGGGCCGACGTCGAGCCGAAGTGCAGGGGATGGCGCAACAGACCCGCTGGCAGCCCTTCGCAGATCTGGCGCCCGTCGCAAGCCACATGGACGCGCTCGCGGCGGCGCGGCGCCAGCTCGACAGACGGCTCCTCGAGCGGGCGTCCATTGAGCGCGATGGACGGCGAGGCGCGGCGTGTGACCGGCGGCCGCCGGTCGCACGGCCGCCTCGCTCGCGTCGGGGCCGCGATCGCGACGGCGCTGCTGCTGGCGTACCTCGCCCTGTGCTCGCTGACCCAGGCCCGCTCCGCCGTCGACGCCTACGACGGCTCGTACAACGCGATGGTCGCGCGCAACCTCGCCTTTCACGGCCGCTACGGCCTCTGGGATTACGACCGCTACGTCGTCTGGCCGGTCGAGGTGACCACCGGCCCGACGCTCCTGGTGCCGATCGCGGCCGCCCTGCGCGTCTTCGGGGACGAAGCATTCCTCCCCAACATCGTCTCGTCGAGCATCGTGCTCGGGCTCCTCGCGGCGACGTGGTCGATCGTCGTCAGCCGGGTCGAGTCGGCCGTCGGGGCGGCGTCGGCGGTGGTCAGCTTGCTGCTCCTAGTCACCGTCACGATGAAACCCTTTGCCGTCTTCGTCCTGCCGTGGGGAGAAGTCGCCGCGGGCCTGCTGGCGGCGCTCGCGACGCTGTTCGCGATCGATCCGTCGCAGGACCGCCGGAACCTGCGCCGCCCCGCCGTGAGCGGGATCCTCGCCGGCCTGGCCATCGTCACCAAGGTGATGGCGCTGGTGCCCGTCGGCTGCATCGCGGTCGCCGTGCTCGTCGGGGGAGCACGCCGCGCACGGGCGCTGCGCGATGGCGCGCCCTGGCTCGCCGCGCTAGCCGCGGTGGCGATCGCGGCGGAGGCGTTCAAGCTGGCCGAGCTCGGGTCGGTCGCCGCGTACGCGCAGAGCTGGCAGGATTTTGCAGCGTTCTTCCGCGAGCGAGGGTCGGGGTTGGCGCGAGGCGGGGGCAGGCCCACCTTCGTCGAGAACCTCGGGGTGAGGGCCCGGCTCCTCCACGGGCAGATGGGGTGGGCCTGGGTCGCCTTCGCCTCGATTCTGGCGGCATGGCCCGCCCTGCTGCTCCGCACCGTGCACGGACGCGCGGACGCCAACGCCCGTCTCGCCGTGCTCTTCGGGGCACAGGTTCTCGTTCTCGGGCTCTGGTGGCTGACCCTCTCCGACTACCCCTGGGTGCGGCACGTGTCCCTCGCCCTCCTGGCGCTGCCGCTCTACGCGCACTTTGCCCTGGGCGCGTTGCGGCGCCGCCTCGCGCTGGGCTGGCTCGTGCTTCTCGCGGCCTGTCTCCTGCTCTCCAACCCCGGCACGACGTCGGTCCCGACCCGTTCGCGGGAGGTCGAGCCGCGCACACGCGCCCTGTTCGAGGCGGCCGAGTGGGTCCGGCACACCCAACGCGCCGAGCCCGGCGTCCGCTTCTGGAGCGCGGGCTGGTGGCGGCACTGGGACCTGCAAACGGTCGTCGATCTCCGTCTCTCGAACGTCCTCGACGAAGCGCAGCGCGAGCGGCTGGGCCACGGCCGCGACTACCTGATCACGTCGGACTTCTTCAACTGGGAGCACGACCGAGCCGTCGACGCGCTGGTGGCGGCGAACGCGGCGAACATCGCCTTCCGAAACTTCGTCTTCACGATCTATCGCGTCGACGACTCTCCGGCTTCCCCGACCGCGGCAGCGGGGGGCTGAGCCGTGCGGGTCGCCATCGTCGGTGCGGGGTTCGCCGGGCTCTCCGCCGCCTATGACCTGGCTCGCGCGGGGCACCGGGTGGTCCTCTTCGAAGCGTCGCCCGAGGTGGGTGGCCTCGCCTCGGGCTTTCAGGTGCCGGGCTGGGAGTGGAAGCTGGAACGCTTTTACCACCACGTCTTCACCTCCGATCGCGCGATCCTCGAGCTGACGCGCGAGATCGGGGCGCGCGACCTGCTCCTGCTCGCGAGACCGACCACGGCCTACTGGTGTCCGTCGCACGGGGCCCACCCCTTCGACTGCCCGGCGGCCGTGATGCGATATCCGCATCTTCGGGTATCGGATCGGCTGCGCGTGGGCGGCGCGGTCCTGCTGCTTCGACTCCGGCGCGATTGGCGGCGCCTGGAGAGGACGACGGCGGAGCAGTGGCTTTGCCGTGCCATGGGGGCGCGCGCCTACGATGCGCTCTGGCGCCCTCTTCTCGAGGGGAAGTTCGGCCGCCGCGGTCGCGACGTGAACATGGCGTGGTTCTGGGCGCGGATCGCCGCCCGGACGCCGCGCCTCGGATACTTCGCGGGCGGCTTTGCCGCGCTGGCGGAGCGGCTGGCACAGCGGGTGCGCGAGGCGGGCGGCGAGGTGCGCCTCGGCGCACCGGTGCGGCTCATCCGCCGCCTTGAGACGAGCGCAGGCGGCGGGGCTCGGCTCGCCGTCGTGCACTCGTCTGGTGAGGAGCGCTGCGACGCCGCCCTCGCGACGGTCTCGCCGGCGCTGCTCGAGCGCATCGCTCCCGAGCTGCCGGGCGACTACGCCAGGCGGCTTCGCGAGCTCGAGTCGCTCGGGGCGGTCGTCCTCGTGCTGGCGCTCGATCGTCCTCTGCTGAGGAATGCGTACTGGCTCAACCTGCCCGCCGGCCGTTTCCCGTTCCTGGCGCTCGTCGAGCACACGAAGCTGGTCTCGCCGCGCCACTACGGGGGCCAGCACCTGCTCTACCTCGCGAGCTATGCCCACCCGGGCAATGAGCTGTTCCGTCTCTCCCTCGACGACCTGCTCGAGCGCTTCCTTCCCGCGCTACGTGAGATCGAGCCGAGCTTCGAGGATCGATGGGTGCAGGGCGCCTGGCTGCACCGCGAGCCCTACGCGCAGCCGGTCGCACTCACGGGGCACAGCCGCTGCGTGCCCTCCCTCGAGACGCCGATCGCCGGCCTCTTCTGGGCAAGCATGAGCCACGTCTACCCCTGGGACCGCGGCACGAGCTTTGCGGTCGAGACGGGACGCCGGGCCGCTGCCGCGATGCTCAAGTGCGAGCCCGCCCCGGCCCAGAGACGCCGCCGAGGAGGGTCTGCGAAGGTATAGCCGCTCATGCTCTTTCGCTGTCTGAGGGTCCGTTTCGGACCGACTGGATGATGACGAGGGAGCGGGGCGCCGTCACGGAGCTTGATCGGCCGGGATCGCGCTCGATGATCTAGAGCTTGCCGTCGAACGGACGGAGCAAGCAGGCCATCGTCCACAGCGCGATCGACGTCAAGACCTGGCTCGCCCGCGCATCGAGCAGCCTCGGGGCTCTGCCGGTGACCCCGGCCAGGGACCCGAGGGCAGGTGCAGCCCAGATAGCCTCTCGGCGAGAAGCTCGCTTCAAAGCAGCTTGACGAGCGCAGATACGGCGCCGATTCCGGCGACCGTGATGGCGCCCAGGCGCAGCGTGACTCGTCGCTCGAGATCGGCGAGCTGCCCGCCGACGAGAGCCGCCTGCTCGGAAAAGCGGATCTCGAGACGCTTCTCCTGCTCCCCCAAGCGAGTCTCGATGCGCTTCTCCTGCTCCCCCAAGCGAGTCCCGAGGCGCTTCTCCTGCTCCTCGAGGCGGGTCTCGAAGCGCTTTTCCAGCTCCTCCAGGCGTGCGTCGACGTGCTTCTGGAGGTACTCGAAGCGCCCGTCGATCCGGACGAAGCGAGCGTCGATGCGCGCGTCGAACTCGCGCAGGTCCTGCTTGGTCGCAAGCGAATCCGTCATGGCGGCCGCGAGCGCTCGGGCCTGGCCCTCGGCCTGCTGCTCGCTGAAGCCAGCCTCGCGCAGCCGGCGCGCGTACACAAGCGTGTCCAGGGCGATCCCCATTCAGCCGACCTCGATCCTGTCGCGCCCGACGGGCGCCCCTGTCATGGGGCTCGGCGCTCGCGGCGCGCGGCGCGCGGCCTCCACGTAAGCGAGGTTCGCTCGGGCCGCGAGGCGGGTCAATGCTACGCAAGACATCCTCTTCCGGGGAGCCGACCTGGTAGGAATCCTCGACGGTGCCCGCGCACCTCGGGCAGACTCCACTCTACACGGGGGCGAAGCCGCGTCCGATCCCGCACCGCCTCGCCGCCGCGCGGCGCCGGGCCCTTCGGATAGGGGCGAGCGCAGCATTCTGCTATCTTTCACCGTCGATGGTCGGCCTCCCCAGCTGGGCCCTGGACAACCGGACCGCCGTGGCCCGTGAGGCCGAGCCATGGCGTGACCGAACGCCCGGAGAGCGCGCTCGCGCCATGGCCACCGCTTGCCGGACCGCAGCGCGACAGCTCGCCTCGCGGCCCGACAGGGAGCGCATCCTCGCATACCGGGACCCGTTGCCCGAGAGCACGGTCGCGGCGCTGCAGCGCCTGCGGAGCGAGTGCAAGCCGCGAGCATGAGCGCTCCCGGGGACGCCCTCGAGGCCGGCCTTCGGATCGCCAGAGCCCTCGAGCGACGCGGCGTCCCCTACGCAATGGGCGGGACTCACGCTTACGGGCAGTACGGCATCCCGCGCGCGACCAACGACGTCGACATCAACGTCTTCGTCGATCCTGGAGCCCTGGCGCCGGTGCTCGCGGCACTACGCGACGTCGCTATCGAGGACGGGCCAGCCCCCGCTTGCGTTCCTTCACTCCAACTGCGAATTTCCCGCCGAGCCGGGCAGCACGGCCCGGGCCGACCGAGCGGCGCCGTGAGGGATCGCGCGCCGTAGCCCAACCCTGCATTGGAGGTTGCGTCATGCCCATGCGCGAAGCGGTGATCGTCGCCACGTCGAGGACCGGCCTCGCCAAGTCGTTCCGCGGCTCCTTCAACATCACGCGCCCGGACGACATGGCCGCCCACTGCATCAAGGACGCGCTCGGCAAGGTGCCGCAGCTCGACCCGGCCGAGATCGAGGACGTGGTCATCGGCGCGGGCTTTCCCGAGGGTCCCCAGGGCTTCAACGTGGGGCGCAACGTGGCCACGCTCGCCGGCCTGCCGGTGACGGTCCCCGGCGGCACGGTGAGCCGGTTCTGCTCCTCGGGGCTGAACGCGGTCGCCGTGGCAGCGCACATGGTCCAGGTGGAGGGCGCGGAAGCGGTGATCGGCGGGGGCCTCGAGTCGATCACCATGACGCAGCAGGACATCAACAAGAAGAACCTCTTCAACCCCTGGCTGCTCGACCACAAGAAGGACATCTACATGCCGATGGGCTTGACGGCGGAGATCGTCGCCGAGCGCTACAAGGTGAGCCGCGAGAGCCAGGACGAGCTCGCCCTGCTCTCCCAGCAACGCACGGCGGCCTTCCAGTCCTCCGGCCGGCAGCGCGAGGAGATCGCGCCGATGACGGTCACCATGGAGGTAATCGACAAGGCGACCGGCGAGAAGTCGCAGAAGCAGGCGACGGTCGACCGCGACGAGTGCAACCGCCCGGAGACGACCCGCGAAGGGCTCGCCAAGCTCGCCCCCGCCTTCAAGCCCGAGGGCGGCACGGTGACCGCGGGCAACTCCTCGCAGTTCTCGGACGGAGCCTCGGTGAACCTGATCATGTCGCTCGACCGCGCCAAGGCGCTCGGCATCCAGCCACTGGGCTTCTTCCGCGGCTGCGTATTCGCCGCCTGCGAGCCGGACGAGATGGGCATCGGGCCGGTGTTCGCCGTTCCCAAGCTGCTCAAGCAGCACGGCCTGAAGATCAGCGACATCGACATCGTCGAGCTCAACGAGGCCTTCGCCTCGCAGGCCGTCTACTGCCGCGACCGGCTGGGGATCGACCCGGCCAGGCTCAACCCCAACGGCGGCGCCATCTCGATCGGCCACCCCTACGGCATGACCGGCTCGCGCATGGTCGGCACCCTACTGCTCGAGCTGCGCCGGCAGAAGAAGCGCTGGGGCATCGTCACGATGTGCATCGGCGGTGGCATGGGAGCTGCGGGCCTGTTCGAGGCCGCGCTCTAGGAGCCGCCCGCGACGCGACCGCGGCCCGGCCATCCGGGCCGCGGAGACCGCCCATGGCCAGGCGACACTGGCTCGTCAAGCAGGAGCCGACGAAGTACCCGTTCGCGCAGCTCGTACGCGACGGGCGCACGACCTGGGACGGGGTGCGCAACTTCCAGGCGCGCAACCACCTGCTGGCGATGCGCTCCGGCGACCGGGTGCTCTACTACCACTCCAACGTCGGCCAGGAGGTGGTCGGGCTCTGCCGGGTGGTGCGCGAGGCCCACGCGGACCCGACGGCCGACGACCCACGCTGGGTGGCGGTGGACCTGGCGGCGGTGAAGACCCTGCGCCGGCCCGTGTCGCTCCATGCGATCCAGGCGGACCCGCTGCTGCAGGGCATCGCGCTGGTCCGCCAGCCGCGCCTGAGCGTCATGCAGCTCACCCCGGCCGAGTTTCAGCGCATCGCCGAGCTCGGCGCCTGACGGCGGCCGCGGCAGCCCTCCACCCTGCCCCGACGGGTGCACGACCTCGCCGCAAAGCCTCTTGACTGACTGAATCAGTCAGTTATTAATGGCCGCATGCCACGACGCCCACCCACGGGTCGCCTCGAGCAGCTCGTCGACTGCGCCACGCGCGTATTCGTCGAGCAGGGCTATCGCCGCACGCAGATGGCCGACATCGCCGACGCCATGGGGGTCGCAAAGGGAACGATCTACCTCTACGTCGCGAGCAAGGAGGCGCTCTTCGACCTCGCCATCCGCTACGCGGACGCCGAGCGCCCATTTCGCGATCCGCCGGCGCTGCCCGTGCCCACGCCTGCTGCGGGCGCGACCGTGGCCTTCGTCCGAGAGCAGCTCGCGCGCAACGCGACGCTCGCCTCCCTCGAGAAGGCCGGCGGTCGCCGTCGCAGCGGCGATGCGGCGCTCGAGCTCGAGGGCATCGTGCGCGAGCTCTATCGCGTCCTGGCTCGCCACCGCCGCGCAATCGAGCTCGTCGATCGATCGGCGCGCGACCATCCGGAGCTCGGCGCTCTGTGGTTCGAAGGCGCCCGCGGCGGCCTGGTCGGCGGCCTGGCGAGCTTCCTCGAGGACCGCATGCGGCGACACGGGCTCCGCGCGATGCCCGATGCGCTGCTCGCCGCGCGGCTCATCGTCGAGACCACCGTGTTCTGGGCGGTGCACCGCCATTGGGACGCCCACCCGCAAGCCGTGGACGACGCCATCGCCGAGGAGACGGTGGTTCGGTTCGTCGTCGGCGCACTCGAAGGGAGGGAGGAACGATGAATCCAGTAGCCACGTCGGTGGAGGATCGGCGCGTCGATGTCGACTGGCTGCGCGTGCTGGCGACCTACCTGCTCTTCGTCTTCCACGGTGCGATGGTGTTCAACCCCGCACCGTTCTTCCACGTCCGCAACCAGGATCTGTCGTTCGGCCTGCTCGTGCTCTGCGGCTTCATCAGCCTCTGGCACATGCCGCTGTTCTTCGTGCTCGCGGGCTGGTCGATGGCCTCCTCGCTCGGCACCCGCGGCGTCGGGGGGTTCGCCCGCGAGCGCGTCTCCCGACTGCTCGTGCCGCTGATCGCCGGCTGCGCGCTGCTCGGCCCACCGATCAAGTTCTTCGAGCTGCGAAGCGGCCTCGACCTGAATCACCTCCGACTCGCCGTGAGCCCCACCCTCCAGGACGGCTTCCGTCAGGTGATCCCGGGCGGCCTGCCCGTAGCGCCACCGTTCGAGGCGAGCTTCCTCGAGCTCTTGCCCGAGTTCTTCACCCGCCTGGACCGCTTCACCTGGGCACACCTCTGGTTCGTCGCCTACCTGCTGACCTTCTCGATGCTCTACTTGCCGGCCCTGGCGTGGACGCTGCACCGGCCGCGCCGGACGCGACGATTGGGCGCGGTCGCCGTCTACCTGCCCATCGTGCCGCTGGTCGCGATCCAGGTCTGGCTCCGGCCGCTGTGGCCCGGCATCTACAACCTCTACGCGGACTGGGCGAACTTCGCCTGGTACAGCACCTTCCTCCTGCTCGGCTTCCTCCTCGCCCGCCACCCGGCATTCGAGGAGGCGGTGCACCGGGAATGGCAGCGGGCACTGCTCGTGGCGCTGGTCGCCATGGTGGCGCTCCTCGCGCTCACGCTGGGGATCGCGACGGCGCCTCGGATCGTGCTCGCGGGAAGCGCGATCGCCGCGTGGTGCTTCGTCGTCTCTCTCCTCGGGCTCGCTCGCCGCTTTCTCACGCGATCGAGCCCCCTGCTCGCCTACCTCAGCGAGTCGGCCTTCCCGGTCTACGTCCTGCACCAGGCCGCGATCGTCGTGATCGGCTTCGCGGTGGTGCGGCTGCCCCTCGGCATCGCCCCGAAGCTCGTGCTCCTGATCGGCGCCTCGCTCTCGGCGACCATGCTGGTCTACCACTTCTTCATCCGCCCCTATGCGGGGCCCCGCCTTCTCCTCGGCATGAAGCCCAGGACGCAGGGCCGGCCCGTCGCCACCGCGCAGCTGCGGCCGGGGACGGCGGTCGGGTCGACGCTGCTCCTGCTGCTGCTCGGCCCGGCCACCGCCGCCGGCGCGGTCGCGACCCCCGTCGGCCTCTGGCACGCGGAAGGAGGTGCCGCGCAGGTCGAGATCTCGCCCTGCGGCGAGCGGCTCTGCGGCCGGATCGTCTGGCTGAGATCGCCGCTCGACGAGCGCGGCTGCGAGCTGCACGACAGCCACAACCCCGAGCCCGAGCTTCGCGGACGAGGTCTGGTCGGCTTGCAGATCCTGCTCGGGCTCACCCCCGTCGACGGCGAGCCCGAGCGCTGGGAGGGCGGATCGATCTACGACCCGACCAGCGGCCGCACGTACCGCTGCGCCGCCATGCTGGAGGACGAGGACCGGCTGCTGCTGCGCGGCTATCTCGGCATCCCGCTCATCGGCCGGACGACCTCCTGGATCCGCGTCGGATCGGAGGATCGGATCTGCGCGGGCGGCGGTCCCGGCCCGGGGGCGTGAGCCCCCGGGCCGTGCGCGGATTACGGCGAGCGCGGCCCGGCAGCCCCGAGCCAGCGATTCCCTCGCTCAGAGCGGCAGGTTGACCACCCAGCCGTTGCTGGTCTGCGTCCAGGTCGTCGTGTTGGAGAACGGGTCGTCGCCGATCGTGACGGCGATCGTCATCTCGGCCAGGGTCGCGGCGGTGAAGTCCCCGTACGCACGGACGTCCACCTTGTAGGTGCCCGGCACGTCGCTGCGCGGCGTCACCCGGACCAGCGAGAGGCCGCCGGCCTTGCGGGCGCCAGGCACGCGGAAGGTCCAGTAGCGCCGCCCTCGCATGCTGCCCGGCGGCACGGTGCCGCTGAACAGCACGCCGTTGGCGTTGCTCAGCGAGATGCTGAAGCTCTCGTTGGGAGGATCGATGCTCGTCCCGGGTGTGACCCGGCCGTGAAACTCGAAGACGTCGTTGGTCGTCGCCGTGCCGATGAAGCGGATCAGCGTCTGGCAGGGGTGCTTGCACGGGTGCGTGATCTGGTTCGACGAAAGGCAGATGTTCGTGCAGCTGTCCATACCGTTGGCGTTGCCGTCGTCGCATTGCTCGGCGGGCTGTACGACCCCATCGCCGCACACCGTGCAGTCGGCGCGACAGACGTTGCCGTTGGGACCGGCCACGCTGCCCGGCGGATCGCACGTCTCGCCCTGCTCGACGACCCCGTTGCCGCACAGCTCGAGCTCACAGGTCGCCGAGCACCCGTCGTTCGGCACGGTGTTTCCGTCGTCGCACTGCTCGCCCGCCTGCACGATCCCGTCCCCGCAGACCGGCGTCGTGCACGCATTCGTGCACTCGTCGTCGTTCACCTGATCGCCGTCGTCGCACTGCTCGCCCGCCT